>DASVNP010000214.1:0-65077 GCA_036383775.1 Paraburkholderia sp. | reverse complement strand
GGTCCCGGCCCAGGCGATGGCGACCGGCGCGGCGAGCGGCGCGGCGGCCAGTGCCGCGACGCCGGCCAACGGCCAGACGAATGCGAACACGGGGTTGAACGGGACATCGAACGGCAAGACTTTGGCGGCGGGCCTGTTCGGCGACAGCAAGGGATCCACCGGGACTAAGACAGCGTTGACCACGACGGCGACGACGGTGGCGGACCCATCGACGGCGGCGAAAGCGGCGGCTGACACGTTGACGGCGACGGCAGCCGGCGGCACGCAGACGGACGACGCGACGTCCTTCAAGAGCGCCGCCGATGCGGCCACGGCAGCGCTGGCGGCGACGCAGGCTGCGGCGAGCACCGCGAGCACGACGACGGCGATCCAGACCACCGGCAACGCGGGCGCTGCGGAAGCGGCGAACACCTTGTCCCCGCAGGTTGGCACGACTGACTGGGAGGATGCGTTGAGCCAGAAGGTGGTGTTCCTGTCGAATGCGCACACGCAGAGTGCCGAGCTGACGTTGAACCCGAAGGATCTGGGGCCGCTACAGGTTGTGTTGCAGGTTGCCGATAACCATGCACATGCGTTGTTTGTATCGCAGCACCAGTCGGTCCGGGAAGCGGTCGAGGCGGCCTTGCCGAAGTTGCGCGAAGCGATGGAATCAAGCGGCATTGGGTTGGGCAGCGCGAGCGTGAGCGACGGCTTCGCGCGTCAGAGCAGCCAGCAGCAAAGCGCGGACTCCGGCCGCTCCGGCGGCCGCTCGAGCGGCACGAGCGGATCGTTCGGGGGTGGCGGATCAGACGCGGTGGAGGCAACCGTGAATGTTCCCACGCGACGCACGGTAGGTTTGGTGGACACATTTGCGTGAGGGATGCCTTAGCCCGGCATTTGCGGTAAGCAAAAGGATTTGGCCAAACTTGGATTGGTAGTCGGTTGAAAAGCGGCGCCCCCAGCGGGCGCCTATTCGCGTCTGACGGTTGGAAGAACGACCGCATCGGCGCGCGCAGCGCCGCCGGAAGAATGACTG
Organism: Paraburkholderia sp.; assembly: GCA_036383775.1. Taxonomy (GTDB): domain Bacteria; phylum Pseudomonadota; class Gammaproteobacteria; order Burkholderiales; family Burkholderiaceae; genus Paraburkholderia. Next base: position 64,062 of record DASVNP010000214.1, on the reverse strand, counting down.
CCTTGTCGCGAACGCGGAGTGCGCGAGAAGACAGATTCCAGATGTTCCACTACCCCCTCCAAGCCAGGGGACTCGCTTAAGAATTTGCGGTGGTAAAGCGGCTTTCTTTGCCTACTTTCTTTGCCGCGGCAAAGAAAGTAGGTGCCGCCCCGCACAGGGGCAACGCTAATAGACCACCGCGATCACAAGGAAAGGCCAACAAACCAAACCGGCCACCACAACAAACAAACCACCAGTACAGCAAGGAAAGTCCAAAGAAAGCAAAAACCAGAGATAGCCACCAATCCCCCTTCTTTTCGACCCATCGCGCCGCAGGCAAATCAACAACAATCACCCTCACCAGCAACAAAAGGCAAGCAAAGCAAACCCCATGGCAACCACAACCGCAAACCAGCAAGCCGTGCCCGCGTCCCCGGGCCCCTTGAAGCGCATCATCCTGATCGCCCTCATTGCGCTCATTGCCGCGGGCGCAGCCGGCGCGGGCGTGTGGTTCTTCATGTCCAAGCGTGCCCCAGTAGTCACCGCTGCCAGTCCGGCCGAACCGGCACCGGCCGCAGTGCCGCTCTTCTTCCCGCTCGAATCAATGACCGTCAATCTGCAATCGGACGACGGCCAGCAGCATTTCCTGCGCATCGGCCTCACGCTCAAGCTCAGCGATGCCAAGACCCAGCAGGAACTCACCGACCACATGCCGGAAGTGCGCAGCCGCATCCTGCTCGCGCTGTCGAACAAGCACCCCGAGGAACTCGCACCGCTCGACGGCAAGCGTGCGCTCGCCACGGAACTGCAGACGCTGATTGAGCAGCCGACCGACAAGGGCGCCGCGCCGATCCACGTCCAGGACGTGCTGTTCACCGAATTCGTCGTGCAGTGACGTCTGTCGTGACGTTAGTCAGCGCTGCCATCATCAACCGCCAAGGGACGCACGAGGAATAAGGAATGGGCCACGAAGAGTTCATGTCCCAGGAGGAGGTCGATGCCCTCCTCAAGGGCGTAACCGGCGAATCCGACTCGGAAGCCGAGCAAAGCGATCGCGCGGGCGTACGGCCCTACAACATCGCGACGCAGGAACGCATCGTCCGCGGCCGGATGCCCGGCCTCGAAATCATCAACGACCGTTTCGCGCGTCTGTTGCGCGTCGGCATTTTCAACTTCATGCGGCGCTCGGCGGAAATCTCCGTCGGCCCGGTGAAGGTGCAGAAGTACAGCGAATTCACCCGCAATCTGCCGATCCCGACCAACCTGAACCTGGTGCACGTGAAGCCGTTGCGCGGCACGTCGCTGTTCGTGTTCGATCCGAACCTGGTGTTCTTCGTGGTCGACAACCTGTTCGGCGGCGACGGGCGTTTCCATACGCGCGTCGAAGGGCGCGATTTCACGCAGACCGAGCAGCGCATCATCAACAAGTTGCTGAACCTGGTGTTCGACAACTACACGGCGTCGTGGAAGAGCGTGCGTCCGCTGCAGTTCGAATTCGTGCGCTCGGAAATGCACACGCAGTTCGCCAACGTCGCGACGCCGAACGAAATCGTCATCGTCACGCAGTTCTCGATCGAATTCGGCACGACGGGCGGCACGCTGCACATCTGCATGCCGTACTCGATGATCGAACCGATCCGCGACATCCTCTCCTCGCCGATCCAGGGCGAGGCGCTCGAAGTCGACCGCCGCTGGGTCCGCGTGCTGTCGCAGCAGGTGCAGGCGGCGGAAGTGGAGCTGACCGCCGACCTCGCGCAGGTGCCGGTCACGTTCGAACAGATCCTGAACATGCGCAAAGGCGATGTTCTGCCGATCAACATCCCCGAGCACATCACGGCGAAAGTCGACGGGGTGCCGGTGATGGAATGCGGCTATGGAATTTTCAATGGTCAGTACGCGTTGCGGGTCCAGAAGATGATCAGCGCAGCCGAAACGATGAAGGAAGGTGGATATGAGTGACCTGAACGCAAAGCCCGAGGTCGAACTGACCGCTAGCGCGGCTCAGATGGCCGCCGACGCAGCCACGGCCGAAGACGACGCGGCGATGGCCGACTGGGCCAGCGCGCTGGCCGAGCAGAACGACAACACGGAAGTCAACGTGGCCTCTGCCGGCGTGTTCCAGCCGCTGTCGAAAGTCGAGTCGACTTCCACGCGCAACGACATCGACATGATTCTGGACATTCCCGTCCAGATGACCGTCGAGCTCGGCCGCACCAAGATCGCGATCCGCAATCTGCTGCAGCTCGCGCAGGGCTCGGTGGTGGAACTCGACGGCATGGCCGGCGAACCGATGGACGTGCTGGTGAACGGCTGCCTGATCGCGCAGGGCGAAGTGGTGGTCGTGAACGACAAGTTCGGTATTCGCCTGACCGACATCATCACGCCGTCCGAACGCATCCGGAAGCTGAATCGATGAAACGCGTTGCCGGCCGCGCCACGGCGCGCCTCGTTCTGACGCGCGCCGCGCTGGCCGCGAACCTCGCGGTGCTGGTCTTCGCGTCGGTCGTCGCGCTGCTCGCCACCTCGGCCGCTCGTGCGGCTGATATCAACGCGGTCAACAACGCCGCGCAGATCGCTTCGGGCGTCGGTGCCGGCACGGCCGTTCCGGCGCTCGGCGTCGGCGCGGTGCTGCAGACGATTGTCGGGCTGCTGGTCGTGATCGGTCTGGTGTTCGGCTGCGCATGGCTCGCGCGCCGCTTCGGCTTGCAGCCGGCGAACCGCGGCGGCCTCGTGAAGACGGTTGGCGGCGCCTCGCTCGGCGGCAAGGAGCGGGTCGCGGTGGTGGAGATCGGCGATACGTGGCTCGTGCTCGGCACCGCGCCCGGCAATGTGCGCCTGCTTCATACGATGCCCGCAGGATCGGCCGCGGTCGAACCCGCCGGCGCTACGCAAGCGGGCAATTCACCCTCCGGCGCGGCCTTGCCGGGCTCTTTTGGCCAACGCTTTCGCGACGCCTTGAAAGGCGAAGTCGGCAAACGTTTCAACGGGCAAGGCAGCGGGGTTCGGTAATGCAGTTCAGTGTTCAATCCGCGCTTGAATCGGCGCCCAAATCGGCGCATTCAGCGCAATCCCCTCGCATGTCCCAAGCCGTCTCCACCGTCATTTCCACGCTGCGCCGCGTCGCACCGCTTGCGCTGCCGGCACTGATGCTCGCGCTGCCGACACTGTCGTTCGCGCAAACCGCCGGCTTGCCGGCCTTCAACACGAGCCCTGGCCCGAACGGCGGCACCACGTACTCGTTGAGCGTGCAGACCATGCTGCTGCTCACGATGCTGTCGTTCCTGCCGGCCATGGTGCTGATGATGACGAGCTTCACGCGCATCATCATCGTGCTCTCGCTGCTGCGCCAGGCGCTCGGCACGACCACCACGCCGCCGAACCAGGTGCTCGTCGGGCTCGCGCTGTTCCTCACGCTATTCGTGATGTCGCCGGTGCTCGACAAGGCCTACACCGACGGCTACAAGCCGTTCTCCGACGGCTCGCTGCCAATGGAAACCGCCGTCAACCGCGGTCTCGCGCCGTTCAAGACCTTCATGCTGCGCCAGACCCGCGAAACCGACCTCGCCCTCTTCGCCCGCATCTCGCACGCCGCGCCGATGCAAGGTCCTGAAGATGTGCCGCTGTCGCTGCTGGTGCCCTCGTTCGTAACCAGCGAGCTGAAAACCGGCTTCCAGATCGGCTTTACGATTTTTATTCCGTTCCTCATCATCGACATGGTGGTGGCGAGCGTGCTGATGTCGATGGGTATGATGATGGTGTCGCCCGCGACCATTTCGCTGCCGTTCAAGCTGATGCTGTTCGTGCTGGTGGACGGCTGGCAGTTGCTGATCGGCTCGCTTGCACAGAGCTTCGTTTAACCGCGCTTTGCGCGCTCGCTTACCTCCTACGCCTCCGGTTCCGACTCCATGAATCAAGAATCCGTCATGACGCTCGCGCACCAGGCCATGTATGTCGGCCTGCTGCTCTCCGCGCCGCTGCTGCTGGTCGCGCTGGTGGTCGGTCTGGTGGTGAGCCTGTTCCAGGCCGCCACGCAGATCAACGAAAGCACGCTGTCGTTCATTCCGAAGCTGCTCGCGATTGCGATCACCATGGTGATCGCCGGTCCGTGGATGCTGACGACCATCCTCGACTATCTGCGCCAGACGCTCACCAACATTCCGACGCTCGTCAACTGAGCGCGGCGCCGGCCTCAACCTTTCCTGCCCTGCCGCGATGTTTTCCGTCACCTATGCGCAGCTGAACGTCTGGCTCACCGCGTTCCTGTGGCCGTTCGTGCGGATCCTCGCGCTGGTCGCCACCGCGCCGGTGCTCGGCAACCGCTCGCTGCCGATCCGCGTGAAGATCGGGCTCTCGGCCTTCATCACGATCATCGTCGCACCCACGCTCGGCGCGCTGCCACAAGTCACGGTATTTTCTGCCGCGGGCGTGTGGATCATCGTCAATCAGTTCCTGATCGGTATCGCGCTCGGCTTTACGATGCAGATCGTGTTTCAGGCGGTCAGCGCCACGGGCGACTTCGTCGGCCTCGGCATGGGGCTCGGCTTTGCTTCTTTCTTCGACGCGCAGGTGAGCAGTTCGAGCCAGGTGCTGGCGAGCTACATGAACACGATCGCGATGCTGGTGTTTCTCGTGATCGACGGGCATCTGCAGATGATCAGCGCACTGCTCGCCACGTTCCAGTCCGTGCCGGTGTCGGCGAACATTCTCGGCGCGCCCGGCTGGCATACGCTGGCGACCTTTGGCAGCACGGTGTTCTCGGCAGGTTTGCTGCTGTCGCTGCCCGTTGTCGCCGCGCTCCTCATCACCAACCTCGCGCTGGGCATTCTGAATCGCGCCGCGCCGCAGATCGGGGTATTCCAGATCGGCTTCCCGCTAACCACATTGATCGGCTTGCTGCTTCTGCAATTGATGATCCCGAACATGATTCCGTTCTTCATGCGCCTGTTCGACGTTGGCATCGATCAGATGGGGCGCGTGGCGGCCGGGTTCAGGTAGCGCAAACAAGTACGCGCACCGCGTCACGGCCCCCCCCCCCCGAAAGGCAGAAGGGCGGAACCGGCTCACACCGGTTCCGCCCTTCTGCGTTTCAGATCGCTCGCGCTGTCAGTTCAGGTACTGGAACAGCGAGACGCTCTGAATCTTCACGAACGCCTGTTGCGCGGCCTGCAGCGCGTTCTGCGTCATCGTGTACTGGCCGATCGTCTTGGCCATGTCGGTCTGCGTCAGATTCGCGAGGTTGCTCGAGGTCTGCAGCGTGTTGGTTTGCGTGACCGTCTGCAAGGCCTGCACTTCCTGTTCGCGGCCACCCACGGCTGCCTGCGCGGTCACGACGTTGTTCATCGTGTTTTCGAGCTGCGCCATGCTGGTGGTCAAGGCGCTCTGGAAGCTCGCCGTCGAGGCGCCGCCCGACACCGGCGTTTGCAGCGTAGTGATCAACTGGCTCAGATTGGCGAATACGTCCATGCTGCCTTGCGTGGCCGGCGTCACCGTGAAACTGTCGCCCGCGTTCGGCGCGCCGCTGATCGACACCGACTGGCCGCCGAGCGTGATGGATGAGCCGGCCGTGAAAGCCTGCGGCCCGCCCGTGGTCGTCACGCCGGTCGCCGGATTGGTCTGGCTCACGGTGTAGGTGGTCGCCGAAGTGAAGTTGATCGAATACTTGTCCGCGTTCGCCGGATTGGTCGGATTGGTCAGGCTCACCGAGCTGATCACGCCCGTGCCGCTGTTGCCGGCTGTCGCCGCCGGCACCGCGCTGGTACCGATCGGCGCCACGCTGCCGAAGATCGCGAGACCGTTGTCGCCGGTTTGCACGAGGTGCGAGTCGGTGACCTGCACGGCAGGCGTGCCGGTGTCGCCCGAATACGCCACGACGCCGGCCGCGTTGGTGGTGTACGGCTGCGCGCCGCTCTGATAGCCGGCGAACAGGTAGTTGCCCTGCGGGTCGGTCGAATTGGCGAGCGTCATCAACTGGCTGCGCAAGCTCTGCAGTTGCGTCGCGAGCGAGCCGCGGTCGCCGTTGTTCAACGAGCCGTCGCCGGCGCGTAGCACCAGCGTGTGGATGTTTTGCAGCACCGTGTTGACGCTGCCGAGCGTGCTGTCTTCCTGCTGCAGCGAAGCGAGCGCGGTGGTCTGATTGCTCGTGTACTGCGACAGGGTGGTGGCAGTCGAGCTCAGCTGCACAGCCTGCGCCGCGCCGAGCGGATTGTCCGACGGCGTGGAGAGGCTCACGCCGCTGGAGATTTCCTGGTACAGCTGCGACAACTGAGCCTGCTGATCGCTCATCGTCGACACGTTCATGTTGAAGTACTGCATGCTGGAAATACGCATGTTCAACGCCTCACTGGAAGATGCCAAGTATCGTCTGGAACAGGGTCTGCGCGGTCTGGATGACCTTGCTGTTGGCCTGATACAGCTGCTGATACTGAAGCAGGTTGGCTGCTTCTTCATTGATGTTCACGCCCGACACCGACTGCTGCGCGGTGGTGATCTGCGTCACCAGCGAAGCCTGCGCCGTGCTCGCGGTTTGGACCTGGTTGGTCTGGTTGCCGATCTGGTTGACGTAGTTCGCGTACGCGCCCGACAGCGTGACCGTGCCGCCCGCCAGCGCTTTCGCGGTGGACAGGTTCGACAGCGCAAGCGCGTTGCGGCCGTCATTGGTCGCGCCGGTGTTCGGGCCGATGGTGAACGTGTCGCCGGCCGCCGGCGCGCCGCTGATCGTCACCGAGACGTTGTTCATCTGGCCGGCGGTCGCGCTGGTGATCGTGAGCGCAGCGCCCGTGGCCGACGCATACGGCACCACGGTCGCCGTGCTGGCGATCGGATAGCTGGTCGGGGGCGAGCCCGCCACCGTCACCGTCGAACCCGCCGCGAAGCCGGACAGGCCCGCGCCGTTGTACGTCAGCGTGGTGGTCGCGTTCGGCATGGTGTAGCCGGCCGTCACCGTGCCCTGCGTGATCGTGCCGGTGCCGGTGTTGCTCGCCGTGGCCGCGCCGAGCACCGGTGCCGCTGCGGCAAGCGCCGACGGGTCGGTGGTGGCGGTCGTGAAGCTGTTCAGCGCGCCGCGGGTCGGCTCGACCGTGAACGAGTCGCCGGCGTTCATCGTGCCGGTGGTCGAGAAATTCAGGCCGTTGATCGGCTGGGTCAGATTGGTCGCCGAACCCACCACCGCGCCCGACGAATTGTCGGTCAGCGTGTAGGTGGTGCCGTTGTAGGCCAGCGTGTAGTCGCCGGTGGTCGGCTGCGCGGGGTTCGCGAACGATACGTTCAGTTGCGCGTTGCCGGTGTTCTGCGTGTTCGCATAGACCGTCGGGCTGCCCACCGAAAACAGCGCGCCACCCTGGGCGCCGGCGAGCGTGATACCGAGCTGGTTCTGCGAGTTGACCTGCGAGGCGAAGCTCACAGCGATCGCGCCGAGTTGCGCTTCGCCCGGATCGAGCGTCTGGCTGCGGAACGCGAGCAGGCCGCCGAGCGTGCCGCCCGTGACCTTGCTGTCCGGCAGGTTTTGCGGCGCGGCGGCCGGGTTGGCGCCGGCCTGGCCGAGATACTGCACCGACAGTTCGCTCGTGTCGCCAGTGGAAGGCGCCGTGCCGAGGTTATAGCTGTTGGTGGAGGACACGAGCGGCTGGCCGTTGCCCATGAAGACACTGTAGCTGCCGTTGCTGTTGACCACCTGCACGCCGATCAGCTGTGACAGCTGGGACACTGCTTGATCGCGCTGATCCATCAACTGGTTCGGCGGCTGGCCTTGCGAGCTGGCCTGGGAGATCTGGCCGTTCAGTTTTGCGATCTGCTGCGTGTAGCTGTTGATCTGCGAGACGGTGTTGGACAGTTGCGTGTTGACGCCCTGGCGCAGCGCGTCGTATTGCTGGCCGGCGGCGTTGATCTGGTTGACGAGCGACTGCGCGCCGCTCATCGCGCTCTGGCGGGTGGCGAGGCTCGACGCGTTGTTCGAGACGTTCTGCAAGCCGGTGAAATAGCTGGTGATCGCGCTCGCAATCCCGGCGGTCGGGCTGCCGATCAGATTGTTCAGTTGCGAGATCAGCGAGTTGTACGTCGACAGCGAGCTGCCCGACGACTGCGCGTTGTTCAGCTCAGTGCTCAGATACTGGCTGTACTGGCGCGTCACGGTGGTGGTCGAGACGCCTTGCGGCAGATAGCCCGAGCCCGTGTATTGGCCGCCCGTTTCCGCATACACCGGTGTTTCGATGGTGTAGCCTGGCGTCGACGCGTTGCTGATGTTCTGGCCGGTCGTCGTGAGTCCCCACTGGGCTGCGTTCAGTCCGCTGAGGCCGAGATTGATTAGATTGGACATGCGCCATCCTGAAGGGCGACACCGACCACTTGCCGCCGCGTTACTTGAACAATCTGTTTAACGGCCCCAATAAGGAAAAATTGAGGCTGTTGCGCTCGCTGCCCGGCTTTTGTTTCAACGTTTGCGAGCCTTGCCAGTCGTGGCGCCGGGGCTTGCTGCGGGTCATGCAGCGAAGATCAGCGCGCGACTCAACGTCCAACTCAACGTGCGACTCAGCGTGCGAGTGAGCGGCGCTTCATCTCGAGCTGAGTAATCAGACGTTGCAGCGTGTTCTCCGCGCTGCCCGGCAGTGCCAGAAAACGGAAGCCGAGTTGATAGCGCTGGGTGCCGTTCGGCAGCTCGGTGGAGCGATGCGACACCAGCTGCAGATCGAGCGAGAGCCGGCCGAGCCCGCCGAGCACCAGTTCGCAATCCATCAGGCGCGTGCCCATCGGCAGTTCGGCCACGCGCACGTCAGCGGTGCGCATGCCGACGCCGCCGAGCGACAGGTCGTGCACTTCGAAGCGGAACGTATCGCCTTCGGGCAGACGGCCGGTGCACATGTACGGATCGAGAATCGGCGCGTCGACGCGGAAATACTCGCGGCGCTGCACGTAAAACAGCACCTCGGGGAAGTCGGCCTCGAATGCGGGCAGCCCCTCGTAACGGGTTTCGCGCGGCGTGGCGGTGGCAAATTCGACGCGCACGCCGTCCGGCTGGGCGTGGAACTGGCAGCGCGGCGCGGCGAGCAGCCCTTTGTTCTGCTCGGACAACGCGCCCCAATCGAACGTGAACGTACGAGCGCGCACGTCCACGTCGAGCAGCCGCGTCACGATCTGACCGCCGGCGTATTGAACAGTGAGGAAATCGCCGCGATTGACGAGATTGCGCAACTGAACGCCGATCTCCAGTGGGTTGCGACGGCCAAAATCATTGGCGCTTTCGTCTAGCGGAGCGGGAGGCTGGCCGTGCGTGTCGGTTTGGCCGTTCGACTGGGTAGTATCCATGGGCTTGCCGGTATGCATATTCTTGCGATCGCGTGCCAAGGCTCCTTCTGGGGGCTTTCGCGCGGTCTTCATCGAAGCCGCAGCACGCGCTTTCAACCGGACATTACATCGCTTTCCGGTATCAGGTGTAACTGATTAGCGGCAGCGCCCCGTCAAAATTTAGGGCCTTGTAATGAATTATTTGCCGCAAACGTTAAAAGGCGCAATCTCTGGTGCGGGTGGACCGGCCGCCCATGGGCGGCCGGCCTCGTCCGTCTTGTTATGCACCTGGCCCCGTCGCGTGCATGGTATTTATCCGGTCGAATGATCCGGTGATTCAGACCTGCATTAACGGCACGTCAGCCCATCTTCTGCATGATGGACATCAGTTTTTTCGCGTAATGCGGGTCGGTGGCGTAGCCCGCGCGCTGCATGCCGTTGGCAAAACCGCTCACGTCGTGCGCCGAATTGATCACTTGCGCATAACGCGGGTTGCTCTTGAGCATACTCGCGTAGTCGGTCATCGCTTCCTGATACGAGTCGTAGGCGCGGAATTTTTCGACCTTGCGCTGCGGCTTGCCGTTCACATACTCGGTCGTGACCGTCGAGACGGTCTTGCCGGTCCAGTCCCTGGTCGCCTTGATGCCGAACACGTTGTGGCTGGTCGAGCCGTCCGTCTTTTTGATCTCGCTCCTGCCCCAGCCCGACTCGAGCGCGGCCTGGCCGATGATGAAGCGCGCCGGGATGCCGGTGGCCGCGCTGGCGGCCTGGGCCGGTTCGGCGAGCTTGTCGACGAAAGCGTCGATCTTCGGCGAGCTGCCGTCGCCCTTCAGCGGCGGCGTGAGCGCGCTGTTGGCCGAGTAGCCCTTGCCCATCGCCAGCTGGCCGTTGGCCTGCGCGTTGCCGTAGGCCTTGGCGAGCGCGTTGAGCGCCGCGGTCTGGCCTTCGTCGCCGCCGCTGCCGCCGCCCAGCGCGTTCGCCATGCCGGCAAGTCCGCCCGCGCCGCCGGCGCCGCCGCTTACCTGCATGCCCTGGTTGCGCATCAGCTGCTTGAGCATGGCGTCGGCCACGCCGATACCCTTCTGCGAAAGCTGCTGCGACAACTGCTGATCCATCATCGACGTGAAGGTGGCGCTGTCATGCGAATCGAACGGGCTGTCCTGCGGCGTCGCATCGCGCATGCTCTTGAGCATCATCTGCGTGAACACCGCATCGAATTGCTGTGCCGCCATCTTCATGCCGGCTTGCGGCGACGCCTTGGCCTGCGCGCTCAGCTTGGCGAAACCCTGCACGTCGAGCGCGAAGCGCTGGGTCAGGTCGTTCGCCGGGCTGGCGAGGTTGCTTGTATCCGAATTCATCTCGCGGGTTCCTTAGATGATTTCCAGGTCGGCGCGCAGAGCGCCCGCCGCTTTCATCGCCTGCAGGATCGACATCAGATCCGCGGGCGTCGCACCCAATGCGTTGAGCGCCTTCACCACGTCGGCGAGGTTGGCGCCCGCGTTCACCATTTTCAGTGCGCCGTTGTCCTGCTTCAGCTGAATCTGCGACTGCGGAGTTGCGACGGTCTGACCGTTCGAGAACGGGCCCGGCTGGCTCACCGCTGTCTGCGTATTGATCACCACCGAGAGGTTGCCGTGTGCCACCGCGCAGTTCTGCAGCGTGACCATCTGATTCATCACGATCGAGCCGGTGCGCGCGTTCAGGATCACCTTCGCGGCGGCTTGTGCCGGCTTGACGTCGAGGTTCTGCAATTGCGCCATGAAGGCGACCTGCTGCTCCGGATCGGTCGGTGCGCGCAGCTGAACCGTGCGGCCGTCGAGCGCGGTCGCCGTGCCGCCGCCGAAGGCGTTGTTCACCGCGGCCACCACGCGCTGCGTGGTGTCGTAGTCCATGTCGTTCAGATCGAGCTGCATGATGCCCGCTTGCGATACCGAGGTCGGCACCGTGCGCTCGACGATCGCGCCGCCGGCAATGCGGCCCGCGGCCAGCGAGTTCACCTGCACCTTGCTGCCGTTCGCGCTGGCGCCGGCGCCGCCGACCGCGAGATTGCCCTGGCCGAGCGCGTACACCTGGCCGTCAGCGCCCTTCAGCGGCGTGAGCAGCAGCGTGCCGCCACGCAAGCTCTTCGCATTGCCGAGCGACGACACCGTCACGTCGATCGCTTCGCCCGGACGCGCGAACGGCGGCAGCACCGCCGTCACCATCACCGCGGCAACGTTCTTCAACTGGATGTTCGACAGCGACGATTGCTGATTGGTCGAGCCCGCCGCCTGGTTGTTGATCGAGATGCCGAGGTTCGCCAGCATGTTGGCGAGCGTCTGCGTGGTGAACGGCGTTTGCGTGGTCTGGTCGCCGGTGCCGTCGAGACCGACGACGAGGCCGTAGCCGATCAGCGGATTGTCGCGCACGCCCTGGATCTGCACGAGATCCTTCAGACGTTCGGCATGAGCGGGCGTCGCCGCCGGCAGCGCCGCGCAGACCAGCGCGACGAAGGCCAGCACACGGCCGAGGCAGCCGAGGCGGGTTCGGAAAAAGACGGTACGCATGATCACCACGGCGACACATTGAGGAAGAAGCGCTGCAACCAGCCCATGTTCTCGCCTTCGTCGATATAGCCCTTCGCGGAGTATTCGATCTTCGCGTCGGCCACCTGGGTGGAGTACACGGCGTTCAGGTTGGAAATCGTGTTCGGATTCACCACGCCGGAAAAGCGCACGAACTCGTTGCCCTGGTTGATCAGCATCTGCTTTTCGCCGCTGACCATCAGGTTGCCGTTCGGCAGCACGCCCGTCACCGTCACGGTAATGGTGCCGTTGAAGGTGTTCGACGCGTTCGCGCCGCCCGTCGCGGCGAACTTGTTGGCGCCGGTCGCGTTCAGGTTGGTCTTGGCGAACAGTCCGCCGAGAAAGCCCGCGGTCGGCACGTCGAAGCTGGTGTTGCCGTTGCGGTTGATGCCCGAGCCCGAGGACTTCGTCGCGTTCACGTTTTCCTGAATCACGATCGTCAGGATGTCGCCGACATTGCGCGGCCGCTGGTCTTCGAACAGCGGCCGGCCCGCGTAGCCCGGATTGAAAATCGAGCCCGGCGACTGCGCTTGCGGCGGCATCGGCGGCAGCGCCGTCATCGGCTGCTGCGTGATCGGCTGCTTCGGCACGAGGCCGCAGCCGCCCAGCGCCGCGAGCAGCGTGAGCTGCACGAGCGCCTGAGCGGTGCGCGAATGAACCGGATGACGAGTGAAGTACGACATCATGATTACCGCCTGATCTTAATTCCCAGTCCCTTAAACCTGCATCTGGCTCAAGGTCTGCAGCATCTGGTCGGAGGTCGTCACGGCCTTGCTGTTGATTTCGTAAGCGCGTTGCGTCTGGATCATATTCACCAGTTCCTGCACCACGTTCACGTTCGATGCTTCCACATAGCCCTGATTCAGCGTGCCGGCGCCGTTCAGGCCCGGTTGCGCGACGTTCGGCGCACCCGACGAAGCCGTTTCCGAGAAGAGGTTTTCACCCTTCGCATCCAGACCGGCCGGGTTGATGAAGGTCGCGATCTGCATCGAGCCGAGCTGCTGGCTATTGGTCGAGCCGGCCACGGTGATCGACACCACGCCGTCGCTGCCGATGGTGAGCGAGGTCGCGTTGGTCGGGATCGTGATGGCCGGGATCACCTGATAGCCGCTCGACGTCACGAGTTGGCCCTGGGCGTTGGTCTGGAACGAACCGTCGCGGGTATAGGCGGTCGTGCCGTCGGGCATCTGCACCTGGAAAAAGCCCTGGCCGTTGATGGCGACGTCTTTCGAGTTGCCGGTCTGCTGCAGGTTGCCCTGCGTGTACAGGCGCTCGGTGGCGACCTGCTGCACACCCGTGCCGAGCTGGATGCCGGACGGCAATTCGGTGTTCTGCGTCGAGTTCGCACCCGGCTGGCGGATGGTCTGATACAGCAGATCCTCGAACACCGCACGCGAGCCCTTGAAGCCGTTGGTGCTGACGTTCGCGAGGTTGTTCGAGATCACGTCCATCTGCGCCTGTTGCGCATTCATGCCGGTTGCGGCGATGTAGAGCGAGCGATTCATATTCTTCTCCTATCCAGTCGAGCCGTCAGCTAAAGCTGAGCAGCTGATTAGCCGATTGATCGTTCTTGTCGGCGTTCTCCAGCAGCTTGGTCTGCATCTGGAACTGCCGCGCGTTGGTGATCATCGCGACCATCGCGCTGACCGGATTCACGTTGCTGCCTTCGAGCGATGCCGGCGCCAGCGTGACCGCCGGGTCGGCGTCGGCGGCGTTGCCGTCGGCGGTGCGAAAGAGGCCGTCGTTGCCGCGCGTCATGGTCTGCGGGTCCGGATTCACCAGCTTGAGCTGATCGACCGTCACCACTGCCGTGGGCGGATCGCCCGGCGTGAGAGCGGACACCGTGCCGTCCTTGCCGATGGTGATCTGCGCGCCCGGCGGCACCGACACCGGACCGCCGTTGCCGAGCACCACCTGATTCATGGCGTTCACCAGTTGGCCGTTCTCGTCGACGTGCAGGTTGCCGGCGCGCGTGTAAGCCTCGCCGCCGTCGGCGGTTTGCACCGCCAGCCAGCCCGGCCCCTGAATCGCCACGTCGAGCGGATTGCCTGTCTGCTGGATCGGCCCGGGCGTGTAGTCCGCGCCCGGCGTCGATGACAGTACGAAGGTCCGCGTGGTGTTGTCGTCGACAGAACTGCCGTCGCCGAACGACATCGGCACGGCCCGGAACGTCGCGAGCTGCGCGCGAAATCCGGTGGTCGAAGCGTTCGCCAGGTTGTTCGCAACGATGGCCTGCTGTTCGAGCGCCTGGGTGCTGCCCGACATCGCGGTATAGATCAGCCGATCCATGATGGGTGGGTCCCGGTCGCTTACAGGTTGATCAGGGTCTGGTCGACGGTCTGCTGGGTCTTGATCGTCTGCGCGTTCGCTTGATAGTTGCGTTGCGCGGTGATCAGATTCACCAGTTCGCTCGTCAGATCGACGTTCGAGTTTTCCACCGCGCCGCCTTGCAGCACGCCGTGGTTGGTCGATCCCGGCGAGGAGATTTGCGCAACGCCCGATTGGGAGGTCTGCTGGAACTCGTTATTGCCGAGGTTCACCAGGCCGTTCTGGTTCGAGAAATTCGCCAGCACGATCTGGCCGAGGGCCGCGGTTTGCTGGTTCGAATAATTGCCGGTCAGCGTGCCGTCGGCGCCGATCGTGAAGCTCGTCAGCGTGCCGGCCGCGTAGCCGTCGGGCTGCAGCGAGTTCACGCCGTCCTTGCCGCCGTACTGCGTCGTGCCGGCAATGTTCAGCGTCAGGTTCTGCGGCGTCGACGAACCGTCGGTGGTCGGAATGCCGAAGTTGAAGACGAACGGCGTGGTGGTCGCGACGCCGGCCGCGTTGGTCGTGCTGAGCAGCGTGCCCGACGAATTGAAGTTGGCGTGGCCAATCAGGCTCGCGGTGCCGGTCGAGGTGCCCGCGTACACGTTCCACGTGCCCGCCGACGTCTTGGCGAAGTACATGTTGACCGTCTGCGAGCCGCCGAGCGAATCGTAGACCGTCGTGCTGGTCGAGTAGTTGTACGTCGACGAGCTGTTCTGGTTGAACGCGACCGGGGTCGGCGCGATCGCGTAGCTGTCGCCGGTAGCCGGCACGCCGTTGAACGTGACGGTCTGGCCGTTGCCGAGCTGGATCGCCGTGCCGGCCGTATAGGTCGCGGCGGCGGTCGTCGTGCCGAGCGTGCTGTCGGTCACCGTGTAGGTCGTCGGGCTCGTGAAATTGACGGTGTAGTTGTCGTTGTTGGTGCCCGACGCGGTATTCGTGATGGTCGCGCCCGGCGTCGTGAGCGTGCCGGTGTTGCCGCCGCCGGCCGTCACGGTCGGCGTGCCGAGCATCAGCGGGTCCTGCGCGTTCAGGTTCAGGCCGGCGACGATCTTGGTGGTCGCTTGCGGCGCGATGTTAGCGGTCGGCACGCTGAGCGGCACGGTTTGCGCGGTGTTGATGATGCCCGAGCTGTTCGCGGCGTAGCCCATCAGCTGCAAGCCTTGCGCGTTGGTGATGAAGCCGTTCTTGTCGAGCTGGAACACGCCGTTGCGCGAGTACACCAGCGAGCCGTTGTTCGAGAGCTGGAAGAAGCCGTTGCCGTTGATCGCGACGTCGAGCGCCTGGTTGGTGCTGGTGATCGTGCCTTGCGAGAACTGCTGCTGCACTTCAGAAAGCTTCGTGCCGATGCCGACCTGGTTGCCGACCGCGGTCGCCACCGAATTGGCGTACATATCGGCGAATTGCGCGGCACCGCTCTTGAAGCCAACCGTATTCGCGTTGGCAATGTTGTTGCCGATCACGTCGAGATCGCTCGACGATGCCCCCAAACCACTCAAACCTTGTTGGTAACCCATGACGGTCTCCGTATCTGGAAAGTCTTAACTGACTGAATCTGAATCAGAGGATGGCCGCGACGCTGGTCAGCCCGACCGTCGTACCGTTCGACAACACGAGGCCCGGCGTTCCGCTCGTCTGCTGGACGACGCTTTGCACCGTCGCGCCCGTGAGCGTGGCGGCGGTAGCCTGCTGGCCGTTGATCGTGCCGACCGCGCTGATCGTGTAGGTGCCGTCCGGCAGCGTGTTGCCCTTCGAGTCGGTCGGCGTCCAGCCCACCGGAATCGTGCCGGCCGACTGCTTGCCGAGGTCGATCGTGTTGACGATCTGCCCTGCCGAGTTCTTCACCACGACCTGCAGGTCGCCGACCGAGTTGGCGAGCTGCACGCCGAACGAGCTGGCCTTGCCGCTTGCGACCGTCACCGAGCTGCCCGGCGCGAGCACGGTCGAGCCGATCAGCAGCGCGGCTTGCGACTGCTGGCCCGCGGACATCTGCGTGGCGAGCGAGGTGAGCGTCGTGTTCAACTGGCTGATGCCGGACACCGTGTTGATCTGCGCCAGCTGCGAGGTCATCTGCGAGCTGTCCATCGGATTGGTCGGGTCCTGATTCTTCAACTGCGCGACGAGCAATTGCAGAAAGGTGTTCTGCAGATCGGTCGCCGAGGTACCCGAGGTGCTGCTGGTCGAACTCGTGGAACTGGTCGAACTCGAGGCCTTGTTCGTGCCGTTCATCGTGTCGAGCAGCGTTTGCGACACGGTCGTGCCGCTGCTGCCGATGGTGGTGTTGGTGGTCAAGGAGCTCTCCTCAGGTTCCGATCGTGAGCGTTTTCAGCATCAGTGTCTTGGCGGTGTTCAGGGTCTCGACGTTGGCCTGGTACGAGCGCGAGGCCGAGATCATGTTGACCATTTCCTGCACCGGGTCGACGTTCGGCATCGTGACGTAGCCGTCCGAATTGGCCGCCGGGTTGCCGGGGTCGTAGGCGGTCTTCATCGGCGTCGGGTCGTCGACCACGCCGGTCACCTGCACGCCGCCGACCTGCTGGCCGGAAGCGGTGCGCGCGCCACCGAGCGGGCTCACCGCGAACACGACCTGCTTGGCCTTGTACGGCTGGCCGTCAGGGCCGGTCGTGCTGTCCGCGTTGGCGAGATTCGACGCCGTCACGTTGAGCCGCTGCGACTGCGCGGACATCGCGGAGCCTGCGACACCAAAAATGTTCATCAGGGATGGCATGTTTCCTGACCTCTCCTACCGGTTCGACCCGGCTTCACGTTAATTCCCGTAGCGATTGTTCTTGCGTACTGCCGTGTTGCTTGCTGTGCTGGCGCCAAGGCTTCTTTACGAGCCTGACTGGATCGCCGCCAGCATCGTCTTGATCTGGCCGGACACCGCCGTCATACCCGCTTCGAAGTGCAGCGTGTTGTCCGCGAACTGCACCCGCTCGGTATCGATGTCGACCGTGTTGCCGTCGAGCGCGGGTTGCGTCGGAATGCGGTATTGCAGGTTGCCGTAGTTGTCGGACGTACCGCCGGTCGGCGTCAGCGTCGCCTTGCCGGACATGTGGCCCGGCGCGGTCGACACCATCGACATGCCGCCCGTCACCCCCGCGGGTTGCGTCATGGCGAGCGTCGAGTTGTTCGACGCCGCGGTGCCGGTGGCGCCACCGGCCTTCTTCAGCGCGCCGGCAAGCGACGAGGCGAAATCGACGTCGCGCGCCTTGTACCCGGGGGTATCGGCGTTGGCGATATTCGACGACAGCAACTCCTGCCGGTAGGCGCGCACATCGAGCGCTTCACGGTTAAAGGCGAATTCGGCATCGAGTTTGTCCAGCATAAGAATCTCCGGAGAACGTTCCCGAGGCTTCCCATGCGAGCCCGTGTAAAGGCTGCGCCAGGCGGGAAGACCTTTTTGCATGAAGTGCATCTTATGGGCCGAACGCAAGCGGCAATCGGACGAATAACCGGGAAAGGGGGCTTCTATTCAACGTTTGCGCCAAGGGGGCGCTCACTAGAATGCAAGCCATACACCGATGCATTCGATGGAGAACCGCCATGGACCAGCCCACCTTCGATCCGCCGCAGCGCGCGAACCGCGCCGCGGCGCGTCGCGTCGGTGCGCGCGCCATGTGCCTTGCCTCACGGATGGCCTCGCGGATGGCACCGGGTTCGGCGCTGTGCCTGCTGGCCGGCGCCCTGCTGCTTCCGTCCGCCGCGCGGGCTCAGGAAGCCGGCGGCCCGATCGTGATTCCCGGCCCTGGTGAAAAGAATCCGGCCGCGCTCGCCGACCTGGCCGCGCACTTGAAGGACACCCCGGCAAAACGCGTCGGCTCCGCCGCCACGCTGGCCGCGGCCACCGCCCAATCGCTAACGCCGGGCCCGGTCGCCCGCAACACCGATTCCTTCACGCGCGCGGCCAATGCGAGCGGCTCGATCGTGATTCCCGGCGCGGGCGAAGCGCCTGCCGCGCCGCAGACGATTCGCACCAACTTCAAACCCAACGCCAACGGCGTCGTGACGATTCCCGCACCGGGCAGCGCCGGTGCGGCTGCAACTACCGCGGCCACTACCGCCGCCAATGCCGCAACCAACACCGCCGCCAGCGCGCCCGCGACAGACGGCTTCGACAGCCTGGCTTCACGCGGCGAGCCACCGCAACTCGGCGCGAACGGCACGCCGATCGTGAGCAAAGCCGCCGTCGCCACCCTCGCCGCGCCCGCTCCGAGCGCCGCGCCGACACCGGCCACCATCGGCCGCATGTCGGCGACGCGACCAGTCGCGCCCGCCGTCGCGCAACAGAACCTGCGCCCCGCCACCGTTGCGCAGCCCGCGCCGCTGCCCGGCCAGCAAGATCCGGAAGTCATCCGCAGCGCGGCGCTCGCGTTCCTGCAGCAGCAGTCCACCGGTTTGCCCGGCAAGGTCGACATCACCGTCTCGCCGGCATTTCCGCGCGGACTCGCGGCCTGCACGACGCTCGCGCCGTTCATGCCGAGCGGGGCGCGCATGTGGGGCCGCACGACCGTCGGCGTGCGCTGCGCGGGCGAACGGCCGTGGACCATTTACCTGCAGGCGCGCATTTCGCTGCATGCCACCTACTATCTGGCCGCCAGAGCGATGGCGCCGGGCGAAGTGCTTACCAGCGCCGACCTCGTGGCGCGTGACGGCGACCTGACCGGCTTGCCGCAGGCGATCATCACCGACCCCGCGCAAGCAATCGGCTCGGTCACGCTGACGCGCGTGGCCGGCGGTATGCCGCTGCGCCGCGACATGCTGAAAAGCGCGTCGGCGGTTTCCATCGGGCAAACCGTGCGGGTCGTGGCGGCCGGCGACGGTTTCGCGATTTCCGCCGAAGGCAGCGCGCTGAACAACGCGTCGCCCGGCCAGCAGGTGCGGGTCAAGACGGCCAATGGGCAGATCATTTCCGGCATCGTGAAAGACGGAGCGACCGTGGAGATTCAACTGTGAACCACCGTGGCGGTCGCGTCAGAGCGGATTGGGACGCGCCGGCAGGTAGCACAGGCAAGGCAGGAATAGCAGGGATCGCGGGCATTGGGCCCGCCAAGGGATCGAATCAGCTTGCAAGACGAGGCAGGGCCTGGAGCGATTGCGCTAAAGTTTTGATCAACGCTTGCCGTTATCAGAATCAAATCGTTCAGGAAGCCAATCGTGAAAGTCGATTCCACATCCAATTCGAATCTGCCGACGTTGAAAGACGGCGTGTCCCGCTCGCAACAAAGCGATGCGGCGAGCGCCAGCACCAACGCGCAGAGCGCGAGCACAGCCTCGCAGACCACTACCAGCGGTTCGGGCGACGCCAGCGTCAGCCTGTCGGGCCTGTCGCAGCATCTGCGCAGCCTCGCGGCGTCCGGCTCGGCCGACATCGACACGGCGCACGTCGAGTCGATCAAGCAGGCCATCAAGGACGGCACGCTGACGATCGACTCCGGCAAGATCGCCGACGGCGTGCTGAACACCGCGCGCGAACTGTTGCAAAGCAAAACCTCGTCGGCCGGCAACTGATCGACGCACCGAAATGTGGTGACGTGCCGGGCGGCGTTCGACAAATCCGGCTCGCGGATCAAGCGCGAGCCGCCGTGTTCAGCGAGTTGTTGAAATGAAAGACGCCCTGCTTGCCACCCTCGTCGAAGAACATTCGGCAGTCGAGGCCTTTGCCTCGATTCTGACGCTCGAAACCAAGGCACTGACTGCCTTGTCGCCGCTGGAACTGCTGCCGCCGATCGTCGAGAAGAAAACCGAACTGATCGGCCTGCTCGCCAACCTCGAAAGCACGCGCGACAAATTGCTCGCCGAGATGGGTTTTCCGGCCGGCTGGTCCGGCATGGAGCTCGCGGCCAGCACCGACACACGGCTCGCCGGGCAATGGTCGCTGCTGCAAAAAGCCGCCGAACGCGCGCGGCGCAGCAATACCAGCAACGGTGAACTGATTCGCGTGCGGATGGACTACAACCAGCGCGCGCTGACAGCGCTGCAGGTGGCCGTGCCGCAGAAGGCCGGTTTTTACGGACCGGATGGCCGGATCCCGGCGCGCGCCGCCGTGTGAAGATTTCCGCGGACTCGCGCATTCAGGCGCGAGGACTTCGCTGAACAGCTTGCCTTGAAAAAAGGGCTCGTCGACGACGAGCCCTTTTTACTTTCCCACTCCCGCTCGACACCACCACGTTGGCCATCCGGCCAGGTGGCGCGAATCCGCGCGCCGCGCTGAAATCTCGAGTTCCCCCCACTGCGGTTCTCCGCCGTTTCGAACGAGCAATGCGGAGCCTTACCCACTAGCGAGGTTGTGTAATCGTGTGTATGATTCGAGGAGTGAAATATGAACAGTGCCGAGGTCGTCAAACTCATTCAGGCGGCGGGTTGGCGGCTGGTCCGCATATCGGGCAGCCATCACCATTACCGGCATTCCGTCAGAGCCGGTCTCGTGACCATCCCTCATCCAAAGAAGGATCTACCGCCCGGCACATTGAACAGCATCTTGAAACAGGCGGGGCTGAAATGAAGAACCTGGTTTTCCCGATCGCAATCGAAGCGGGTGACGCGCAGCACGCATTTGGCGTGGTGGTGCCGGACATTCCCGGTTGCCATTCGGCCGGCGATACGCTGGAAGAAGCCTACGCAAACGCCAAAGAAGCGATCGAGGCCCATCTGGATACGCTGCTCGACGAAGGATTGCCGATCCCCGAACGTCTGCCGCTCGAGCAGCATCGGCGCAATCCGGATTACGCGGGTTTGACGTGGGGTATTGTTGCGACACGCAACATTCCGGCGCTGAAAAAGGCCGTGCGTATCAACATCTCATTGCCCGAGGTGCTGGTCAACGAGATCGATGCGTATGCCAAGGCACGTGGCATGTCGCGGTCGGCTTTTCTTGCGCTGGCCGCGGAACACGAAATGGCGGACGCGTGATGCAGGCTAACGCTCAAGGCCGCCGCAGCAGCGCTCGTACCTTCGAGCGCTGAAACACCGAACCCGCGCTTCAGGCCACCTCAAGTCGCCTCGGCATTCGCCCAGGCCATCTCGCGCAAGCGCGTGCGCAAACGGGCCACGGCCTGACTGTGCAGCTGGCACACGCGCGACTCACTCACTTCCATCACCGCGCCGATTTCGCGCAGATTCATGCCGCGTTCGTAGTAGAGCGACATCAAGAGCCTCTCGCGCTCCGGCAGGCGATCGATCGCGTCGACCAGCGCCGAGCGCAGGCTGTCGTCGAGCAGCGCCGAGAGCGGATCAGAATGGTCCACGCAGTAGCGGTCGAGAAACGGTTCGTCGTCCGCGGAACGGTCGAAGTCTTCGTAATAGATGAGCTGGCTGCCGTGCAGGTCTTGCAGCATCGACTGGTACTCGTCGAGCGGCATTTGCAGGTGCTCGGCAACCTCCGTTTCGCTCGCCGAGCGGCCCAGATTCTGTTCGACCTTGTGCACCGCCGTCTCCACTTCACGCGAGGTGCGCCGCAAGCTGCGCGGCAGCCAGTCGTTGCTGCGCAGCTCGTCGAGCATCGCGCCGCGAATCCGCTGGCTGGCATAGGTCTCGAACTGCGCGCCCTGGTCTTCCTTGTAGCGGCCCGCCGCGTCCATCAGCCCGATCATGCCGGCCTGGATCAGATCGTCGAGATCGACGCTCGCCGGCATCTTGGCAACGAGCTGCAAGCCGAGACGCCGCACGAGCGGTGCGTACTTCGTCAGAACGTCGGCTTGGGAAATCTTTCCCTGAGCGTTATACATCGTGCTCCCCTTGTCCTTGTGCCGCCTCTCAGGCGTGCTGCGCGGACGGTTGGTCGGCGTGTTGCGCCGCTGTAACTGTCGCAGGCGCCATCCACGGCGCTTGCGACGACATCGCTGGCCGCATCGGCCAGTACTGCAATTCGGCGGCGAGATGCCGGAAGTCGCGCGCTGCCGGTGTCGACGGGAACGCATCGACGACACAGCGCGACAACTCCGTGGCTCGCACCATCCGCGTATCGGCGGCAATACAACCGGCGTCTTCCAGCGCCACCGTCAGGTAGCGACCGGCCACGCCGGCCAGGTTGGCGAAGGCGGTATGCGCGTCGCTCACGCTCTGCACGTGGTTCACCAGCACGCGGAACTGCGCGATGGCATGCGCGTAGTGCAGACGCTTCATGCACGCATAGGCATCCGTAATCGCCTGGGCTGCCATGCGCGTGACGATCATCACGTCGTGCGCCTGCATCGCGAGTGGCGACAGATGGCCTTGCGAATCGAGTTGCGCGTCGATCAGCACCACATCGGCGGAACCGCGCAACACCACGCCGAACTCCTCGGCCGTGTGGCCCTCGCGGCTCATCCGCGAAGCGGCCAGCACAGAGAAGCCGAGCGCGTGCCGCGCGGCGGCGTCGTCGAGCGTCATCTCGCCGCGCATCACCGCGGCGAAATTGCCCGCGCCGCGCACGCCGCCGAGCATCGCGCTCACCGAATGCGGGCCGAGACACTCGTCGATCACGAGCACATCCTTGCCTTGCTGCGCGAGCGCGGCGGCGAGATTCACCACTGTCGCCGTACGGCCGGCGCCTGCTGAGCCGCCTGTCACCGCAATCACGCGCGAGCCGCTGCGAGCCAGCAGCCGCCGCAGTCCTTCTGCCTGATCGGAGATGACTTTATCCAAAGCGGACCTCGTGCAATTCGGCCGTCGAACGGGCGGACAGTGCGGACAGCAAGCCCGGAATGTCGTCTTCGTGCGGTACGAATGGCGAGTTGTCGCGCGGAATGCAGAAGGCGCTCTTGATCAGGAATTTCCGGGTGGCGACATACAGGTTCTCTGGCACCTTCTGGCCGGTCGACACGTAATGCACCGGCAGCTTGTAGCGGATCACCGTATCGAGCACGCCGCCCAGGTTGGTGGCTTCGTCGAGCTTGGTCAGAATGCAGCCGGCGAGCGGCTGTTGATCCGGCGCGCGCTGGTAGGCCTGCACGACCTCGTTGAGCGTGTCGCCATGGCTCGTCGCGTTGAGCAGCAGCAGGCGCTGCACCGGCTGACCGGCGCGGCACAGCATCGCGATCTGGTCCGATACGAGACGGTCGCGCTGGCTCATGCCGATCGTGTCGATCAGCACGATGTGTTTGTTGCGCAGCTCGGAGAGCGCGAGTTGCAGATCGGCGCCGTCCTTCACGGCGTGAACCGACACGCCGAGAATCTTGCCGAAGATGCGCAGTTGCTCGTGGCCGCCGATGCGGTAGCTGTCGGTGGTGAGCAACGCGACCTTGCTCGCGCCGAAGCGCATCACACAGCGCGCGGCGAGCTTGGCGGTGGTGGTGGTTTTGCCCACACCCGTCGGGCCCATCAGCGCGAACACGCCGCCGCGCTCCATCAGCGCGTCTTCGTCTTCCATCACCGGCAGGTTCGAATCGAGCACCGAGCGCACCCACGCCATGCCGCCGTCCATGCTTTCGACGTGGTCCGGCAGGTTGTCGACCATCATCTGCACGAGCTGCGCGGAGAAACCGGCGGCGAACAGATGCTTGGTGAGCGCGGCGCGCGCCGGGTTGCGGCGCTGGCGCTCGCCCCACAGCAGACCGGCGAAGTGTTCTTCCATCATCCCGCGCATCGACGACAGTTCGTTCATCACGGTGTCGTTGACGACCTGCTCCATGCGCACCTTGATCGCCTCGGCAACCGAAGCGGGCGTGCGGGCGTCGTCGCCCGAGGGCAGCGGCGCAGCGTTCTTTTGCGCGGCGCGGCGCGCGGCAGCTTGCGCGCCTTCGCGGGCCCACTCGGGGGTGTCGGCGGCTCGCGGCGCGGCGGTCTTACCCGGCTCGACGGCGGAGCCGAGGCCTTTGGCCGTCGCGGCGGCCGGCGTCATGGCAGAGGGCCGCTCGCTATAGGCGCCGTCCTCCTGCTGTTCCGCGGCGATACGGCGAGCGTGGTCGATCAGCCAAGGGTTCGATTCGGCCATCGTGCGCGGCGTCTGTGTGTTTGCGCCTGACACGGCGGGCACCGGCGGCACGCCGGCTGCTTTGAGCAGATCGGCGCGGATATCTTCAGTGAGACGCGAGGCGGCGGCACGCGCGCTCGGTTGTTCCGGACTCGCCGATTGCGAAGGCGACGCGGCAGCCGGCTTGACCGGCGCGGCCAGCGGCGCTCTCGCCGTGCCCGGCAGCGCGGCTTTCGACGCGCTCGCGACGGGCTTCATCGCAGTAGCCGGTGCCTCGTTCGCGTCGTCGCCAAGTTGACTGCCTACGCTGCTGCCGAAATTCTCAGCACCGGCTTCCGGGCTTGCGCCGAACACCGAGGAGAACACATCGGGCATGCCGCTCGCATACGGATTGGCCTGCATCGGGGCTGCGCTCGGCAGGGCGCGCGGCGCGCTCAGCGCTGGTTGTCCAGCCGTGACATTCATCGCACCAGCCTGCAGTGCGCCAGCGCGCGGCGCCTTCGGCGCGATGGCGGCGAGGTCGCTGTCGGCCAGTGCGACGATCTCGACGCTGCCGTCGTCCATCGTATGATTGGACAGTACAACCGCATCCGCGCCCAACGCTTCACGCACAAGGCGCAGCGCGTCGCGACTGGTGGCACCGACAAATTTACGAATGTTCAAGCTGGACCCCCGATGAGGTAGACGGACTAACGGACCGGCAACATACCGCTTCCCATTGAGATCATTATTGCGAAACCCGTCGAGCGACGATCGATGGATAAAGACCGTTAAAGGCGGGCAATTCGGACGATGGAAACGCTCCGCCATGCCCGCGCACGGAGGTTTTAAACGAGTCTTTCACGCTTGTGCGGCGGCACTTTCGCGGGCAGAGCCTGACCTCCGGCGCCCGCTTTTTGCGTGAAATGTCAGGCGCCGAAATGAAACCGGCGCTCGATGAGCGCCGGCAAAAACGGGATTGGGAAGGCGGCCGGCAGATGACAACCGGCTGCGATAAACGCCTCGGCTTAACCGTGCGCGCCGATCAGATTCACCACTTTGATATTGCGCGTGTCGGGCACTTCCGCGTACGACAGCACCTTCAACTGCGGCAAGCTGCGCCGCAGGAAGCGCGCGAGCATCGGCCGCAGCGCGTGTTGCACCAGCAGCACGGGCGCGTAGCCGAGATTCTGCTGACGCGTCATCGCCTTCTGGGTTTCGGCGAGGAGCGTATGCGCGAGGCCCGGTTCGAGCCCTGGGTTGGAGCCGGTCGAGAGCGCTTGCGAGAGCACCCGCTCGAGGTTCGAGTCCAGCCCCATCACCTGCATGTCGCCGGTGCCGGGGAACCACTGCTGAGTGATCGCGCGGCCCAGCGAGAGACGCACGGCCGCGGTGAGATCGTGCGCGTCGGTGATCTTCGGCGTGTGTTCGGAGAGCGCTTCGAGAATCGTGCGCAGGTCGCGAATCGGCACGCCCTCTTCCAGCAGGTTTTGCAGCACCTTTTGCAGCGTGGTGAGCGGCAGCGACTTCGGCACCAGATCGTCGACCAGCGACGGCGTGTCTTTCTGCATCCGCTCGAGCAGCGCCTGCACTTCGCGGCGGCCCAACAGTTCCGACGCGTGCGTGACGACGAGGTGATTCAGGTGCGTCGCCACCACGGTGCTCGAATCGACCACCGTATAGCCGTACACCTGCGCCTGCTCGCGCAGATTCGTATCGATCCAGATCGCCGGCAAGCCGAAGGCGGGGTCCTGGGTCGGCGTGCCCGGCAGCGCAGCGGACACCTGGCCGGGATTGATCGCCAGCCACTGACCCGGATACGCCTCGCCGACGCCCACTTCGACGCCCTTGAGCGCGATGCGGTAACCGTTCGGCCGCAATTCGAGGTTGTCGCGAATATGAATGACAGGCGGCAGGAAGCCGATTTCCTGCGCGAATTTCTTGCGGATGCTCTTGATCCGCTTGAGCAGTTCGCCGTCCGAGTTCTTGTCGACGAGCGGGATCAGCCGGTAGCCGACCTCCAGGCCGAGCGTGTCGATCATCGTCACGTCGTCCCAGCTTGCCTCGGTGTTTTCGACCGGCGCCATCGCCGCCGGCGCGACATCGACGAGCGCCGTGGTGTTCTTGCGTTCTTCGGCGCGCTTTTTCATGGTGCGGCCGAGCTGGATCAGACCGCCGCCGAGGATCAGGAACGCGAAGTGCGGCATGCCCGGAATCAGGCCCATCAGCACGAGAATGCAGCCGGTGATCATCAGCACGCGCGGATTCGTGAACAACTGGCCGGTGAGCTGCGTGCCGATATCTTCGTTGGTCGCGACGCGCGAGACGATCACACCGGCGGCCGTCGAAATCACCAGCGACGGAATCTGCGCGACGAGGCCGTCACCGATCGTGAGCAGCGTGTAGTTCTTGCCGGCGGACGCGAAGTCCATGCCGTGCTGGACCATCCCGACAATCAAGCCGCCGAGGATGTTGATCACCATGATCAGCAAACCGGCGATCGCATCGCCGCGCACGAACTTGCTCGCGCCGTCCATCGAACCGTAGAACTCGGCTTCCTGGGAGACTTCCGCGCGGCGCTTGCGGGCCTGTTCTTCGTTGATGAGGCCGGCGTTCAGATCGGCGTCGATCGCCATCTGCTTGCCGGGCATCGCATCGAGCGTGAAGCGCGCGGACACTTCCGCGATCCGCCCCGCGCCCTTGGTGATCACCATGAAGTTGATCACCATCAGGATAATGAAGACGACGATACCGACCGCGAAGTTGCCGCCCACGAGGAAGTGGCCGAACGACTCGATCACCTGGCCGGCCGCGTCCGGGCCGGTGTGGCCTTCGAGCAGCACGACCCGGGTGGAGGCCACGTTCAGCGAGAGGCGCAGCAAGGTCGAGAACAGCAGCACGCTCGGGAATGCGGCGAAGTCGAGCGGCTTCATGGTGTACATGCTGACGAGCAGCACCATCACCGAAAGCGCGATGTTGAAAGTGAACAGCAGGTCAAGCAGGAACGGCGGCAACGGCAAGATCATCATGCCGAGGATCATGCAGATCAGCACCGGCCCGGCGAGGGCGCGCAAATTGGTGCTGCTCAAGGCATCCGGCCGTCGAGCGAGGAAACCGGCGCGAGCGTTCATGCGGAGGCTCCTGAAGCGTCGTCGTTATTTGGGTTGGCAGGGTTGAGCGTGTCGGCGGCTTCCTGATCGGCTTCGTCGTCCGATACGCCGCCCTTGTCGAGTTCCGCGGGCACGTCGAGTTCGGTCGGCGCCATCGGCACGGTGCCGCCTTCGGCTTTGAAGCGCCGCAACTGATACACCCACGCGAGCACTTCGGCGACCGCGCCGTACAACGGGCCCGGAATCTCGCGGTTCAGCTCGACGTTGTGATACAGCGCCCGTGCGAGCGGCGGCGCTTCCAGCAACGGCACGTTGTTCTCGGCGGCGATCTCGCGAATCCGCGCCGCCACCAGGTTCACGCCCTTGGCGACCACTTTCGGCGCGCGCATCTCGCCGTCGGTGTATTGCAGCGCGACGGCGAAGTGAGTCGGGTTGGTCACCACCACGTCGGCCTTCGGCACGTTGGTCATCATGCGGCGGCGGGCCATCGCGCGCTGCTGCTGGCGAATCCGGCCTTTCACGTGCGGGTCGCCTTCGCTTTCGCGATGCTCGCGCTTCACTTCTTCCTTCGTCATGCGCAGCTTCTTGTGGAACTGCCACAGCTGATACGGCACATCCAGCGCGGCGACCACGAACATGCCCGCCACCGTCATGCCGCAGCACACGGCGATCAGATGCACGGTGTTGGCGAGCGCGAGATGCAGCGGCTGGGTGGCCAGCGCGAGAATTTCTTCGCGGCGATTCCAGATCGCCGTTCCGCCGATGATCCCCACCACCAGCGTCTTCACCAGCGACAGGCCGAGCTGGATCGGCCCGTTGATCGAAAACATCTTGCCGAGCCCGGCGATCGGATTGAGCCGGTTGAATTTGGGTTCGAGGCCTTTGGACGACAATTGCCAGCCGCCCAGCGCCATTGGCGCCAGCAAGGCCGCCGCACCGGTGAACGCGAGGACCGGCAGCAGCGCGTAGAGCCCTTCGCGGCTCGCCACGCCGGCGCCGATCATCATGCGGCGGGTTTCGAATACGGTGGCGTGGTCGAACGTAAAGGCTGCGCGCAGCATGCCCTGCAAATGTTCGCCGATGTTGCCGGACATGCCCCACACGCCGAAGAACCCCGCCGCGAGCAGCGCAAACGTGGACAGTTCCCGCGAACGCACGATCTGCCCTTCCTCGCGCGCCTTCTGCAGGCGCCGGGGGGTGGCTGATTCGGTCTTTTCGAGGTCGCTATCCTCTGCCACAAACGCTCTCCAGTCGGCCGAGGCACGGCGCCTCTTTCCAGTGAGAGCGATTATTCCCGCTCGACGCAAGCGCTGATCGGCGGATAAGGGCGGAGAAAGGGGGGTATTTCGAGGGATGAACCAGCCGGGTTGGGGGCCCGGCTGGTTTGGTGCTTCAGTGGTGCGCGGAGATCAGAAGGCTACGAAAGGCGCCTGGCCGCCGGGGTTCACGCCGCCTTGAGTCCGATCGATGCCGTAGTAGACGTGGCGCCCATAGAAGAACGGCAAGCCGAGATCGAAGCTGGTGTTGCCGCCGATTTGACCGGCCAGGTCGTTGAACGCATAGTTGCCAGCACCGCCGAACAGCGTCTGCGCGCTCAGAATGCCGATGCTGGCGGTCGTGGTGGCCTTGTTCACCCCGACCAGCGTCACCGAGCGGGTTTGCGCCGACGACGGACAATAAAAGCCCGCGTAAGTGCTGGGACAGGGCGGGGTCGCGAGCGAGCTATCGCTGAAGAAGTAGGCGTTCGAGCCCGAATCGAGGAACGCCTGCACCGTCGTGCCGTTGTACACACTGTCGTTCAGGTCGCCGAATGGGTCAGTGGTATAGATCTGCGCACCGCTACCGATCAGCGCATTGTTCGACTGCGTGCCAATACCGAACACCAGCGTGCCTGTGGCTGACGGAGCCGCCCCAGAAACCGACAATATCGGCGGCATCTGCACGATCACCCCGTTGTTGTCGAGCGGGAAGTTCGCGACGGGGTTGGCCACCTGCTGATTGAGCGGCACTGCTGTGGGAACACAGGAGGCACCACTGGGGCAGGTGAAGTAATTGCTGCCGCTGGCGGACGCCGCGCAGGCCGCGCCGCAATCGGTAGGCGCCGTGCCAATGCCGAGAATGCCGTTGGCACCGAGCTGGCCTGTCGTGTTTTCCGCCGTGCCCTTGTTGCTACAAGTACTGGGCACCGTGCCTTGGGCCATGTCGCCGATGATCTGCATCGGGATACCCGCGGCCGTTTCGCCGCCAATCTGTACGCTCGCGGTACGCACCGTGCCCCAAGTGTAGCCGTCGGCGAAGGTCGCGCATTCGGCAAGTTGTGCACCGTTCAAGGTGATGGGCTGCAACGCATTGAGCACCGTCGTGCCGTTCGACGCCAAGTTCAGCGCCGAAGCGACCACCCGCAACCCGAACGAGCCAGTATCGACCTGAATGTTGTTAACGGTCGCACAATTCGAGGTATTGGGCTGACAGATAAGCACGCTAACCATCGGAAGATTGACGACACCGCTCAAGCCCTGCCCGACCGTGATCGGCACCGTATTCGCAGCCGTCGCCGCGATCGGCTGCTGGGTGGGGCTGGCCGGCAGCGAGCCGCCGTTCAGCGTGGTCGACGAATTGTTGTTGGAACTGGAGCCGCCTCCGCCGCCGCAGGCGGCGAGCACCGACACCAGCATCACGGCCGCGACGGCCCGCATCCAGTCTTTGAGCTTCACAGCGCTATGCTTGGTTCGCATCGTTCTCGTCCTCGCCGTTACTGGATGTCGGAACCGCTGACGCCTGCGGGCAGCGCCGCGGGCAGCCAGGCCTGGCCGTTGAACGCGCCCATGTGGCCGCCGGAACGCACCACCAGGCTGCTCTGCTCGACCGCAACCGGGCCGTGGCCGCCGCCGCGCGCCGCGCGGACCGCCTTCACGCCGTCCACGTATTGCGGGAAATAGGTGCCGAGCAGATCGCTCAGATCCGGCATTTGCGGGCCGCGCCACGCAATGCCGAACACGGAACCGTCGGCGGCAAGGTACTCGCGAACCACGGTGCCGTTGCCGAGCTTGGTCTCCCGCACGGTGTAGGAGGCGGTGGCGGAAGTGGAGGACGCAGTGCTGGAGGCGGAGCGCATCACGCCCTGCGCCGCGTTGGCGGCGCCGCTCCCTGGCTGGACGGTGCGGGACGAGACCGACGCGTCACCAGGAGGCGTCATGGGGGCGCCGCCCAGTGCCGCAAAAGCGGACTGCACAGCGAAAAGCGAACAAGGCAAAGCGAGCGCCGTGACTATCCCGGCGCGGCGGACACAACTCCACATGACGAGGTTCCTCCCGAGCTGCCGCTCGGCCCGCACCTCGCGCGAACCGGCGGCATGTATGCAAATCATACGGCACGGCTGCGGCAGCACACTAAGGGCAATCCTCACTATGCCGCCGGCAGTCGGCAATTTTTGCCGGTACGCCGTGCCGCTGCTTGAGCCCGTAGTATGCCTGTGGTTTGTGTCCGGACACAGAAAACACGTGCGCGCGGCCTGTCACGCGTGCGGGTTCGCGGCCGCGCGCGGGAGGCCGCGCGGCACGTCAGAAGCCGAGGCTGGCCAGCAGATCGTCGACTTGAGACTGGTCCTGGACCACGTCCGCCTTGCCTTCCGGATTGATCTGCGGACCGTTCAGCAGATGCTCGGGGCTGCCGGTTGCCGAAGTTTCGGCCGCCAGCGCCGCCGCGTTCGCGGCGAACTGTTCGCGCCGCTCGAGCGCGATGTTCTCCACCAGCACGCCAAGCAACTGCTGCTCGATCAGGTACACGACGTCCGTGATCTTCTTGATGACCTGGCCGGTCAGATCCTGGAAGTCCTGCGCCAGCATGATCTCCATGAGCTGCGAGTTGGTCGCGCCGGTCGCCTCGGGCACGCCGCGCAGGAAGGTCCGCGTGTCGTTCATCAGCGCGCGCACTTCCTCGCGTTCGATCGGCGCCGCATACCATTGCTCCCAGCGCGCGTCGAGTTCGCCCGCGTCCTTCTGCAACTGCTCCTGGATCGGCTTGGCGATGTCGATCGCGGACAGGACGCGCTCGGCGGCCTGCTCGGTCATGTTCGCGATGTACTTCAGACGATCGCGCGCATCGGGCACGGCTTCCGCCGCGCGCTCGACATGCTTGTCGATCCCGAGCTCGCGCATCGAGTCGCGCAGCGTGCGCGTGAGTTGTCCAATGCGGGCGAGAATGCGGTCGGACGCAAAGTCGCCGCTCTCGTTGACCGCTTCGGCGCCAGGCGCATTGGTCGGCAGATTCACATCAGCTCCCGGTCTTGGCCATCTTCTCGAGAATCTTGTTGAGTTTCTCGTCGAGCGTCGCGGCCGTGAACGGCTTGACGACATAACCGCTCGCGCCGGCCTGCGCCGCCGCGATGATGTTTTCTTTCTTCGACTCGGCCGTCACCATCAGCACCGGCAGGTGCGCGATGCTGGCGTCCGCGCGGATCGCCTGGAGCATGGCCAGACCGTCGAGGTTCGGCATGTTCCAGTCGGAGATCACGAAGTCGTAGCTGCCGCCGCGCAAACGCGCGAGACCGGCCTGGCCGTCTTCCGCCTCGTCCACGTTCGAGTAGCCGAGTTCTTTGAGGAGGTTGCGAACGATCCGGCGCATCGTCGGAAAGTCGTCAACTACCAGGATTTTCATTCCCTTATCCATTTCATTCCCTTTGCTTGATTCATGGTGCGGCGTTGAGTTGCCTCAAACCCGCGCCTCAATTTACCGGGCGCATCATACCCGCTGAACGCGATCGCCCATCGCCGACAAACGCGCCATCACGCGCCGGCTCATTTCCGGCAGTGCTGCGATCTCGTCGGCCGCGCCGAGCGCAATCGCTTCGCGCGGCATGCCGAACACGATACAGCTCGCCTCGTCCTGCGCAAGGGTGTACGCCCCTGCTTTTTTCATCTCCAGCAGACCCGCTGCGCCGTCACGCCCCATCCCGGTCAGAATCACGCCGACCGCGTTTTTGCCGGCATGCTGCGCGGCCGAACGGAACAGCACGTCCACCGACGGCCGATGACGGTTCACCGGCGGCTCGTCCGACAAATGCGCAATATAGTTCGCGCCGCTGCGAGCCAGCAAGAGGTGAGCGTGGCCTGGCGCGATATACGCATGGCCCGGCAGCACGCGTTCGCCGTGCTCTGCCTCTTTAACGGTAATCCGGCACAAACCATTGAGGCGTTGTGCAAAAGATTTCGTGAAACCCGGCGGCATATGCTGCGCGATCAGCACCGCGGGCGCATCCGGCGGCAGCGGCACCAGCACTTCGCGGATCGCTTCGGTGCCGCCGGTCGACGCGCCGACGATGATCAGCTTCTCGGTACTGAGCAGCGGATTGTTGAAGAGCGGCGCGGCACCGACCGGCGCATGCGCGGCTTGAGCGGCGGCCGCATGCTGCACCGGCGCGGCCTGGCGCACGCGCGCGCGGGCCGCCGCGCGAATCTTGTCGGCGAGCTTTTCCGCGTAGTCGAGCATGCCGTCGCGAATGCCGACCTTCGGCTTGGTGACGAAGTCGACCGCGCCGAGTTCCAGCGCGCGCAACGTGATTTCATTGCCGCGTTCGGTCAGCGAGGACACCATCACGACCGGCATCGGCCGCAGGCGCATCAGCTTCTCGAGAAAGTCGAGTCCGTCCATGCGCGGCATTTCGACGTCGAGCGTCAGCACGTCCGGATTGTGTTGCTTGATAAGCTCGCGCGCGACCAGCGGGTCGGGTGCGGTCGCCACCACGGTCATGTCCGGCTGGCCGTTGATGATTTCCGTCATCAGACTGCGAATCAGCGCGGAATCGTCGACGCACAGTACTTTGATCTTTTGCACAGCGCTCACGCCTCCTCTGTAGTTCTGGCGTTGTTTGAATTAATCGGGCGCGGGGTCGAGCCGAACAGCTCGACCTTCGGGCGGGCGGCGGGGGCCGAAAACAGCTCGACCTTGGGGCGCGCGGCGGGCGTCGAAAACAGTTCGACCCGCTTGCGCGCCTGCGCCAGCCGCTCCGCGCGTTCCTCGGCGCTCCTGCGCACCAGCGCCTGCTCGCGCTCGGCCACGCCGGCTTCCTGCTGCAGGCGCAGTTTCTTCACCATCACCTGGCCGGTGCGCGGCATGAAGGCCACCTTGCGCGGGTGCGAGCCCTGCAGGTCCTCGGCGACGATGCGGATCTTCTCGAGCGCCAGATAGCGGCGCACGAACTCGGAATTGCGGTCGCCGATGTTCATCGTCGTCATGCCGGCGAGCACCGCGCCGCCGCCGAACACCTTGGCTTCGAAGCGCTCGCGCCGGCCGCCGGCCTTGATCAGCTCGTTGATCAGCACTTCCATCGCATAGGCACCGTAGCGCATCGAATCCGATGCGGCCTGGGCCACGTCGGCGCCGGCGTCGGGCAGCATGAAATGATTCATGCCGCCGATGCCCGCCGTGCGATCCTGGATGCACGCCGCGACACAGGAGCCAAGCACGGTGACGAGCACCATGTCTTCGCTCGTGGTGTAAAACTCGTTCGGCAACAGCTTCACGCCGGGGCGCTGGAAGTGGTTGTCGAAATACAGATTGGTGGCGATCGGGAGGGTGCTGCTCATACGGTCACCCCACCGGTCGTGTGGTGCCCCGCCGATGCCGGCGCGCGCGACGGCGTGCGAACGCCGGTCGCGTCGCGCGTCAGTTCATAGACGGTTTGGCCGCGCAGCTTGAACGCCTGCGTCACATACGTGAAGTTTTCCGAGTGGCCGGCGAACAGCAGGCCGCCCGATTTCATCAGCGGCTCGAAGCGCGCGAGCACCTGCGCCTGCGTCGGCTTGTCGAAATAGATCATCACGTTGCGGCAGAAAATCGCGTCGAACTGCGAGCGCAACTGGTAATCGCGGTCGGTAAGGTTCAACTGCTCGAAGCGCACCATGGCGCGCACTTCCGGACGCACCTTGACCATGCCGGCATGCGCGCCGGTGCCCTTCAGGAAGAAGCGCTTGAGCCGTTCGGGCGAGAGGTGCTTCACCTGGTCGAACTGGTACATGCCAGCCTCGGCTTTGGCCAGCACCTGGGTGTCGATATCGGTGGCGAGCACCGAGGCCTGGCGCGCGCCGCTTTCGCCGAGCGCCTCGATCAGCGTCATCGCGATCGAGTACGGCTCTTCGCCGGTCGAGGCCGCCGAGCACCATACCGACACCGGCTGCGCACGGCGCGGCACGAAGTCCGCGAGAATCGGAAAGTGGTGAGCTTCGCGGAAAAACGCCGTCAGGTTGGTGGTCAACGCGTTGGTGAACGCTTCCCACTCGGCCGGATCGTTTTCGGCTTCGAGCAGATCCAGATACTGTTTGAACGTGTCGAGCCCGCGCGCGCGCAAGCGCCGCGCGAGGCGGCTGTAGGCCATATCGCGCTTGTGATCCGACAGCGAGATGCCCGCGCTGCGATGAATCAGCTCGCGAATGCGAGCGAAGTCCGCCGACGTGAACTCGAAATCCCGTGCCTGTTCGCCGGCTCTAACCGGCTCCGCTTGATCGGGCAATGCCCGTCCCGGACGTTGTGGTGCGCGCGTTGCCATTATGAAAGTTCCTGCCTGCAATACGAGCCATCCCGCTTTCCGCCGGGCGAATCTGTCCGGGAGAAAGCCGGTGTAGTCGCGGGGTCGCGCCCACCCGCGAGTTCTGCCAACACGCAATCGGCCCGTGGCACGCTGGTTGATCGTGCTTCGATGATTCGCCCCTCATGGAGCGAGATGTCGAATGACCGCATGTCTTTGTGCTGCTTCCTAAAACGTTTCCCAGTCCGCGTCCGAGCCCGTCGTGGCCGCGCCTGCTGCGGCCGGACGTGCTGCGGCCGGGCGTGCTGCGGATTCGGCTGCCGCGCGGGCGGTCTTCGGCTTGAGAGCCGGTTCGACGCGTGCATCGTGGGTGGCCGCGGCAGGTGCCGTATTGGTGACTGCCGTATGGATGGCCGCCGCGCCCGTTGCCGGATGCGCTGCGCCATTGCCGTGCGTCGTTGCCGCCGTCGCCGCCGTCGCTTTCGCAGCCGGCTTGCTCGTACCCCTGCTCACGCGGGTCGTTGCCGTGCGCGCACGCACGGGCGCAGCGCTGCTGCGCGCCGGAGCGCCGGCCACTTTCCAGCCGTTCACCACGGCCTGCAACTGCTTCGTCTGGTCTTCGAGCGAGGCCGCCGCGGCCGCCGCCTGTTCCACCAGCGCGGCGTTCTGCTGCGTGACTTCGTCCATCTGCACGACAGCGCGATTCACCTGCTCGATGCCGCCGGACTGCTCTTCGGACGCCGCGCTGATTTCGCCCATGATGTCGGTCACGCGGCGCACGGCCTGCACGATCTCGTCCATCGTCGTGCCCGCGCGGCCAACCAGCGCCGAGCCGCTCTGCACCTTGTCGACCGAATCGCCGATCAGTTCCTTGATTTCCTTCGCGGCGCTCGCGCTGCGCTGCGCGAGACTGCGCACTTCGCCGGCCACCACCGCGAAACCGCGCCCCTGCTCGCCGGCACGCGCGGCTTCCACCGCCGCGTTCAGCGCCAGAATATTGGTCTGGAAAGCAATCCCTTCGATCACGCCGATGATGTCGACGACCTTGTTCGAGCTGGTCGCGATGTCCTGCATGGTCGTGACGACCTGGCTCACCACGTCGCCGCCGCGCGTGGCGATGTCGGATGCGTTGACGGCCAGCTGGCTCGCCTGACGCGCATTCTCGGCGTTCTGCCGCACGGTGCCGGTCAGCTGTTCCATGCTCGACGCGGTTTCCTGCAGCGAAGCGGCCTGCTGTTCGGTGCGTTGCGACAGATCGGTGTTGCCCATGGCGATTTCGCGCGCGCCGGTGTCGATCGATTCGGTGCTGCTGTGAACGGCCTTCACCATCGTCGCCATGCTGTCCTGCATACGCTTGATGCCGGCGAAGAGGCGCCCGATTTCATTGCGGCTGAACACTTCGATCGTCTCGGACAGGTCGCCCGAAGCGATCCGTTCGAAACACGCGGTCGCGTCGTTGAGCGGCTGGACGATCAGGCCGCGCAGCGCGAAGCGGATACCCACCACCACCAGCAGCGCGAACACGGTGAAGGCGATGATCAGCGTGGTCATCAGCGAGATGTTCGATTGCGCGCTCGCTTGCTGATCCACGGCGTGTTGCTGCAAGCCCTTGATAACCGCCGACGCGGCAGCGTCATAAGACACGAACCACGGGCTGATCTTGGTGTCCGCGATCGCGTGATAGCCGGGCAGGTCGTTCGCGCGCAGCGCGGCGAACTCCGGCTCCATGCCGTCACGCATCAGCGCCGTGCGGCGCGCCACCAGTTCGTCGAGCTGCGCCTGATCCACGCCGTTCTTGGGCGCGTCGAGGTATGCCTGCCAGCTCTGATTGCCCTTGCCGTACAGCTCCTGCGCACGGTCGAGGACCTTCTTCGCCTGCTCGGCGTCGCCCGACGCGCTCAGCGCGTTGAAGCGGTCCAGCGACACGCGCGAGCGCAGCAGATACGACGAGGCATCGTCGAGTGCATGAATGGCGACCAGATCGCCGCGCGCGATGCGGTCGAGCGACTGGCTCGCGCCGTTCAGCGCGGTTAGCCCAAGCACGCCGACCACTACGGTCAGCGCCACCAGCATGATCCCCACCATCGTCAGCGATGTGCGAATCGACCACCTGCTCAGCATCTCGATGCTCCCTGTCCCAATCGTTCGTGAAGGCCGCAGCCGTTAGACGCCCAGCGTTTCGATCAGCGCCATTTCGCGGCTGACCATGAGCTTCTCGATGTCCATCAGGATCAGCATGCGGCCGTCGACCGTGCCCAGACCCGTGAGGTACTCGGTCGTCAGCGTGGCGCCGAATTCCGGTGCCGGCATGATCTGGTCGGTGGCGAGCGTCAGCACGTCCGACACGCCGTCCACCACCATCCCGACCACGCGATGCGCGACGTTCAGAATGATCACGACGGTCTGATGGTCGTATTCGACACGGCCCAGATGAAACTTGATGCGCATGTCCACGATCGGCACGATGATTCCGCGCAGATTGATCACGCCCTTGATGAACTCGGGCGCGTTGGCGATACGCGTCACGTTGTCGTAGCCGCGGATCTCCTGCACCTTCAGGATGTCGATGCCGTACTCTTCCGCGCCGAGCGTGAAGACCAGGAACTCCTGACCGCCGGCGTCCGCCTGCTGCGAGGCGCGGCGGCCATTCGTACCGTTCGCGTTGGCGACGCTCGAATTGATGGATTGGACTTCTGCCACGTTAGCCCCCAAATGGTTGGGATGAAATGAGTTGAATAAGAGTGCCGCCGGATTTGACTGACTTCATGCGAGGCTCATTGCGCCATGCGCGTGGCGCGTTTCGCGGTTCAGTGCCGCCACGTCCACGATCAGCGCGACGCTGCCGTCGCCGAGAATCGTCGCCGCGGAAATGCCGTGAACCTTGCGGTAATTCGTTTCCAGATTCTTCACCACCACCTGCTGCTGGCCGACCAGTTCGTCGATCAGCATCGCGAAGCGGCGCCCCTCGGTTTGCATGATGGTGACGATGCCCTGAGTGGGTTCCTGCTTCGCTTCGTCGACGTTGAACACTTCGTGCAACGCCACCAGCGGCAGATACTCGCCGCGCACCCGCACCACACGCTCGCCGTTGGCGACCGTGTAGATGTCGTCGGCTTGCGGCTGCAGCGACTCCATCACGAAGTTCAGCGGCAGAATGAAGATCTCGCTGCCGACCTTGACCGACATGCCGTCCAGAATCGCCAGCGTGAGCGGCAGGACAATGCGCGTGGTGCTGCCCTTGCCGGCGTGCGAGGTGATTTCCACGTGACCACCCATCGACTGGATGTTGCGCTTCACCACGTCCATGCCGACACCACGGCCCGACACGTCCGTGACCTGCTCGGCCGTCGAGAAGCCCGGCAGGAAGATCAGGTTCCAGACTTCTTCGTCGGTCATCGTGTCGCTGACCGACATGCCCTGTTTGGCCGCCTTCGCGAGAATCTTGTCGCGGCGCAGGCCGGCGCCGTCGTCGCTCACTTCAATGACGATGTTGCCGCCGTGGTGCGCCGCCGACAGCACCAGCTGGCCGGTCGAATCCTTGCCCGCCGCGCGCCGCGCTTCCACGGTTTCGATGCCGTGGTCGAGACTGTTGCGCACGAGGTGCGTCAACGGATCGATGATCCGTTCAATGAGGCTCTTGTCGAGTTCGGTCGCCTGACCGAAGGTGACGAGCTCCACTTCCTTGCCGAGTTTCGCCGCCAGATCGCGCACCAGACGCGGGAAGCGGCTGAACACGTAATCCATCGGCATCATGCGGATCGACATCACCGCTTCCTGCAGGTCGCGCGCGTTGCGCTCGAGCTGCCCCATGCCGTTGAAGAGGCGGTCGTGCAGCGCCGGATTGAACGTGCTGGTGGTCTCCGCGAGCATGGCTTGCGTGATGACCAGTTCGCCGACCAGGTTGATCAGCTGATCGACCTTTTCGACGCCGACGCGAATCGAGCTGCCTTCCGCGCCGCCGGCTGCCGCTGCCGGACGCGCGGCCTTGCGGTCTGAATCCGCCTGCGCGGCCGGTGCGGCTGCACCGGATGCACTCGACGCGCTCGCCTGAGCGGCTGCCGGTGCGCTGCTCGCCGCCGCGGCCGGAGCCGCAGGCTGAGCGACTGCCGGTTGAGCCGCTGCCGGTGCGTCGAACAGGCCGTGCGTGGCCGTGGCAGCGGGCGCAGCGGTGCCGGCCGCCTGTGCCGACGATGCTGCCTGTGCCGCCTGAGCCGCCTGGCTGGCCGGTACTGCTTGCGCCGGGGGCGAGTCGGCAGCGGCAGGCGTTCCAGGTTCGCCTTGCTGCTCCTCACCCGCCGGTGCGGTGCCGCGGCCGATCGAGATCTGACTTTCGTCGATCACGAAACAGCACACGGCGATAATGTCGTCGGCGGTTACATCGGTCGCGAGCCACAGCGTCAGATCGCCGCCGCTCTTGACCTGCCCAACGATGTTGCCCAGGTTGCCGAGCTCTTCGGCCAGCAGTTCCTGGTCCTTCTCACCAACGCCCCGTAGCGTAATTTTCAGATGGGGACCGGC
The DNA here is from genome assembly GCA_036383775.1 of Paraburkholderia sp. Classification (GTDB taxonomy): domain Bacteria; phylum Pseudomonadota; class Gammaproteobacteria; order Burkholderiales; family Burkholderiaceae; genus Paraburkholderia. The sequence goes on along the minus strand of DASVNP010000214.1, from coordinate 24,918 downwards.
TCCGTCATCCTGACCGTCGCCCGCCCCCGCGGCTTGCCCGGTCTGTGCCGGTTCGCCGTCAATCCATTCGCCCGCCGCCTGCACCGCCTGTTCGACGACGTGCTCCGGCGGGGTGCCTCCCTGTCCAGCAAGTACTGCCTGCGCTGCCTGCGTTGCCTGTGTTTCAACCGCTGCCGCGCTCGCGGCCGGTGCGCCGCCCTCGCTGCTCTCGGCGTGCAGCCGTTCGAGCTTCGCGCAGATCGCGCGCGCGACCGCCGCATCCGGCTCGGCGCTCGCGCGGTAGTCTGCGAGCTGGCCGGACAACACGTCCTTGGTTTCGAGGAACGTGTCGATCATGTCCTTGCGCAGCACGAGTTCGTTATTGCGCGCGCGGTCGAGCAGCGATTCGAGAATGTGCGTCGTTTCCGTCAACGCGGTAAAGCCGAAGGTCGCCGCGCCGCCCTTGATCGAATGCGCCGCGCGGAAAATCGCCGCGAGATCTTCGGGGTCCGGGTGTGCGATGTCGAGATTGAGCAGCAACTGCTCCATCTGCGCGAGCAGTTCGTCCGCTTCGTCGAAGAACGTCTGATAGAACTGAGTGATGTCGAGTGTCATGCCTGGGTCACCGCGAGAGTTCCTGTCTAGGCTTGGGCTGCCGTGCCGCCGCGTCGAGAGCTTCTATAACTTGTGGTCTATGGGTGGTGCTTACGCGTCATCGGGTTCGGCCAATGCAGCCACCAGTTCGGTCAACATGTCGGGGTCGAGCGGCTTTTCGATCCAGCCGGTCGCGCCCGCGGCCCGTGCCGCTTCCTTGAACGGTTCGCCCGATTCCGTCGTAAGGACGAGGATGGGCGTGCTCTGGTAGGCCGGGTTGCCGCGCAGCGCGGCGATCAGATCGAGGCCCGTCTTGCCTGGCATGTGCTGGTCGGTGAGCACAAGGTCGAACGACATGGCGAGCGCGTTTTCGAGCCCTTCGTTGCCGTCCGCCGCGAGCGTCACCTCATAGCCGGCCGTCGTCAGCGTCGCGGCGAGAATCTGCCGCATCGATGCCGAATCGTCGATTGCCAGGATGTGCCTGATCATGAAAACCTCACTGCACTTACGCGATGGATCGCCGCGCGGTCCGCGCCGGCGGGGCGCGTGAACCAGCACGGCGATCGCTGTCTGTTACTGGGCCGCCGGCGCTGCCGCCGGCAACTTCGGTGCAACCGTCACCGGCTGCGCAATCTTTTGCAGCAACGGCTTGGAGCCGGCCGCGTCGTCCGACAAGGTCGTCGTGGTGGAGTCGTCGTGATTCAGCGCATCCTCCGACTTCCTGTTCAGCACGATGATGCTGATACGGCGGTTCTCCGGATCCAGCGGGTCCGCCTTGTTCAGGTTCTGCGTCGAGGCGAGGCCGAGCACTCGCATCACCTTCGACTCATCCATGCCGCCGCTGATCAGCTCGCGGCGCGACGCATTGGCGCGGTCCGCGGACAGCTCCCAGTTGCTGTAGCCCTTGTCGCCGCCCGCGTACTGCACGGCGTCGGTGTGGCCCTGCACGATGATTCGGTTCGGCACGTCGTTCAGCGTATGGCCGATTTCGCGCAGGATGTCGCGCATATACGGCTCGACCTGGTCTTTCGCGGTCGCGAACATGGGCCGCTTCTGCGAGTCGACGATTTCAATGCGCAAGCCTGTCAGCGTCGAGTCGATGCGGATCTGCTGCTTGAACTGGCGCAGCACCGGATTCGCTTCGATCGCCGCCATCAGCTTGACCTGCAGATCGTGCAGGCGGACCTGCTCGCGCCGCTCCAGCTCGCCCTGCAACTGCTTCACCGCGTCTTCGTTGTTGCGCGAAGCGGTGCGTTCGGCACGGCTATTCGAGCCGTCGGTGGAGCGCGTGATGCCCTGCGCGTCGGTTGAGATGTCGCGGCCGCCGCCCTTCAGAATGCTCGAATCCTCGGCGCTGCGGTCGCCGCCCCACAGCGTGATCTTCAACGGCTGGTTGAAGTAGTCGGCAATGCCCTTCAGCTGCACGGTGGAGGCCGAGCTCAGCAACCACATCAGCAGGAAGAACGCCATCATCGCGGTCATGAAGTCCGCGTAAGCGAGCTTCCACGCGCCGCCGTGATGCCCGGACTTCTTGGGCGCGGAGCGCTTGACGACAATGGCGCGGTCTTTGTCCTTACTCATCGGTTCGGTTCCCGGCGCCCTTTACTTGGCCTTGACGCGGCGCACGTGCTCTTCCAGCTCGGCGAACGACGGGCGTTCGGTCGAGAAGAGCACCTTGCGGCCGAACTCGACGGCTATCGCCGGCGCGTAGCCGTTCAGGCTCGCCAGAATCGTCACCTTGATGCACTGGAACATCTTGGTCGATTCGGTCACACGCTGTTCGGCGACGCTCGCGAGCGGCCCGATCAGCCCGTACGAAAGCAGAATGCCGAGGAAGGTGCCGACCAGCGCCTGGGCGATCATCTCGCCAAGCACCGCGGGCGGCTTGTCGGCGGAGGCCATGGTGTGCACCACGCCCATCACCGCGGCGACGATACCGAACGCCGGCATCGCGTCGCCCACCTTGTTCAGGGCATGAGCCGGCGCCTCGCCTTCCTGGTGATGCGTTTCGATTTCCTCGTCCATCAGGCTTTCGATCTCGAACGCATTCATGTTGCCGCCCACCATGAGCCGCAGGTAGTCGGTCAGGAATTCGATGATGTGATGGTCGGCGAGAATCTTCGGGTACTGGGTGAAGATGGGACTTTTCGACGGATCGTCGATGTCGGCTTCCAGCGTCAGCGTGCCTTCCTTGCGCGCCTTGGCCAGCAGGACGTAGAGGAGCGCCATTAGCTCCATATAGACGTCCTTGTTGTATTTGGCCCCTTTGAAGAGGGTTGGAATGACGCGCAGCGTTGCCTTGATCGTCTTCATTCCGTTGCCGAGGATGAACGCGCCGACGCCAGCGCCGGCAATCATCAGCACTTCAACGGGCTGCAACAGCGCGCCAAGATGGCCGCCTTCCAGCGCGTAACCGCCGAAAACGGACAAAATCGTCACGAGTGTTCCCACGAAAATCAACACTGCCGAGCCCTCACAAAGAAGCGACGGTGACCGTCGTTAATCTGGTTTACGGCAACGAAAAGGAAAACTTTGGCGGAAATACGGCGCGCAGCTGCGGTGTAAACCAGAGAAGGGAGCGGCGGATCCGGTCTGGTCCGGCTATCAGGCGGGCGCGCCGGAAGGCCCGCCGGACGGGCAACGCGGACTTGCGAGAAGCCCGCCGCGCGCCGGCGACGGCCGGCCGGATCAGGTTTCGAGGGCGGCGAGGCTCTCGCGGGCGCGGGCGTCGGCGACTTTCTTTGTCTTACCGGCGCGCGAAGGCGGCTGACACAACCCACAAACGAACGCATGCTGCGGATCGTGCGCATGCGCGACAAAATGTCCTCCGCAGCGTCGGCAAGCGGTCATTTGCAGCATTCCGGAGTCGAAGAAACGTACTAGCGTCCACGCACGCGTAAGACTTAGCACGGGCTCGTCCTCGTGCAACTGGACGTGTTCCAGATAGAGCCGGTAACTCTTCACGATCGACTGGATCGTCAGGCAGCCGCCGTGGCCGGCCATGAAACGGTAGATGTTATAGAACAGCGAGGAATGAAAGTTCGGCTGCCAGGTCATGAACCAGTCGGTCGAAAACGGCAGCATGCCCTTGGGAGGCGACACCCCTTTCAGTTCCTTGTATAGCTTGATGAGCCGGTCGCGCGACAGACTGGTTTCCGCTTCAAGCAATTGCAAACGCGCGCCAAGTTCGATCAGTTCTATCGCCAGGGTGATTTCCCTGACTTCGAGCACAACACTCTTACTGGCCATCCGTTCGCGTTTCCCCTGTCCTGATCGCCTGTTTCTCGATATGACGCGCCATCAGCCGACGTGCTCGACTGGCTGGCTTGCCATCAGGATCGCGGAATGCGCCTGAGCCACGGCGCTCGATTTGCCTTTGTCCGCGAGGGCGGACAGCACGGCATGGTCGTCAAAACGGAAGCGGCACAGCACCTGGTTGGACGCCGCCAGTTTGACGGTCTGCGCCAACGACAGATTGGCGAGCACATCGGCCAACTGGTCCGAAATCCCCATGCGAAACATGCCCATCGGCTTGTCTTCGCGCAGCAGTCGCTGGGCTAGCAGGAGATAAGAGAGGTTAACTTCTCTGATCTCATTGAGCATTTCGCTTGTCGCGCTCATGATTCCCCCGGGGTGTATCTGGCTGGTCAGGCCGTTTGCAAAACGTTTGCTCGAACGCGCGCACTGACACCGCACGAATCGGCTCGTTTCTGGTCTTGCCAGCATTGTGTCGAAAGGGGGGGCGGACGAAAATCGGACAGACACCCAGCTTTGCTGACGGATAAATCCGTCAATCGTGTAGGAATTTTTCCTACACGAGCGGGTTGGAGCGGGGCTGATTGAAACTTGGGGGAAGCGAACACACGGGACTTTCCGCGCGCTGAACACGCTGCCGGCTGGGTTCTGAACCCGTTGCGACCCCGTTGTGAACCAAACGGTGAGTTTGCGTGACTCGCGGCCCGCACCTTACCAGCGGTGAGAAAGAATTATAAGACGTTTTCACTTCTACGCAACACGCCTCGTGTATGGCCGCCTCCACCGGGCAGGCGCGCGCCTTGCTACATACCGCACAGCGTTTGAATCAAGCGCCGATAGCGTATCCCGTTTGGCGGGTCTGTCCTTCAAACAGCCTGTAACACGCCATGTTTCCCCCTGTAACAACATTAAGCGTTTGAAAAATAACTCGAATTAGGACGATCGATCTCGATAATGACGATAAGGGATTACCCGATGCAGGATCGGAGCCCTCCGGGCGGCGGCTTACCGCGCCCAACCGTCCGACAGGCATTCGCTCCTCGCTCACACCGAGCGCCGCTGTGCGAAGCCGCTCTACATAGGAGAAAACGCATGCGTATCGCACAAATCGCGCCGTTGTACGAAGCTGTCCCGCCGAAACTCTACGGTGGCACCGAACGCGTCGTGTCGTATCTGACCGAAGCCCTGGTCGACCTCGGCCACGACGTCACGCTGTTTGCGAGCGGCGACTCGGTCACCTCCGCGAACCTCGACGCCTGCTGGCCTCGTTCGCTGCGCCTCGATCCGACGATGCGCGACGCGATGGCTCCGCACGTCCTGATGATGGAAAAGGTGCGCAAGGTCGCGCATGAGTTCGACGTGCTGCACTTCCACCTCGACTACCTGCCGTTCCCGCTCTTCAACACGATGGACACCCCGTTCGTGACGACGCTGCACGGCCGTCTCGACCTGCCGGAGCTGCAACCCGTGTTCGACGCGTTCTCCAAAGTACCGGTCGTGTCGATTTCCGACTCGCAGCGCCAACCGCTGCCGCAGGCAAACTGGCTCAACACGATTTACCACGGCTTGCCGGAACAGCTTCTCACGCCGCAGGCGCACAAGAAGCCGGAATACCTGGCATTCCTCGGCCGCATCTGTCCGGAAAAGCGCGTCGATACAGCTATCAAGATCGCTGCACAAAGCGGTCTGCCGCTGAAGATCGCCGCCAAGGTGGACAAGGTCGACCAGGATTACTTCAAGCGGGAAATCGAGCCGCTGCTGTCGCAGGCGCACGTGGAATTTGTCGGCGAGATCAATGAGGCGCAAAAGCCCGAGTTTCTCTCCGGCGCCAAGGCGCTGTTGTTCCCGATCGACTGGTCGGAGCCGTTTGGCCTCGTGATGATCGAGTCGATGGCATGCGGCACGCCGGTGATCGCGTTCAACCGCGGCTCGGTGCCGGAAGTGATCGACCATGGCGTGACGGGCTATATCGTCGAGGATGTGCAAGGCGCAGTGGCGGCGCTGCAGCGCCTGGACGAATTGTCGCGCAGCGAAATCCGCGCACAATTCGAACGCCGCTTCAGCTCGAAAACGATGGCCCAAAACTATGTGGACGGCTATTCGGCACTGCTCGAAGCAACGCGCCGCCCGGTATTGCGCCGAGTCGCGGTTGGCTAAGTATTGGAGATAGGGGACTTAGGCGGTTGAAGCATTTTTGGGCTGAACCGCTTGAGTTCGCGACTGCAGCGCATACGCCGCTTTCTCAATTCTCAGGTGAATAGCCGGTAAATTTGTCGTGTGAATCGTTTGCGCGAGAGCTAACACCGGGTTATCCCGCTTCTTGCCCAAAAAAGCCGCCTCTCAAAGGCGGCTTTTTTAATACCAGCATGGATGCGCTTCCATAGCGGATTAGACTCCGCGCATAAAGCCAAGACATCGTTCAACCTTCAATTGGCTTTCGCCCGGCAGGCAATCGACTCAAGCCGCGCCAATCAGAAAGCGTTCGCGATTTTTGCCGACAATCCATTTGGGCGGTTTGCCACGCCCGCTCCATGTATTGCCCGACTTCGGATCCTGATATTTCGCCGGCAGCGGTGCCTTCTTGGGCGGGCGTCCGCGCTTGGCGGCGACGGCAAAGCCCAAGTCCTGAGCTGTCAGACCGTATTCGGCGATCTTCTGGCGGATGTCGGCGACCACATTGTCAATTTCGGTTCGCCGTGCTTCTTCTGCTTGTGCCTGCAATTTGGCGATCTGCGCCTTGAGGTCTGCATATTGTGACATTTCGGCTCTCCCCTTTTTAGAACTCATTGGCTCGCAGACTAACTGCAATTATAGAAATTCGCAATGGACAACAATACCAATTTAGCAAGATTTCTTCTGATAATAATTAACGCCGATGAATTGTAAAACTGTGCCTTTATCTCGCAATAATAGGTAAAGCCAACGCCACATTGACGATTCTTGACACCTGAATTGGCAGTCACTCCCTAGAATTGCACGCTCAAGGCATGCATCCGAACTTATGCCGTGCGTGCTACCGGAAGCGTCTATTTTTCAGGATTACCAATCATGCAGTTGTCAAAGCGCCTTGCTGCCGAGTTGTTCGGCACCTTCTGGCTCGTGCTCGGGGGCTGCGGCAGCGCTGTTCTCGCCGCCAATTTCGCCGGTCCGTTCCACGGCCTCGGCATCGGTTTCGTGGGCGTGTCGCTCGCCTTCGGTCTGACCGTGCTGACAATGGCCTACGCCATCGGCCACGTCTCCGGTTGCCACCTGAACCCGGCGGTGAGCGTCGGCCTGACCGTCGCCGGCCGCTTTGCGGCGCGCGACCTGTTGCCGTACATCGTCGCGCAAGTGATCGGCGCGGTGCTGGGCGCGCTGGTGCTGTCGCTCATCGCATCGGGCAAGCCCGGCTTTGACCTCGTGGCAAGCGGTTTCGCCAGCAACGGCTATGGCGAACGTTCGCCGGGCCATTACTCGCTCGCGGCCGCTTTCATTTGCGAAGTGGTAATGACCGGCTTCTTCCTGTTCGTCATTCTCGGCGCAACCGACAAGCGAGCGCCGGCCGGCTTTGCGCCGATCGCCATCGGCTTGTGCCTGACGCTGATCCACCTGATCTCGATTCCGGTCACCAACACGTCGGTCAACCCGGCGCGCTCTACCGGCCCGGCGCTGTTTGTCGGCGGCGCGGCGATGGATCAGTTGTGGCTGTTCTGGGTTGCGCCGATCGTCGGCGCCGTGATCGCGGGCGTGCTGTATCCGCTCATCGCCGAAAGCCGCGGCGGCAATCCGCAGAAACTGGCTCTCGACTAATCGGCGGGTTCAGCGACTCTAGCGGGTCCCGTAAACCAGGTGGTCAAAGCGGGCGCTTCGGCGCCCGTTTGTTTTGTTGCAGACCGCGCTGGCACCTCGCGCGCACGCGCTGATATCGCACCCATCGCTCCCCTGTGGCCCGCTGCTAGAATCGTGCGACTTTCCAGGCTCGCACAGGTGCTACCGATGAACCGTTTCCGCGAATTCCTGCATGGCGTTGCACTCACCATCGCCGGCTTGTGCGCGGGCGCGCTGGCGCTACCCGCCGCGCATGCGGCCGACGGTCAGACTGAAACGCTCGTGTTCGTGCGGCACGGAGAGAAACCAGCGCAAGGCTATGGCCAGCTCAGCTGTCAGGGGCTCAACCGTGCGCTTGCGCTGCCGGCGGTGATCGCCGCCAAGTATGGCAAACCGGACGCGATCTACGCGCCCGATCCCGGCCAGCAGAAGGATGACAGCGGCAAACCCTATTACTACATCCGGCCGCTCGCGACCATCGAGCCGACCGCCATCCAGTTTCAGATGCCGGTGCAAACGCCGTATGGCTTTGCGCAGATCGACCAGCTCAGCTCGGCGCTCGTCGATCCGGCCAATCGCCACAAGCTGATCGTGATTGCGTGGGAACACAAGCTGATCGTGAAGATGTTGCGTCAGATGCTAAGCGCGCACGGCGGCAATGCCGCCGATGTTCCGAACTGGAAGAGCGACGACTTCGACAGTATTTATGTCGTTCGGCTCGACTGGCAAAACGGCACCGCGCGCGCCAGCTTCAAGCATGAGCATCAAGGTCTGGACGGACGCGCCACCGATTGTCCTTGCGCGACACTCCCGGGCGCCGCCTCCGCGGCTTCCGCGACTACGGCGAACTAATCAGGATGCCAGTTCGTCGCTAAGCGAGAAAAGTCTGCGCAGGTGGTGGGCGACACCTGCTTCGAAGTTGTTGCCGATGCGCGGCACATTCGGCAGCCGCGTGATGAGATCCGGATTGGCATTGTTCATCATGAACGGATGACCGGCCGTCTCCAGCAGATCGATGTCGTTCATGTTGTCGCCGAAGGCTACGCATTGCGAAGCGTCGGCGCCGAGACGCTCGAGCACGATTCGAAGGGCGCGCCCCTTCGATACGTTCGCCGTCATCACTTCCAGGCAGTCCGGCAGCGAATAGGTCACATACAGCGCGTCGCCGAACTCACGCTCGAGGTTCGCGGCGACCTGGGCGAGATCGGCGGGATCGCCTATATAGAGCGCCTTCGCGATGTCGACGCCGTCATGTTTCGCCAGATCGGTCACCTCGTAGGTGAAGCCGGAATCCTGGTGAAACTTCAACAGCTCCGGCGCGTCGCGGTCGATCAACCAGGCCTGGTCGGCGAACAGATTGACGATCACCCGGCCATGCGCGCCGGCAATTTCCGGCTGTACCAGCCGTTGCACGATGGCGGGTGGCAGGTCGCCCGCATGGATCACGGTGTGGTCCGGCGCATGGATGCGCGCCCCATTCGACGTAATCAGATACGGCTCGATGCCCAGCACGTCGCGAATACCGGCGACGTCGCAATAATGACGGCCGGTGGCAATCACGAACTGCAGACCGTCACTCTCCAGCTTACGCACGGTGGCGACCGTGAACGGGTCCACCTGATGATTCGCGTTGAGCAGCGTGCCGTCGAGATCCGTGGCGATGACTTTGTACATAGTGTGAGCAGCCGGGCAGCGTCAAAGCGGCTATTTTACCGCTGGCGGTCACATTGGCAGGAATACGTAAGCTAGCGCCCGGCAATTCTCCGCCCCACCCGCATCACGTTGCGGGTCAGCCATCAGCCGCCAAGTCGGGCCGCTTCGCCCAGAGCCAGCTGCAATCCGCCATGCGCCGAGTCGGCCAGCGGTTCGCGCAATCGAGCCTGATAGATCTGCGGGACATGCTCGCGCAACGGCGCGCCGAGCCCGCCGCACAATGCGACCGGCAAGCTTGCCAAGGGGTCCAGCGCGGCGATCATCTTGCCCACTTCGACGCCCGCCTCGTCGAGCAAACGCGCCGCGAACGGATGCGCACTGTGCGCGATGACGATCGGCGCGAGCCTCGCGTAAGCCGTCTGATTGGCCTCGCAGAGCCAGACAACGAGGCTGTCGCGGTCGTGCGCACCGGTGTGGGCGAGCAACGCCTGCGCCAGATCGTCGTAGGGCACGCGCGCGTCGAGCGCCTGTTGCGCGTGCACGATGGCGCGCAACCCGAGCCACGCGCCGCTCGCTTCGTCGCCCGATGGGTAGCCGAAGCCCCCGGCGACGCGACATTCACCATTGCCGTCAAGCACCGCCGCCTGACTACCGGTGCCAAGCGCGACCACTACGCCCTGCGCGCCGCCGTGCGCCCCCAGCAACGTCGTGTACACGTCGCTTTCCACCGCGAGTCCGGCTACCACCGGTGCCTGCGCGCGAAACGCGGCCAGCCAGTCGCGATTGTTGACCCCTGCCAAACCGCAGCCAAGCACGCAGCGCGACCAGTCCAGCGTTGCGCCGGCGTTGGCAAACGCTTCGGCGCAGCCGGCCGTAATGGCCTGCCACGCCCGTTCGACGCCGAGCCCCAAACCCGACGGCCCACTTGCCGCCTGCGCCAGTTCGCGCCCTTGCGCGTCACCGAGCACGACGCGCGTGCCGCTGCCGCCGCCGTCAATGCCGATCAGAAAGAGGTCTTTGTTCATCGAATCGAGAGAATTCCGTGGGTGAGTAACGCATAGCGTGGCAGGTCGACCGCGATCCGGCAATCGGCCGAACGGCCAGCTTGCGGTGTGCGCCGCATCGGCTATGCTGGCGGACGACTTCATAACGCGGGAGCGCGACAGTGACACAGCGGTGCAACTGGGTATCGAGCGAAGCGCTCGCACACTATCACGACACGGAGTGGGGCGTACCTTCGCGCGACGACCGCCATCTGTTCGAGATGCTCGTACTGGAAGGCGCTCAGGCAGGCTTGTCCTGGTCGACCATTCTCAACAAGCGGGCCGGCTATCGCCGGGCTTTCGCCGACTTCGAGATCGACAAGGTGGCGCGCTTTACGCCCAAACTCGTGGAAGCGCTCGTGACGGATGAGAGTATCGTGCGTCATCGCGGCAAGATCGAGGCGGCGATTACCAACGCTCGAGCCGTCCAGCAGATTCAGGCCGAACACGGGTCGCTCGCCAACTTCGTCTGGTCGTTCGTCGACCAGACGCCGATCCAGAACGATTGGGCCTCTTACAAGCAGGCACCTGCCTCGACCGAGATCTCGGACGCGCTAAGCAAGGGGCTCAAGCGCTACGGCTGCAAGTTCGTCGGCTCGACGATCTGCTACGCGTTCATGCAGGCGGTCGGCATGGTGAACGATCACGAGGCGGGTTGCATGTGCCGCGCGCAATGCGCGGCGCTCGGCAAGAAAGGACGTAATCGCAAGGCCGGCTGACGCTCAATACGTGGCAGCACCTGCGCCGCCGCCCATGCTTAGTGCCGCCGTTCTAAACAAGAGAATCGGCTCCGGGAAACTCCCGAGTGGCCCGGCGCACATACGGCCGGCGGCCTTGCGTCTCAAGGCCGGCGTGGCGGGGAGACGGTACGCCACCGTCTCTGAGCCAGCCTGACTCGCCCACCCGTCACGGGCGCGACTGCGGTTCTGGCTCGTGTCGGCCGTTATAGGGTTATGAGCGTTGCGGTTGCTGCTGTGGCGGCCCACGGACCTTGCGCGACATGCATCGCCGGAACCGCCAAAGCCGGGAATTGGGCGTTTTTCTCCGCGCTAGTCCGGGCTTCGTAATACGGCGCGCGCCCGATACTGCTCGGCATCCGCTCTAACAATGAATAGCCGCTGCTGAACGCGCGAGAGACCAACCATGAAAACAATTAGCTTCCTGACGCATCAGGACATTTTCGATCAGGCCGTGAGCCACCTGTTCAGCCAGAAGCGCGCCGCGTTGCTGCCGCGCGGCGGTGGCGCTTATCGTGGCTACTGCGGCGGCTGCCCGGTCGGCAGCTTCATCAAGCCACGCGACTATATGACCGCGATGGAAGGCATCCCGGCGCGCTTTATCGGCAAAACTCCCGCCGAGGTACCCGCGTATATGGATGTCGGCCTGGCCGCCCTGAAGAAAGCGCTGCTGCGCTCGCGCATTAATGTGTATGACCCGAGCACCGTCGAGTTGCTCAGTTGTCTGCAAAACGTGCACGACGTGTTCGGCACCTGGGAATGGCGCGAGCGCCTAGGGTCGATCGCGCGGCAATTCCACCTCTCCGCAGACCGCTTGAAGAGCGCGGCCTGACCCGTCAAGACAGCGGCGCCCTTTACCTGTTACGGCGGCATCATGCACGCGCGGGCAACCCGGCCACGCCCTTGGGCCGCGTCTCATTGGGCATGGTCTGCCTGAGCCCGCCCCGGGCCGAACTCATCAACGAACCCTAAAAAGCAAAACGGCGATGTGGCTTCTTTCGAAGCTCACACCGCCGTTCGGCCGTGCGGAAAAAGCGTGCTTAGTGCAGCTTCTTCGGCAGCATCTGGCTGCGCAGGCGCTTGTGCAGGCGCTTCACAGCAGCTGCCTTCTTACGCTTACGTGCCGTGGTCGGCTTTTCGTACGATTGGCGCTCACGCAGTTCAGCGATCAGGCCATTCTTTTCGATTGCGCGACGAAAGCGGCGAATTGCCACTTCGAACGGCTCGTTTTCCTTCAGAAGAATCGTCGTCATGTAATTCCTAACTCAATCACTTGATACGGGTTAATTTCGTGGCGGGAGACCGCTCACGCGCCGGCCCTCCGGTCGTTTCGATTCATGGCCAGTAACAGGCAAACGCGGGTAGGAACCCGGCCAAACCACGAAAGAAACGAGAGGCATATCGGCCACGGAGGCCGGAAAAGAGAGGTGGGGAGTTCACCGCGGAACGCGGACAGACGTAATGCAAATGCCGCGTCTGTTGCCGTTTCGCCAACCTTTCATCAATGAAAAACACTGACGAAACAGGCAAAGATCTCAATTCACTCCCGATGATATCAGGAAACTCCCCATCCTACCAGGGGTTTAGCGATTGCGCCAGGCCGGCCGCACGCACGTTCAGGCGCTCGCTTTGTCCAGTTCACGGATATCGGCACCCGTCAGCATCAGGTGGACAGCGGCCGCGAGGCTTTCGAGCTGGTCGACCGAGGTTGCGCTGGCAATTGGGGCCGTAACGCTGGGCCGCGCAATCAACCATGCGAGCGCGACGGTGGCCGGCGTGCTGCCATGCCGTTCGGCAACCTGGTCGAGCGCGCCCAGAATTCGCAAACCGCGTTCGTTCAGATACTTTTCTACCCGGCTACCGCGCGCTTTATTAGCCAGATCCGCCTGCGAGCGGTATTTACCGGACAGAAAGCCGCTCGCAAGACTGTAGTACACCACCACGCCGAGTTGATTGGCCAGCGCCACCGGTTCGGTGTCACGCTCGTATTCCGCGCGGTCATACAAGTTGTACTCAGGCTGCAGCAGCTGATATTCGGGCAGCCCATGTTGGCGGGACACGGCGAGCGCTTCCTCGACACGCGCGCCGCTGTAGTTCGACGCGCCGATCACCCGCACTTTGCCCGCCTCGATCAGCTTCTGATACGCGCCCAGCGTTTCCTCAAGCGGCGTCTCTGTGTCGTCGTCGTGAGAAAAGTAGACGTCGATGTAATCGGTTTGCAAGCGCCGCAGCGAGTCTTCCGCCGCCGCCCGGATATTGGCCACGGACAGACCTTTGCGCTGCGGATGCTTCGACACCTTGGTGGCGAGCACGATCTTGTCGCGCTTGCCGCTCTGACGGAGCCACTTGCCGATGATCGCCTCCGACTCGCCGCCCTGGTTGCCGGGCACCCACGCGGAATAGACATCGGCGGTATCGATAAAGTCGAGACCCGCATCGACGAATGCATCAAGAATAGAAAACGAGGTGGCTTCATCGGCAGTCCAGCCGAAAACATTGCCGCCGAACATAAGCGGCGCGACCTGCAATTCAGAACGTCCAATGCGGCGCTTTTGCATGATTTCTCCAGCGTTTGTTACAGCGGTAAAACAGAATACGCCGGCTTTTCATTAGCTGCAGCGAGTCCACCGAACATGGCTGCGGGCGGTTCACAGCAATGCGGTGCGCCGCGCGGCCTGGAAAAGAATTGGGTCGCCATTGCATAAAGTCCCTCAAGTTTTTTTTAGGGGCGCCGTCAACCTTCACTGAGGCGGCCAGCAATGAACGAGTGCTTTCCGCCGATGCCAACGTGGCGTATTGGGCTCAAGGCTTATTTAGGAGATTTTCATGCTCGGAATCAATAGCAACATCAACTCGCTGGTTGCACAGCAAAACCTCAATGGCTCGCAAAGCGCCCTCTCGCAAGCCATCACGCGCCTGTCCTCGGGCAAGCGCATCAACAGCGCGGCTGACGATGCAGCAGGTCTGGCAATCTCGACCCGTATGCAAACGCAGATCAACGGCCTGAACCAAGGCGTGTCGAACGCGAACGACGGCGTGTCGATGATTCAAACGGCATCGAGCGCACTGTCCTCGCTGACCTCGAGCCTGCAACGTATTCGCCAGCTGTCCGTGCAAGCATCGACGGGCACGCTGTCGTCGAGCGACCAGGCAGCACTGCAGAAGGAAGTTTCGGCACAGATCTCGGAAGTGAACCGTATCGCGTCGCAAACGACGTACACCGGCACGAACATTCTGGACGGCTCGGCAGGCAGCGTGACGTTCCAGGTCGGCGCGAACGTTGGCCAGACCATCAGCCTGAACCTGAGCCAGTCGATGTCGGCAGCGAAGATCGGTGGCGGCCTGGTGCAAACGGGTCAAACGGTCGGCTCGGTTTCGCTCAGCACGGACGCGGCGGGTGTTTACACGACGGCTTCCAGCCCGGCAATCACGCAGATCAACGTGCTGTCGGACGGCAAGGGCGGCTACACCTTCACCGACCAGAACAACCAGGCACTCGCTGCAACCGTCGGCGCTGCAATCTTCGGCGCAAACGCAACGGCAGGTACGGGCACCGCGATCACGAACATCGCACTCCAGGCCGCTGCAACGACCACGGCAGGCGCAGGTTCCGCTGCTCAGGTTTCGGCAGTTGCACAGATCAACGCAATCAACGCACCGCCGACGGTTTCGGGCCTCGACATCAGCACGGTCACCGGCGCGAACCAGGCATTGGTCTCGATCGACAACGCACTGCAGACAGTGAACAACCTGCAAGCATCGCTCGGCGCCGCGCAAAACCGCTTCACGGCAATCGCAACGGCGCAGCAAGCAGAGTCGACCGACCTGTCGTCGGCACAGTCGCAAATCACGGACGCCAACTTCGCACAAGAAACGGCGAACCTGAGCAAGGCGCAAGTGCTGCAGCAAGCTGGTATCTCGGTGTTGGCGCAAGCTAACTCGAACCCGCAGCAAGTTCTGAAGCTCCTGCAGTAAGAGCTGACGCAGTAACAGGGAGGCGCCGCGCGACAAGTGCGGCACCCCCCTGAGATTCAAGACAACGGGAGGCTCGCCTCCCGCTGTGCATTCCCATCATGATGTGATGTAGCATCGCGCACCACCCAATACAGATTTCCAGACGCCCGGAGCCTCTGAATGTCCTCGATCTCAACCACGTCTTCTACCGCGTCGGCCAATTCCGCGCTGCAATCGGCCGCGCAATCGATCATCAGCGGCTCGACCGGCAATTCGTCGATGGACGTGTCGTCGCTCGTCACAGCCCTCGTGAACGCGAAGACCGCAGGACAAACCGCGGCTCTGGCGGCGCAACAGACGAAAGACAGCACCACCCTGTCCGCCTACGGCGCACTGAGCTCGGCGTTGAGCGCGCTGCAATCGGGTATCACGAACCTCGCCAACGGCACGACGCTGTCGACGTTCGCGGCAACCACGAGCGGTACAGGCTTAACGGCGACTGCAGGCGCGGGCGCGGTGGCCGGCAGCTACTCGGTCGCGGTAACGCAGATCGCCAGCTCGCAGGCTTTGTCGTCGGCGGCGTTCGGCGCCACCACGCAACTGGGCACGGGCACGCTGACGATCTCGCTCGGCGGCAAGTCGATGAACATCAACGTCGACAGCACCAATAACACGCTCTCGGGAATCGCGGCCGCAATCAACGGCGGCACCGGCAATCCGGGTGTCACGGCGACCATCGTGACCGGCACGGACGGCGCTCACCTCGTGCTGCGCGGGGCCAACACGGGCGCGGCCAACGTCATCAACGTCAGCACCAGCAACGTCACCACGGACAACGGCCTGTCGAGCCTCGGCGTGACTTCGACCGCGAGCACCACCGGCGGCCAGTCGTCGATCACCTCGGCGAATTCGAGCAGCGCGTGGACGCAAAGCGGCTTCGCCCAGGACGCGGAATTCACCGTGGGCGGGATCGCGGCCAGCAGCTCGACCAACTCCGTGACGACCGCCATTTCGGGCGTCACGATGAACCTGACGGCGGCGGCAGCGGGCACCACGCAAACGCTGAACATTGCGGCTGACACTTCGTCACAGAGCACCGCGATCAACAATTTCGTGAGCCTCTACAACACCGTCGTCACGACGATGGCCACGCTCACCTCGTTCAACTCGTCGTCCACCTCGCAAGGTCCGCTGCTGGGCGACTCGACGCTGCAGACGATCCAGAACACGCTGGCCACCATCGTCGGCGGCTCGGTCGGCGCGGGCTCGACGGGCACCACGCTGGCGGCGATCGGCATCACTCTGAAGGACGATCCCGCGGACGGCACCATGGTCGTCAACAGCAGCACGCTGACCACCGCACTGACGGCCAGCCCGGCGACGGTCGCCAAGCTGTTCAACTCGACCAACGGCATCGCCGAGCAGTTGAACAGCAGCATTACCACCTTCACGCAGACCGGCGGCATCATCGATACGCGCAATAGCGCGCTGAACGCCGACCTGAAAAGCATCACCACGCAGCAAACCGCGCTCGCCGACTACGCGGCGCAATTGACGAGCCAGTATCAGGCGCAGTTCACCGCACTGAACACGCTGATGGCGACGATGAACAACAACTCGCAGTACCTGACCGCCCTGTTCGGCGGCACGAACAGCGCCGGCGCGCTGGCTACCAATAAGGGCTAAGCCAATGGACTCGACCGGTATGACCCAGACCGAACTGGTTGAACGCGTGCTGTCGATGACACGGGACATCGAGCAGGCGGCATCGCTTGCCGACTGGCCGGAAGCGGCCCGCCTGACCGAGGCGCGCTCCCCGCTGCTGATGTCGCTGACGGCGGATCAGGAGCCGGCCGCGCTCGACCTGATCCGTCAGATCCAGGCGGCCGACGCGGCGCTGCTCGCGGATGCCGTGACGACCCAAACCGAGTTGCACATCGAATTCGAAGCAGCAATTGGACGCACCAAGGCCGCTGGAGAATATCAGCGCATGGCCCGAATGTAAGCGGCGCAGCCAGCCCAGCGCCGTCATGGCGGAAGTCTGGCCGGCTAAAACGCTCCGCTTGACCCAACAATAAGAAGTACGCGCCGACGTAGGGCGCGCTCGTTCCCTCAGCCCGCCTCGCGCGGGCTTTTTTCTTGTTTCCGGCTTTCCGGCCCCCTCTCCATACGCTAAACAGGCGGCTTTTTCACCGTCATCTCCGCGCATCGGAAACGCCCTGCCCGTCGCACAATTTCCACCATAGACCTTACTGTGCCGACACCATGACTCTCCTGCACGAAGCGCCGACCGCCGAACCCTTGACAGACGAGCAACAGCTCGACCAAGACATCGCTCTGGTTTTGCAGACTGCGCTGGAGCATCACCACAAGGGCGAGCTCGACGACGCCGAAGCGCTCTACAAAGCGATCCTCGACGCCAAACCCGGTCACACCGACGTGCAGTACAACCTCGGCGTGCTGTACACGCAGAACGGCCGCCCCGCCGACGCCCTGCCACACTTCGAAACCGCGCTCGGCGCCGCGCCGAACAACGGCCAATTCTGGGTGGCCTACATCAGCGCGTTGATCGACGCGGGCCAGTTGCAGGCGGCCTGGCTGGCGCTGGAAATGGGACAGCAGCGGGGCTTGAAAGGGCCGGCAGTCAACGGCCTCATTACGCGGATGTCGTATGGCGGCATCGGCTTCGCCACCGCCGCGGTCGCGCCGGCCGTCAAGACACCGGAACCTACCGCGACGGTGGTCATTTCGACCGAGCGGGACACCGCGGACGCCGCGGCGGCGGCGCTCGATACGCGCCGCCCCACCCCGCAGGAAATAGCCCGCTTCAACACGCTCTTCGCCAAGGGCCACTCCGCGGATGCGCTCAAGCTCGCGCGCAGCATGATCGAACGTTATCCGTCGAACGGACTCGCATGGCGTTGTCTCGCCATCACGCTCCATCAGGCCGGTCAATACAGCGAGTCTGAGCAGCCCTTCAGGAACGCCATCAAGTTTGGCGCCGACGATTCCGAGGTGCGCAAAGGACTGTCCGATCTGCTGCGTCTGCTGGGTAAGAACGCCGAGGCGGAAGTCGAGTGCAGAAAACTGCTCGAACTGCATCCGGATCACTCCGAAGGCCATCGTATCCTCGGCATGGTGCTCGCCAGCCTGGGCCGGATCAGTGAAGGGGTCGCCGAGTGCCGTCGTGCTACCGAACTCTCGCCCGACTATGCGGAGGCGCATAGCACGCTCGGCGTCGTGTTGCTCGACGCCGGCGCCACCGAAGAAGCCGAACAGTGCTTCCGGCGCGCGCTCGAAGTCGATCCCAAGAATGCCCCGACGCGCAGCAATCTTCTCTTCGCCATCGCGCACAACCCGCACATCGCCCCAGAGAAGATTTACGCCGAGCATCGCCAGTTTGCGAAGATTCATGAAGGCTCGCTGCGCTTGCCGAAGCCGCATCACACGAATAGCCGCGCACCCAATCGCCAGCTGAAAATCGGCATCGTCTCCGGCGACTTGTTCCGGCACGCTGTCGCATCCTACCTGCTCCCGATGATGGAGCCGCTCGCGAACGACGAGAGCCTGCAGATCCACGTCTACTACAACCACGTGCAGGACGACGGCTACACGCAATTGCTATCCAGCCACGCGCACCAGTGGACCCGAATCGCCGGCATGCCGGACGAGCAATTCATCGCCAAGGTTCGCGCCGACAAGATCGATATCCTGATCGATATGAGCGGGCATACCGGCCGCAACCGGCTGCAAGCGTTCGCGCGCAAGCCCGCGCCGATTCAGGCCAGCTGGATCGGCTACCCGGCGACCACCGGTTTGGACGCGATGGACTACTATTTCAGCGACCGCTTCTTTACGCCGTTCGGCGAAATGGAACAGCAGTTCTCCGAGAAGCTCGTCCACCTCGCCTCCATCGGGCCATTCCACCCGGAAAAGAATGCGCCGCCGGTCAATATCCTGCCGGCCATGCATAACGGCTACATCACGTTCGGCAGCTTCAACCGGTTGAACAAGCTGCGCCCCGACGTGATCGCCGTGTGGGCACGCCTGCTTCGCGCGTTGCCCACTTCCCGCATGGTGCTCGGTTCGATGACCGGCGACGAAGGTGATGACAACCTCATCAGTTGGTTCGTCAACGAAGGCATTTCGCGAGACCGCCTGAGTTTCCGCTCGCGCTCCCGCGCGGAAGTCTACCTGCAGCAGCACTTTCAGGTCGACCTCTGCCTCGACACGTTCCCCTACACCGGCTCGACGACCGTGCTGAACTCGTTGTGGATGGGCGTGCCCACGCTGACGATCGCCGGCAAGACCATGGCGAGCCGGGCAGCAACGGCATGGCTCGCCCATTCGGGTCTCGACGCGTTCGCGGCCGAAGATGCGGACGACTTCGTCGCGAAGGGCATCAAGATCGCCTCCGACATCCCTGCACTCGCCAGCATTCGCACGTCACTGCGCGAGCGCTGCATGCAGTCGGCTCCATTTCAACCGGACGTAGTCGCCCAAAGCCTCTCGAGAGCATTTCGAACGATGTGGCAGCGCTGGTGCGACGGCCTCCCTCCGGCAGCTATCAGCACGGACGACGCGCAGACCGCGCTCATCCGCGACCCGGACTAAGTAAAAAACAGTAGCGAGGAAACCATGGGCTCAAGCGCTCCTCTTCGTGCGATCGCGTCGCTGGACGACGAACGCATCTATGTGACTCAGCCGCATCTGCCGCCGCTGGCTGAGTTTCTCCCGTACCTCGAAAAGATCTGGACCAGCAAAATCCTGACGAACGGTGGACCGTTCCATCAGCAACTCGAAAAAGCGCTGTGCGAGTATCTCGGCGTCGAGCATCTCGCGCTCTTCACCAACGGCACGCTGGCCCTCGTGACCGCGCTGCAGGCTTTGCGCATCAACGGCGAAGTCATTACGACGCCGTATTCGTTTGCGGCAACCGCTCATTCGCTGCTGTGGAACGGCATCAAGCCCGTCTTCGTGGACGTGGACCCGAACACGCTCAATCTCGATCCGCAGAAGATCGAAGCGGCGATCACGCCGCAAACCACAGCCATCATGCCGGTGCACTGCTACGGCCATCCATGCGATGTGAAAGCGATCCAGAAAATCGCCGATAACTACAACCTCAAGGTCATCTACGATGCCGCGCACGCGTTCGGCGTGCAGACCGAAGACGGCAGCGTGCTCAAGCACGGCGATCTGTCGATCGTCAGCTTCCACGCCACCAAGGTCTTCAACACCTTCGAAGGCGGTGCGATCATCTGTCCGGATGCGAAGACAAAGCAGCGCATCGACCATTTGAAGAACTTCGGTTTCGTGGATGAAGTGACCGTCGTGGCGGCCGGCATCAACGGCAAGATGAGCGAAATCAATGCCGCGTTCGGCCTTCTGCAACTGCAGCATGTCGACAAGGCGCTCGCGAAGCGCAAGGCGATCGATGCGCAGTACCGCGAACTGCTGGCCAACGTGCCCGGCATACGCTGCTTGCTGGACTCCGGCGAGAAAGTGGCGAACTACGCTTACTTCCCCGTTCAGGTCGAAGACGATTTTCCGATCAGCCGCGACGCGCTGTATGACCACCTGAAGCAACACGATATCTATGCACGTCGCTACTTCTACCCGCTGATTTCCGAATTTCCGATGTATCGTGGACTGCCGTCGGCGAACAAGGACAATCTGAGCGCGGCGAGCGCTGCCTCAAAACGGATCTTGTGCCTGCCGATCTATCCCGATCTGAATCCGGTGCAAGTTGAACGCATTGTGAACTTCATCTCCAGCGTCAGTTGAGCGCTGGCGGTCGGTCGTCAAGCGGAAAGCAGTCAATGCAAAACATCGTGCTCGTGGGGTCGTCCGGCCACGCCAAAGTGGTGATCGACATCGTCGAACAGCAGGGGCTCTATCGGATCGCGGGCCTCATCGATGCGTTTCGGACTCCCGGCGAAATGACCCTGGGTTATCCGGTTCTTGGCGGTGAGTCCGATCTTGCAGCCCTTGTCAGCAAACACGAGCTGGAGGGCGTGATCGTGGCGATCGGTGACAACAGCGTGCGTGCGAACGTCGCCGCCAATGTGGCCGATCGCTGTCCGTCATTGCCGCTGGTCAGCGCGGTGCATCCGGCGGCCAGCATAGGCAAAGCAACAACGATTGGTGCCGGGACGGTTGTAATGGCAGGCGCGGTGATTAACCCTTCCTGCCGGATCGGACGCGGCTGCATCGTCAATACCCGGGCCTCGCTCGATCATGATGGCGTGATGGATGATTTTTCGAGCCTGGCGCCAGGTGTGACCACCGGCGGCAATTGCCATATCGGCAGTCACGCGGCCGTGAGTATCGGTGCCGTTTTGCGTCATGGCATCGTGATAGGCGAACACAGCGTGGTGGGCGCGGGGTCAACCGTTCTCAAAGCTGTGGACGCTTTTTCGGTCGTGTACGGAACCCCTGCGAAGAAGGTCCGCGATCGCCTGCCTGGCGACAAGTATCTTTAACTGGACTAGCTGATCACCTTGGTCAAGCGCAGCGAGGCGGGGTGAAGCGCCCCGCCTCGCGGCATATCAACGTATCAGGCCTTCACCGTTGCGGCCGCCTCGAACGCCGCTTTCTTGGAGCGCAGCAACTCGGTCAGGATTTCGAGCGACCGCCCTTCATCTGCCGTCAGGTCAACAAGGAACAGGTCGTTGTGTTTCCGGATCCATGACAGCGGCATGTCCCACCACGCAAGTTCAACCAGCTTCTCGCGAATGCGCTCGGAGAACCGGAACCGAACGAGGCGCGCCGGTGAACCCACATAGATGCCGTAGGGTTCGCTTTTGAAATTGGACGGCACCAGCGTTCGTGCTCCGATCACACAGCCGTCCGCAACATTGGAACCACCCAGAAACATCGCTTCGTCGCCGATCCACACGTCGTTGCCGATGACCATGTCACCGTACTGCGGCGGCGGAGCATTCGTCATCTCACTGCCGAACACGCTCATCATCGACATTGAAATGGTCCGCATGTCGTGCTGGCCGTTGAGCAGGAACTTCACTCGCAAGCCACCGGCGACGAATTTGCCAACGACCAGCTTCTGCAGCCCGGCGTCGTATTTGGCAATCGAACCGACGCCCAAACCCGAGCACTTGCCGATCACGAAGGTGCCGACTGTCGCTTCCTCGTCCATCCAGTTGCGAAAGAAGTTGTTGGGGATCGTCGAGATCGATCCGTCGCGATAGCCCAGCACAATGAAGGCTTTCGAGAAAGCGTGGTTGGGCTGAACTCCGATAAAGTCTTCTGAAGTGGTGACGTTCATGATGTTCCGAAAGTGGTCGTACGCGTTGCTTCGCCGGTGAGTTCTGAAACTGCTCGACCCACCGAGGGCCATGGTCGCAAAAGAGCATATCGACCCGCGAGACATAACACTCGATCGAATAGCGCCGGGTTTCGCCACCACTTCAGCGCATAGCGACATTCGTGATCCCGGTCATGCAAGAGGCGCCCGCCGCTCGACGCTTTCGCATGCAGTCGTGGCATGCGTTACCCACTGCGCATTTTTTTGCGCAGACGCGTCCGATCAACTTGTCGAAATAATTCCGCGAGGGCTGCAATAACCGCTCTCGCCGATTAGACTGGCGCTCGCTTGACGTTCGACCCACCGATTTCGATGAGGCTTTTATGATTCGCACGATGCGCCGGTACTGCATTGCCTTTGCCGTTGTCCTTGTTTCCGCTTGCTCGGTTCTGCCGCATCAGAACGCAAGCGAGTCACAGGCCGGCGCATCGACAGCAGCAGCGCTGGCGTCATGGAACGACACCCAGGCCAAACGGTCGATCGTCGATTTCGTCACACTGGTCACGACGCCAGAGTCCAAGGACTTCATCCCGCGTGCCGACCGGATTGCCGTGTTCGACAACGACGGCACGCTGTGGCCCGAGCAGCCCGCGCCGGTACAACTGGTGTTCGCGCTGCAGCGCGTGAAGACGGTGGCCGGCAAGCATCCGGAATGGAAACGGCAGGAACCGTTCCGCTCCATCCTCAAAGGCAATCTCAAGAACGTGACGGCAGGCGGCGACGCCGGCTCGATGCGGCTGTTGGCGGCGGCACACGCCGGCATGACGGGCGATCAATTCGTCGCGCTCGTGCACGACTGGTTCGACTCGGCGAGCGACCCTCACTTCAACCGGACGTACACCGATCTCGCGTACCAGCCCATGCTCGAACTGCTCGCCTATCTGCGCGCCAACGGTTTCAAGACCTATCTGGTGACCGGCGGCGACGTCGAATTCGTCCGCGATCTGGCGCAGCGCATGTACGGCATTCCGCCTGAGCAGGTGATCGGCAGCACCGTGAAATACCGGTATAGCCAGACCGGCGGCGCGGTCTCGCTGACCCGCCTCGCGCAGGTCGACAATCTGATCGACGGTGCGGCCAAACCGCTCGCTATCGATCGCGTGATCGGACGGCGTCCGGTGATCGCGTTCGGCAACGCTGACAACGACGCGCCGATGCTTGAATGGACTTCGTCAGGCGGCGGCCCGCGCCTCGCCGCACTCGTGCATCACACAGATGCGGGGCGCGAATATGCGTACGATCGCGCAGCGAAGAGCGGCAAGCTTGATAAAGGTCTGGACGAGGCAGGTACCAAGGGCTGGCTGGTCGTGGATATGAAAGACGACTGGAAGACCGTGTTCAAGCCGGAGAGCACAGCGGCCGCTGCTGCTGCGCCGTCGAATTAGAGTTGAATCGCGGAGGGCCGGCTGGACCGCCTACTTGAAGTGGTACTGGAGACCGATCGTGAAGCTGTTGTTCGTTCTCTTAGTGCCGTTGAGATTGCTCGTGTCCGTCGTCCACTCACCCACCGCGCTCACGTGTCGCGCGAATTTGTATTCGAGGCCCAGGCCCCAATGCAGACGCACGCTTGGCCAATCTGTCGTTACGCCGACACGGGCATAGGGCATGAACTGGTTGAACGGCATGCCGAACTTCGCATCGATGCCGCCATCTTTATAGGTTGTCGAACCGTGATGGAAGTCGGCAAAGGCCTCTGCACCCAGCACGAATCGGTCGACAGCGAGGTTATATCCGGCTGTGAAACCCGGGAAAAACGTGCTGTGCGAAGGTTTGTTGATGACGCCGGAAGCGTCCGAGTTATTGACGCCCAGTTTGAAGCCCAAATAGGGACCGGCGAACTGACTTGCGCCGGTCAGCGGGGCTTCTGGGGCTTCTGTTTGTGAATGCGCGAGACCGGAAAGCAAAACCATCGAGGCGGTAAAAATTAGCCGAATTACTTTTTGCATGACCTACAAATTAAACAATTAGCGTGCGAGTTACCTCGCAATGCCTTTATCGATAAACAAAATGGGCCAGGAGAGTAAAGCCCCCAAGAATTGCCGCGCATCATGCAAATTGCATGAGCAGCACATGTTAATTAGGTCGTAAAATCAGGATGTTGGGAAATTTCCGTAGACGAGTGGCTACAAATCAGATTCTCAATCTGTTGAAAATATGTTGAGAATGCTTGGGATAAGTGAGGGTGGCGACCAGGAATGGTCAGAGGCAAAAATTGCTGAGGGCCTGCCGGCGTGTTTGATGGGGTGGGTACTACGCAGTTCGTGTCGGAACGACACAAGACTGTGAAAAACAAAAGGGTTTAGCGCACAAGGCGTATGCCTTTGGACGAGAAGATCTCTTTATGGCCGGCTGGGATCGAAAAGCGGTGAAGGCCGCGCCAGATTAGGCGCGACTAGACAAAGGACGCCCTGCTGCGACCGGCAAGTGTCGACCCACATCGGACCCTCGGTTTTCTCTGTAACGGACATTCGATAGTGACGAGCGCCCGATGAAATTCGATTCGGGAGGCTAGTGCGCGCTATGGGTTGTCGTGTAGCGCGTCACGCACGCGCCACTTCGTTAGACCGCT
>DASVNP010000213.1:0-8551 GCA_036383775.1 Paraburkholderia sp. | reverse complement strand
TCCGACACCGCGTTCGCTTCCAGCAGCAGCACGCCGGCGGCATGGCGCATCTGGTCCAGACACGCTCCCATCACCTGCGGCTGGCAGCGCAGGCTGTACGGGTCCTGCACCTTGTCGCAGTCGGCGTGCGAGACGTTGATGCCCGAGCCCTGCAGCAGCGAGCGGTACGCCGCCGCCGCATCGATCTGGCCTTGATGGCCGCGCAGTTCGTGAATGCGCGCGTCGAACGGCTTGACCGAGCCCATGGCCGCGTCCACCGACAGCGCGCCCGCCACCAGCGCGGTGCGGTACAGGTCCTCGATCGCGAACATGTTGTAGAGCGCGAGCGCGGTCGAGGCCTGCGTGCCGTTCAGCAGCGCGAGACCTTCCTTCGCCTGCAGCGTGAGGGGCTTCAGGCCCACCAGCGCGAGACCTTCGGTCGCCGGCATGCGCTCGCCCTTCGCGAACACGTCGCCCACCCCCAGCAGCACCGCCGACATATGCGCGAGCGGCGCGAGGTCGCCCGAGGCGCCCACCGAACCCTTGACCGGAATCACCGGCAGCACGTCCGCGTTGAAGAGCGAAATCAGCGCTTCCATCACTTCGCGGCGGATGCCCGAATGGCCGCGCCCGAGGCTCGAGAGCTTCAGCGCGATCAGCAGACGCACGACCGGGCGCGACATCGGCTCACCCACGCCGACCGCGTGCGAGAGCACCAGATTGCGTTGCAGCAGTTCGAGCTGCTCGCGCGGGATATGCGTGCTCGCGAGGCGCCCGAAACCCGTGTTGATGCCGTAGGCCGGCTCACCTTTCGCGGTGATGTCGGCGACCGCCTGCGCGCACGCGTCGATGGCGGCGTGGCTGGCGGGATCGAGCTTCAGCGAAACGGGCTCGCGCGCGATCTGGCGCAGTTGCGGGAGGGTCAGAAAGCCGGGTTTCAGAGTGATCATGGTTGTCGTCCTGTCTATACAATTTGAGAGAAGTTTAGCGACTCCTTCTTGTATATACAACTTGTTTTTGAGTGTTCCAGCCTAGGGGTTTCCATTAGGAAAGACTTACGGCACGGCGCGGATCTTGCGTGGCCCAGGACAGCGGACGGTGGCGCGGCCCCCTAAGGCGTCCAACAGGTTTGGGTTTCAATTTGTATATACATTTTTAAAACGCAAGACGTAAAAAAGCCCGCGCTCAGGCAAGCCGCGGGTTTCCTGTTCAGAGGAATGAATGGGGACCAGCCACAACCGCTAAAGCCGCACGCGCGCCGCCATGAAATCCAGAAAGCACTGCACGCGCCCCGCCAGCGACGCGCTCTGGTAGTACACGGCGCTCACCCGTTGCCGCTCGTCCGCCAGCAGGTTGCCGAGTATTGGCACGAGGCGCTTCTCGCGCACATCGGCTGCGGTCATGAAATCGGCGAGACAGGCGATGCCCCAACCCGACAGCGCCAGTTGCCTCAAGGTCTCGCCGCTCGATGCGGTGATCGCCGGTTCGATTTTCAGCGACGCCGCCGCGCTTTTGCGCCCTTCGCGCAGCGGCCAGCGATTCAGGTGCTCCGGCGCCGTGAAGCCAATCAGACGATGCGCGCGCAGCGCCTCCACCGACCTGGGTTCGCCATATTCGGCCAGATACGCCGGACTCGCGAGCAGCCTCAGCTTGCTGGTCCCCAACGCACGCGCATGCAAAGTGGAATCCTGCAACTCGCCAATGCGAATCGCGATATCCACCTTCTGCTCCAACAGATCCACGATGCGCTCGTTGCTGGTCAGCTCCAGACGAATCTCCGGGTACAGCGCCGAAAACGCCGTCATATGCGGCGCCACGCAATGCAGCATGAACGGCGACGCCGCATCGACGCGCAAGCGCCCCGAGGGCCGCTCGCGTCCACGCGTGACGGACTCCTCGGCCTCTTCCATCGCTTCCAGAATCGCGCGGGCGCGCTGCAGGAAAGCGTCGCCCTCTTCCGTCAGCTGCAGACGGCGCGTCGTGCGCCGCACCAGCGCCGTGTCGAGCTTCGTTTCGAGGCGAGTGAGCGCGCGGCTCACACCTGAGACGGTCTGCCCCAGTTTCTCCGCGGCCGCGGTGATCGAGCCGCTGTCGATCACCGTGACGAACACCAGCAGCTCATCAGTGGACGTTTTCATTGTTGATTTCAAATCAAGATTGATTTGAGACTAACACGCTTTTTGCGAGAATCAAGACGGCGGATACTGCGTGCCTGTCATCTTGTTTCTCATCGAGGAGAACGTCTTGAAGATCTTTATCACAGGGGCAAGCGGTTTTATCGGCGGTTCGATTGCAGCGCATCTGGTGCGCGCCGGCCATACCGTGCGCGGCCTGATCCGCAATCCCGAACAGCGCGCCGAGTTGCAGCGCCTCGGCATCGAGCCCGTGATCGGCACGCTCGACGAGCGCGAACTGCTGATCGTCGAAGCACAAGCCGCCGACGCCGTCATCAATGCGGCCAGCAGCGACCATGAAGGCGCCGTAAAAGCGCTGATCGTAGGGCTCGCCGGTTCCGGCAAGCCGTTTCTGCATACGAGCGGTTCGAGCATCGTTGGCGATGCGTCGGGCGGCGAAGCCGGTCAGGCGCGCATCTATCGCGAAGACGCCCTGCCCGAGCCGACCGCCGACAAAGCGGCGCGCGTCGCCATCGACCAGTTGGTGCTCGACGCCGCGCAACGCTACATCCGCACCGCCGTGCTGTGCAACACGTTGATCTACGGCCACGGCGCGGTGGCGGGCAGCGCGAGCGTGCAATTGCCGCGCCTCGTGCGCCAGGCGCAAAAGAGCGGTGTCGTGCGGCATGTGGGCAGCGGCGGCAATATCTGGTCGAACGTATATATCGACGACGTCGCCGAACTGTACCGGCTCGCGCTGGAAAAGACGCCGGCGGGCACCTTCTACTTTGTCGAAAGCGGCGAAGCGTCGTTTCGCGACATGAGCCGAGCGATCGCGAGCGCGATGCAGTTGAGCGAGCCGCAAGACTGGCCGCTCGACGAAGCGCAAAAGGAATGGGGCTACGAAATGGCCTCGTACGGCCTTGGTTCGAACAGCCGCGTGCGCGGTGAGCGTGCGCGCCGGCTGCTCGGCTGGAAGCCGGAGCGCACGTCGGTTATCGACTGGATTAGCAACGAGATGATGTCGCGTTCCTGAGCCCCTGCCAGGGCGCCCCCCCAAGAGGACTTCTTCCGGCGCCTCTGCGGGGCGCCTCCAGGGCGCCCCCCAAGAGGACTTCTTCCGGCACCCCCTGCGGGGCGCCTCCAGGGCGTAATCCATGTAAGCGCCGTCGTTGCGAATCCGTAAGCTCCACTCGATAGAATCGCGCTCACCTGACGCGTGATTCGGCAATCCGAGTCGCCCATGAGCCCGGATCCGATCGATGACTTTCGCGCTGAATTTCGACTGGCTGACCAACCTGCTGGCGATTCTGTTCGTCGTGGCGTGCCTTTACGATGCACGCTACGACGAATACGGCACGTTGACGCTATCAGCGGCCGCGATGGGGCTCATCGTGATGGCGATCGAGCTGTTCCTCAAGCCCGCATTCGACATGGCGCTTTGAAATTCAAACCGCCACTTCCGGCGGAGCCTGGCGGAAACCGCGCGTGATCCAGCCGAGGTAGCACAAACCCAGCACGAACCACACCGCCCCGAGCACCAGAGCCGTCTTCTCGAGACTCACCAGCAGCCACACGTCCGCCACCGCGCCGGCCAACGGGAACAGCAGGCCGCCGATCACGCCCATCGCATTCGCCCCACCCTTCGCGTTGAAAAACTGGCGGATCACGCACAGGTTGACAGCCGTGAACGCGAGGAACGCGCCGAAGTTGATGAACGACGTCGAGGTCGCCACATCGAGCTTCAGGGCAACCAGACCGATGGCGCCCGCGATCGCGATGTTCAGCGCCGGCGTCTTGAACTTCGGATGCACGAAACCGAAGATGCGCTTGGGCAGCACTTCATCGCGACCCATTGCGTACAAGAGACGCCCCACGCTCGCCTGCGCGGAGATGCCCGAAGCGAACTGCGCGAGAATCAAACCAGCCAGGAACACCGTGACGAAAATATCGCCGCCTACTTTGCGCGCAACTTCGAAGGCCGCGGAATCCGGGTCCTTGAACACCGCGCCCGGATGCGCGAGCTGCACCGTGTAGGCCGCGATCACGAAGATCGCGCCGCCGATCAGCGCAATCAGCACGATGGCACGCGGCATGGTCTTTTCAGGTGCAATGGTTTCTTCAGTCAGCGTCGAGACCGCGTCGAAGCCCAGGTACGAATAGGCGGCAATCGCGGCGCCCGCCATCGTCGCCGAGAGCGGCACCTGCGGCTTGAAGAACGGCTCGGCCGAAATGAGGCCGCCGGGGCCGACCGCCGCCGTCACGTAGTGGCAGCACAGCACGACGAACAACGCGACAATCGCCAGTTGCACCACCATCAGCACGATGTTGAAACGGTTCGCGAGTTCGATACCGAGAATATTCAGCGCACTGGTGAGCACGATAAACGCGACGATCCAGATCCAGCTCGGCACATGCGGAAAGGCCGCGCTCAGATACGCGGCGCCGATCAGCCAGATCACCATCGGCAGGAAAAAGTAGTCGAGCAATGTCGCCCAGCCAATCATGAATCCAAGGTGCGGGTTGAAGGATCTGCGCGTGTACGTGTAGGCGGAGCCGGCAACCGGAAAGAGCCGCGCAAGCTTGCCGTAGCTGAGCGCGGTAAACACGATCGCAATCAGCGCGATCAGGTAGGCCAGTGCCGCCGTGTCGTTACTGGCGCTCGCCAGCACACCATAGGTACCGTAGACGATCAGCGGCGCCATGTAGGCCAGTCCGAACAGCAGGACCGACGGCAGGCCGAGTGTGCGCTTCAGATGCGCGCTGCGTGGGGCCGAGGCTTCGGCGGTGGTTGTTGAAGTCATGCGGTGTCTCCTCATGTGAATGGGCGAGCCTCGCCAGGACGCGGCATGGCTCGCGTCCCGGTCGGACCGGGTCGATTGGGTCAATCGGACTGGCTGGCAGCGCGTGAGCCGCGCCTGAGTTCTTTGCCTGACGTAGCAGGCTCGTATGCGCCTCCGTTCAGGCGGCGCGCTGGTTCAGCGATGTATATGTGCCCGAGCGTTCGCTTCAGCGCGCGCGGATCACGCGCGAGCGCTGTCCATACGCTCTGTCTTCGGTCGCGAGATCGAGCGCAATGCGCGCGTCGTGCAGATAGCGATAGTGTTCACGCGCGCCTTCGAGCCGCGCCGGGTCGAGCGTGGCACGCAGCACGGTGTCTTGCCGGGCCACCTCGCTCACCACGTCGCCGGAGGGATCGATCAGAGCCGATTCGCCGGCAAACGTGAGGTTGTCGTCGCCGGAACCTACGCGGTTCACGAGCGCCGCGAACATCTGGTTCTCCATGGCGCGCGCCACGATGGCACGGCGATGCACGGGCCCGAATGGGTCCATGTTGCCGTTGGTGACAATCAGCAGGTCCGCGCCCAGCGACGCGACGGCGCGCGCCGTTTCCGGAAATTCGATGTCGTAGCAGATCAGCAGGCCGACGGTCATGCCCTTGAAGCTGCACACTTCGTAACGGTCGCCCGGTTCGAACACGCCGACATCCGACGCCCACAGGTGCGTCTTGCGATAGCGCAGCACGATCTCGCCTCGCTCGTCGACCAGCACCGTGGTGTTGTAAAAGCGGCCGCCGTCGCGCTCGGCGAGGCCCACCGCGACCGCCACGCGTGCTTCACGCGCCGCATGGCGCACCGCCGTGAGCGACGCACCATCGAGCGTTTCAGCCACATCGCCGACGTCATCGCGCGTCGGAAAGCCCGAGAGCGTCGTCTCCGGAAACACGATCAGATCGGTTTCGGGCGCGCGCTGGCCAATGATCTGCAGCACGCGTTGCACGTTCGCACCGCTAACGCCTGCAGCGCCGTCCACGATGGGAATCTGCGCCAGTTCGAGTTGAAGCATGCCTTGTCTCCTGTCCATGCCGGTTCGCTTCGCGTTAAATACCGGCAGTGGCCGGAGGTCCGCGATCGGATTGGGCCTATTATTACCAGACATATTTTTGTCCGAAATCACCCGGCTGGGTTACCCTCATCGGAGCACGCATGGAACTTGAATGGCGCGACCTGGCCTTTCATCGCGAGATCGGCGCGGTTGTCGAAGCACTCGACAGCGCGCAATTCTGGACGCGTCTCACGCGCGCCCTCGAACGCTATGTGCCCTTCGACAATTGGGTGGCGTTGCGCTTCGTCCCCGGCGAGGCGCCGCTCGTGTGCGCCGAATCACCGACGCCGGACGGCACGGTGGATGCGATGTTCCAGGACTATCTGGCGGCGCTCTATCAACTCGATCCTTTCTATATCGCCGCCATGGACAAGCCCGCGTCGGGCTTCGTCACGCTGGCCGATGTCGCGCCCGACAACTTCTCGATGACCGACTACTACCAGCGGTACTTCAGGAAGAACATCGTCGGCGACGAGGTGCACTTCAACTACATGATCGACTCGCGGCACACGCTGGCGTTTTCGCTGGGCGCGACGCAACGCTACGGCGATCGCGATCTGGCCGTGCTCGAGTTGTGCGCGCCGTGGGTCATTGCGCTGCTGCGGCAACGCTTGCCGTATGAGACTTTCGACACCACGCAGCAACCGCGCAATGACGCGCCCGCCGAAGTGGCCACTGACACGGCTATGAACACGCTCGCACCGGCCGATACCCCCGCCTATGCCGCGCGTTTCGAGCAGGTCGCGTCCGTGGCCGGCCGCTCGCCGCTGACCGCGCGCGAAGTGGAAGTGGCGATGCTGACCTTGAGCGGATTTTCGACGCGCGCCATCGCGGAGAAACTGACGATCTCGTTCGAGACCGTGCGCGCGCACAAGAAGCACATCTACACGAAGCTGAACGTCAACTCACAATCGGAGTTATTCGCGCTGTTTTATGAAGCGGGACGCCAGGGCGGGTGACGTCCCGCTTTTTCGACTTGTCTTTCGCACCCGCTTTACGCCGGCTGCTCATAGCGGTCGTGGTGTTTGACCCAGTCCATCAGATTACTGGCTTCGTTGCGCCCCTTCGGCGTGACGTCGAGATGCGCATAGGTGTTGATGAAGCGTTCGTCGCCACGGCCGTAGCAGGAATACGTGTGGTACACGTCGCCCTTTTCGTCCTTGCAGAACACGCTGTGGCCGTGTTGTTCGTCGATGCCGACGTCCTGCTCGGTGAAGTTATAGAACGCCTTTTTGCTCGCCAGTTGCTCGGGCGTGAACGACACGTGATAGTCGAAATTGAAATCGCTGCCGGCCGAGGACACCCACGGGAAGGTCCAGCCCATGCGCTTCCTGAATCCTTCGATCTTCGCAAGCTGCGCATGCGATACGGTCACATATGACACGTCGTGATGCTCGAGATGCGTCACGATGCCGACCATGTGGTCCGACAGGAACGAGCAGCCCACACAGCCCTGCCCCCAATCCGCGCCCAGCATGAAGTGATAGACGATCAACTGGCTGCGCCCCTCGAACAGATCGGCCAGCGTCTTGCGGCCTTGCGGCGTGTCGAACGTATAAGTCTTGTCGACCTTGACCCACGGCAGCTCGCGCCGCTTGCGGGCGAGTTCGTCACCGGCGCGCATATGCGCTTTTTCGTCGGCCAATAACGCCCGGCTCGCGGCCAGCCAATCCTCTCTTGTGCCAACACGATGTTGCGGTTCCATCTGCGTCTCCTTTCCTGCGTCGTGCAGGTTGAAACAGAACGCTCCGAAAGAAGCCCCTTCGACAGTACTCCGCCTGCTCAAACCAATTCAGGCCACGTAGCGCTCCAGTGAATCGAGTCCGTCGCTCCAGCCGCGGCGGTGGTCTTCGCACTGCGCTTCACCCTCAAGACGTTCGTGCGTGAGCGTGAGCCACGTGCCGTCGCCGTCCGGTTCGAACAGCAGCGTGACCCGCGTTTCATGGTCGGGGCTATAGCGCCATATCCAGGTGAATACGAGCTTGCGCTCGGGCACGACCTCCAGATACTCGCCGTTCACCTCGAGCTCTTTGCCGTCCGGCTTGCGATACACGATCGAATAACGCCCGCCGACACGCACATCCATTTCCGCGCTCGCCACGTGTGCGTCGCCCGGACGCATCCACGTCACGAATTGCGCCGGTTCCGTCCAGGCGCGGAAGACTTTGGCCGGCGTGGCGTTGAAACGCCGCTGGAGGGTAAGGCTGGGCTCGATGAGCTGGGCGGGTTGGGTGGACATGGGGCTTGCTCCTCTTCGACGAAAGCGGCTAGACGATCGAGTGATTCAGACCAGAAGCGCTGATAGCGGCCAAGCCACTCCATGGCTTCCTCCATTGGCCCGGCGCTCAGGCGGCACGCCACCGTGCGGCCGGTTTTGCTGCGCGTGATGAGACCCGCCTCGGAGAGCACGTCGAGGTGTTTCATCACCGCCGGCAGGGACATCGCAAACGGCGCGGCGAGTTCACTCACCGACAGATCGTGCTGCGACAGGCGCGCGAGCAACGCACGCCGCGTCGGATCGGACAGCGCGGCAAAGGTGCGATCGAGTAACGTTTCATTAAACTTAACCATGG
>DASVNP010000212.1:0-3124 GCA_036383775.1 Paraburkholderia sp. | reverse complement strand
GCGACTCGCCGTCACGCCACATCTTCCAGATTTCGTTCTTCTGTTCTGCGTTCAACCAATGCTTTCTTTGTCGTTCCATCTTGCTCCACTCTCCGATTCCGTATTGGAACAGAGGTGTTGCAACGACCGGTTGAATCCGCCGCTTCCCACCGCCAACCATTAAGTGGGTCCCCTGGCTTGGAGGGGGCAGTGGTGCATCTGGAATCGGTCTTCCCGCACATTCGGCCCCGGTGACAAGGCCGTCATTCGTCCCGCCTCGCGCTACGCGCTCGCCGGAGCGGTCCGCTCCAAAACCGACAGGTTCGCCGCCGCTCCGCGGGGCCCGTCGACTTCGCCTCGGCGAGGCGCTGAAACGCGTGGTGGATTGAAGTGCGTGCTGACGAAAGCGCTCGTGTTCCAGCAAGCCATTAGGCTGAGGAAACACTAAGTGATTTGAGATGGGCTGCCGTTTAAGGCGTCGCGTCGCTGGCGCAGGGACGAACGGTCGCTTAGAAGTACTACGAATGGAGGAATTGGCGCGTGGTTGATGAACTACCGCGACGGCGCGCGCAGCGCCGCCGGAAGAATGACTGCTTTGTCACGAACGCGGAGTGTGCGAGAGCACCGATTCCAGATGCACCACTACCCCCTCCAAGCCAGGGGACCCGCCTAAGGGTTAGCGGTGGTAAAGCGGCTTTCTGTGCCTACTTTCTTTGCCGCGGCAAAGAAAGTAGGTGCCGCCCCGCACAGGGGCAACGCCAATAGACCACCGTGAATTCAAGGAAAGGCCAAGACCAGAAGAGCACAGCCAAACGCGCCAAGCAGGCAAAAAACGCTACCGATCACTCACGACTAGCAATAGCCCGCTGCCCCTCAACGCCATCAGCAGAAGAAGACCCTGCACCACCTTGAGCAGTCTGAGCCCCCCCATCCCCCCAAACAACAGAATTATTCACGGCATACAACCGACAAGGCGCCGAACTCTGCTTCTGACAATTAGCAACGGCCACAGACATCGGATCATCCCCACCCTCAGCCCACGACCATGCCCCGCTATCCGACACAGCAAAAGCCCGACTAGGATACTGATGCAAGAAATTCCGATACCCATTCCGCCCGGCTTCATCGACATAAGGCACGGCATCCACTGCATCCACGGCGGCGAACCCACTCGCCTTCGGCATGGAAGGATCAGAAACCCGATACTGCACACCCGTCGGCATGCCCGCCTGGGCAAGGAACGCCTCGACCGCCGGCCACCACACCCGCACGCCGTCACGGTCGCCGACCAGCCGGTGTGCGTCGTTCTTGTAGCTGCCGAAATCCACCATCTTCGCGCTCGCGCCGTGCACGCCATAAGCGGCGTACATGCCCGCCACGAGCTTAGAGTTCCAGACCGAATCGTTGTCGCCATACATCCACAGCGACGGCACCTTGGTCTTCTCGCCGTACGCGCCGAATGCGCGGATCAGATTGCCTTGCCAGTCGCTGCAAGCGTCCTGCCGCAAGCCGCCCGAAAAATTGATCAGCGCCCGCACGCCCGGCGCAGCTTGTGCGCCGTATGCCATCGTCGCGAGGCCGCCGTGCGAGGTGCCGGCCACCACAATATGCTTGGCGTCCACGTAAGGCTGCTTCGACATGTAGTCGATCGTCGCGGCTACATCGCCTGCCTGACCGGTGCCGTTCTTTTCGACGTCGCAACCGTCCTGCTGATACTCGCCGTCCGAATGGCCGAAACCCTGCCGGTTCGGTGCCACCACCACATAGCCGCGGCGCACGAACTCACGCGCCAGCGGCAGCGGGTCGCTGCGCTCCTGCATATGCGGATCGCCAGGGATCTTGCCGTGGTTGAACACGATCATCGGAAACGGGCCCGCGCCGTCCGGTTTGTAAATCGTCGTTTCGAGCGTGATCGTGCCAGCAGCGTCGACCGGCACGCGGATGATCTGTTCGTTAAGCCCTGCGGTGGGCAGATAGACGTCGTCGTCGAGCGCAATGCGCGGCACGTGCGCGCGGGTCAGCGGTCCAGCCTGGGTGTCGGCGAGCGGGTCGGCGTGCGCGGGTGCGACAGCGCACGTCGCCGCTGCACAAATCACCGCACACTTCATCAGAGCCTTGCTGAACACCATTGATGCACCTGCTTAAAAAACTGTCCTGAACACCGGAGTGCCAGCCCGTCGAAATTGTTGCTGACATTTGCCTTTCGGCCACGTTTTCGACAAACAAAAACACACTCGCGTACGGTGTGCGCTATGCGCACGCACGCTAATCGAGATCGCACGGGATGAACCCAAACGGCCGACGCGACCCCACGCGCCGATGATGAGCGCCACACCTGCTGCCCGAAACCGCCGCCGGACCCACTTTGTCTGGTGCCCGGCAGGGCTTCTGCGCATTTTGCGGAGCCGGTATGGACCGACCCTCGCAATGTGACGTCATGAAGCTACGGCCTCATCCTGGCACGACAATTTTGTTTTGTGCAATCAAGGAGAACCCGACAAATGATGACCAAATGTGAATCGGCCGTCCGCAGCCGCGCCATACGGGGCTCTCCGGTAGCGCGCGCAAAGAATCAATGAGGGGCAGCTTGGAGGCTGTGGCATCGAGCCAACACGAAAAAATGGCCCTGCTATCAGGGCCATATGTAAGCACAACGGATTGCCGCCACGGCGTCGTGTAAGCGAAAGAAAGGGCGCTATTCGCTGACGTCGCCGTCGATATAGCGCCAGCGGCCGTCCTCGCCGCGCACGAAGCGGCTCAGTTCGTGCAACCGGTGCGCACGGCCGCCCACTTTGTAACGTGCGACGAATTCGACCGTCGCGTGATCGGCGTCGGTTTCAGCGAACGCCTTGATCTGCAGTCCGAGCCAACGCGGCGCGTCCGGTGCATCGGGGTTCGCGCCGAGATCCGCGGGGCACGTGTGTGGCGCCCAGGTGGCGCGCAGATAGTCCGTTGCACCGACAACATATGCGCTGTAGCGCGAGCGCATCAGCTCCAGAGCCCGTGGCGCCGCTTCGCCGCCGTCGATATAGCGGCCGCAGCATTGGGTGAAGCGGGGCGCTTTGGCGCCGCTGCGCTGGTCGGGCGCGGCGCCGCCGCAGGGGCATTCGGCGGGCCGTTGCACTGACAACAATGGCTTATTCAT
>DASVNP010000211.1:0-3400 GCA_036383775.1 Paraburkholderia sp. | reverse complement strand
TGCGTCGTAAGCGCGATAGGACAGCGCGTCGTCGTTCGGCGCCGTCTTCAGTACGCGTTGCAACACATGTTCTTCCAGCGCGGCAAAACCGGTCGATGCACGCGCCCGCGGGCGCGCCAGCGGCACCGGCTGATCGAGCGCAATGCGCCCTTCTTCGATCAGCAGAATCCGGTCGCCGAGCGCAACAGCTTCATGCACGTCGTGCGTCACCAGCAGCGCGGTAAATTGATGCTCGCGCCAGAGGCGTTCGATCAGCGCGTGCATTTCGATGCGCGTCAACGCGTCGAGCGCGCCGAGCGGTTCGTCCAGCAGCAGCAATTGCGGCCGATGCACCAGCGCACGCGCGAGCGCCACACGTTGACGCTGACCGCCGGAGAGTTGCGCCGGCCAGTCGTTGGCGCGCTCCAGCAAGCCGACTTCCTCGAGCACGGCGCGCGCGTCTTCACGAGCGCTGCGGCCAAGGCCGAGCATCACGTTTTGCAGCACGCTCTTCCAGGGCAGGAGCCGCGCGTCCTGGAACATGATGCGCGTGTCGAGCGGCTCGCCGTCTTCGCTGCGCTTTTCGAGCACGCCCGAGGTGGCCTTTTCCAGGCCTGCGACGAGGCGCAGCAAAGTCGATTTCCCACAGCCGCTGCGGCCGACGATCGCCACGAAACTGCCACGCTCGATCGACAGATCAAAGTCGGAGAGCACCGTGCGCTCGCCGTACTGCTTGTTGACGCCGCGCAACTCGACCGAAATATCGGCTGAGCGACGTGCGTCATTGCGTGCCGATGCACCGGTCGCCGCAGGCAAGCGCCCCGTGCGCTGGCGCTCGTGCACCGGATCCGCACGGTCAAAACCGGCAGCCTCGTCGGCGTCGTGATCGACAGTGCGCGGTTGCGCCAGTTCGGCTTCGAGATCGCTACCCGCGATGCCGCCGAACGAAGCCGACAATGTCGTTGCGCTCATGTTTTCGCTCCTCGTTGATAGGCAGGATGCCAACGCAGCGATACACGCTCGAGGGTCTTGGCCAGCACGTCGGCAAGTTTGCCGAGCGCCGCGTACAGCAGGATGCCCACCACCACCACATCGGTTTGCAGGAATTCGCGTGCGTTCATCGTCATGTAGCCGATGCCCGACTGCGCGGAAATGGTTTCAGCGACGATCAGCGTGACCCACATCAGCCCGAACGCGAAACGCACGCCGACCAGAATCGAGGGCAGCGCCCCCGGCAAAATCACATGCCGGTACAGCGCGAAACCCTTTACGCCATAACTGCGCGCCATCTCGATCAGGTTGGCATCCACCGAACGGATACCGTGAAACGTGTTCACGTAGACCGGAAAAAACACACCCAGCGCGACGAGAAACACCTTCGCCTCTTCCTCGATACCGAACCACAGGATCACCAGCGGAATCATCGCCAGCGCGGGAATGTTGCGGACCATCTGCACCGTCGAATCGAGCGCGATTTCGGCCGGTTTGAAGAGACCCGTCGCGAGGCCGAGCGCGAGTCCAATGCCGCCGCCAATCGTAAAACCCGACACCGCGCGCCACGTGCTGACCTTCACGTCCGCCCACATTTCACCCGACTGGATCAGCGACCACGCGGCCTTCACGACCGCGAGCGGTTCGGGCAGCACGCGCGTCGAGAGAATGCCGCTGCGCGCGGCGAATTCCCACGCCAGCAGAATCGCTAGTGGCACGAGCCACGGCGCGAGCGGCGCGCCGATGCGGCGCAATGCGCCGACGAGGCCCGCGCCGAAAGTCGCGCCCGAGCCTGCCCGTGTGCTTCGTTGCGCACTCACAGTGGATTGAGCCATGATGATTGTCCTCGTTGCTTATCGATGGGCGTCATTGCCGAACCGGGCGCAAGCGCTCAGCTCGAACTTGCCGCCTTCGGCAGATAGTTGTTGCCGACGATCTCGCCGAACGGCCCCGACAGCGGACCGCCCGCAACCTTGCTCTGATGGCCCGGCAGCAGCGGGAACACCAGTTCAGCAAAGCGATACGACTCTTCGAGATGCGGATAGCCGGACAAGATGAACGTGTCGACACCGAGCGCCGCGTACTCGTTCATCAGCGCGGCCACCTGCTCCGGATTGCCGACCAGCGCCGTGCCCGCACCACCGCGCACGAGACCGACGCCCGCCCACAGATGCGGATACACCTCGAGTTCCGCGCGGCCGCCGCGCTTGCCGCCGTGCAACGCGGCCATGCGGCGCTGTCCTTCGGAATCCATCTTCGAGAACGAAGCCTGCGCACGGGAAATGGTTTCGTCATCGAGCTTGCTGATCAGCTTGTCGGCGGCGGCCCATGCTTCTTCTTCGGTTTCGCGCACGATGACGTGAAAGCGAATGCCGAACTTGATCTTGCGGCCACGCGCTTCGGCGCGAGCGCGAATGTCGGCGATCTTCTTCGCGACGGCCGCGGGCGGTTCGCCCCACGTCAGATACGTGTCGATGTGATCGCCCGCGATGTCGTGCGCAGCCGCCGACGAACCGCCGAACCACAGCGGCGGATGCGGGTTCTGCACCGGCGGATACAGCGCCTTGCCGCCCTTCGAGGTCAGATGCTTGCCTTCGAAGTCGATCGCGTCGTTGGTATGCGCGGCGGTCAACAGCTTGCGCCAGATATGCAGGAATTCGTCGGTGATTTCATAGCGCGTGTCGTGATCGACGAACACGCCGTCGCCTTCCAGTTCAGCCGAATCGCCACCGGTCACGACGTTGATCAGCAGACGCCCATTCGACAGACGGTCGAAGGTCGCCGCCATGCGCGCCGCCAGACCCGGCGACGAAATGCCCGGCCGGATCGCCACCAGAAACTTCAGACGTTTGGTTGCGGCGATCAGGCTCGACGCGACGACCCATGCGTCTTCGCACGAACGGCCGGTCGGCAGCAGCACGCCCTCGTAGCCGAGCGTATCGGCGGCGACGGCGATCTGCTGGAAGTAGTCGTAATCCGCTGCGCGTGCGCCTTGGGACGTACCGAGATAGCGGCTGTCGCCGTGAGTCGGAATGAACCAGAACACATTCATTTGCTGCTCCTGCTTGTTCGAAACTGGATTGAATGGAAACGGTGCGTCGGGTGAACGCGCACACGCCGGCCGCGCACATCCATCCGGCAGCAGAGCCGGAGATGCAGGCGCAAAAAAGGAACGGAAAAACTGCGGCGAAAAGCGGACTAGTTGCTCGACTAGTTCCGACAGCGCATCCGCAAGCGCGTGTGTGCCATGGAGCGGCTGAAGATCGGCATCAGGCAGGACATCGCGACGGCTTCCCTCGACCAGACGTGCGCGTGATGCGCTCGATTAAATGGGCGACGGCGGCAAACACCGTCTGCATGGAGAAACAGTCTATGGATCGGGGCGCGGCTTTTGAACGATTTTTTTTAGCTTAGGTTTTCCACTTTCGTG
>DASVNP010000210.1:0-17966 GCA_036383775.1 Paraburkholderia sp. | reverse complement strand
GGTTCCGCCCTCGCGTTTTAACTTTCCATCATTCAAATTGCACTGATGGTGCTGCCGTAACAAGTCGATACGACTCTCGCAGTTTGCGCATGGATTGCTGCTGAACTCGCGTGTTAATGTCGGTTCAAACGGTTGCACTATTTTTTGAGGCAAGGCTCGATATGAAAAAATTCTTCCTGATCCCGCTGTTTGCTGCGTTGTTCTCGTTCGCCAGTGGGGGTGCATCGGCACAAACCGTCGACACCAGTTCGCCGGACGGCTTGATCAAAACCGTCACCCAGCAGGTCATCGATGCGATCCACAGCGATAAATCGATCCAGCAAGGCGACATTTCGCACATCACCCAACTGGTCAACGAAAAGATCCTGCCGTACACGGACTTCCGCCGCACCACGCAACTGGCGATGGGCCGCAACTGGCGCACCGCCACGCCGGAACAGCAAAACGCCGTGGTCGAGCAGTTCAAGATGCTGCTGATCCGCACGTACTCGGGCGCGCTGGCGCAGGTGCGCGACCAGCAGATCCAGTACAAGCCGTTCCGCATGAACCCGGACGACACCGACACAGTGGTGCGCTCGGTCGTGATGAACAACGGCTCGCCGATCGAACTCGACTACCGTCTGTACAAGACGCCGCAAGGCTGGCGCGTGTATGACATCAACGTGCTCGGCGCATGGTTGATCCAGGCATACCAGCAGCAGTTCAACGAGCAGATCCAGCAAAAGGGCGTGGACGGTCTGATCCAGTTCCTCACGCAGCGCAACCAGCAACTCGCCTCGGGCAAGCAGTCGTGAGCGAAGTGCTCAGCCCCGTCGCTAACTGTTTCGCGAGCGGCGCGACGCTGACCCACGCGAGCGCGAACGCCGCGCTCGCAGCGGGTTTGCAACGTATCGCGGCGGGCGCGAACGGCGTCGACTGCGCAGCGCTTGCGCAGTTCGACTCGTCCGCGCTGGCCGTTCTTCTCGCGTGGCAGCGTGCCGCCCAGGCACGTGGGGCCACGTTCGAAATCGTCAATCTGCCGGCTGGCCTTGCCAGCCTCGCACAAGCCTACGGCGTCGATACCCTCCTTTGTCGTCCAGAGTTAACGCTTTAGCTGTCGACCAGAGTTAGCGCTTTAGCGCTTACTTTGGCCTCATGCAAAGCTCTTACTTTGGCCCCATGCAACTTTGTTGCACGGCACGACAGTGACGCTCTCAGCGCGTCACTTGCCCGGCTCTACCCCTGATTGCCCCTGAACCCGCCGCGTCGCGCGGGGTAAAACCTCAGGCGGCCTGGGGTCTTCTTAAGAGATAGGGCCGCAGATTTTTGCCCTATAATCAAACGTTTTTTGGGGCAGATAACCGGCCCCAATTCCGTTTTTTCCTGTACTTGTGCGCCCCCTCAGGGCCCCTTTAGGCGCCGCGAAATCCGCGGCCCACAGTCATGTCAGCCATAGAAATTCGTAACGTCAAGAAGCGCTACAAGGACTTGCAAGCGCTCAAGGGCGTCAGCCTCACGGTGGAAGAAGGCGAGTTCTTCGGACTGCTCGGTCCGAACGGCGCGGGCAAGACGACGCTCATCAGCATCCTCGCCGGTCTCGCGCGTGCGGATGAAGGCAGTATCGCGGTGCGCGGCCACGACGTGGTCGGCGATTTCCGCGACGCGCGCCGCGCGCTCGGCGTGGTGCCGCAGGAATTGGTGTTCGATCCCTTCTTTACGGTTCGCGAAACCTTGCGCATCCAGTCCGGCTACTACGGGCTGCGCAACAACGACGCGTGGATCGACGAGATTATGGCCAATCTCGACCTCACCGAGAAAGCCGACGCCAACATGCGCGCGCTGTCGGGCGGCATGAAGCGCCGCGTGCTGGTCGCGCAGGCGCTGGTGCACCGGCCGCCCGTGATCGTGCTCGACGAGCCGACGGCGGGTGTCGACGTCGAACTGCGCCAAACGCTGTGGAAATTCATTTCCCGCCTGAATCGCGAAGGCCACACCATCGTGCTGACCACGCACTACCTGGAGGAAGCCGAAGCGCTGTGCGACCGCATCGCGATGTTGCGGCGCGGCGAGGTGGTGGCGCTGGATCGCACCAGCACGCTGTTGCAGCGCTTTGCCGGCACGCAATTGTTCCTGCGCTTCGCTCAAGGCGTGCTGCCGTCCGAGCTGCGCGCGCTCGAGGTGGAAGGCGGCGCGGGCAACGGCAATGGCCGCCAGCATCTGCTGCGCCTCGCGAGCTACGACGACGTCGAAAAGATTCTTGCGCAGTGCCGCGCCGCAGGCTGCACGTTCGAAGAAATTGAAGTCCGCAAGGCGGATCTCGAAGATGTATTCGTTCAGATCATGAACGGTCCGGAAGTGATCGAGGGGCTTGCATGAGCGGCTATAGCGGGTTCAATACGCTGTTTTACAAGGAGCTCCTGCGCTTCTGGAAGGTGTCGTTCCAGACCGTGCTGGCGCCCGTCATTACCGCACTCCTGTATCTGACGATTTTCGGCCATGCGTTGCGCGGTCACGTGCAGGTCTATCCCGGTGTCGAATACACGAGTTTTCTGATTCCGGGTCTCGTGATGATGAGCGTGCTGCAAAATGCCTTCGCGAATAGCTCGTCTTCCCTGATCCAGTCCAAGATCACCGGCAACCTGGTGTTCGTGCTGCTGCCGCCGCTGTCGCACTACGAGATGTTCGGTGCCTATGTGCTTGCCGCCGTGGTGCGCGGGCTGGCGGTTGGCTTTGGCGTGTTCATCGTGACGATCTGGTTCGTGCCGATCAGCTTCAACGCGCCGCTCTTCATCATTCTGTTTGCGATCTTCGGCGCGGCGATTCTCGGCACGCTTGGGTTGATCGCCGGCATCTGGGCCGAAAAGTTCGATCAGCTGGCTGCGTTTCAAAACTTTCTGATCATGCCGCTCACGTTCTTGTCGGGCGTGTTCTACTCGACCCACACGCTGCCGCCGGTGTGGCGCGAAGTGTCGCGGCTCAATCCCTTTTTCTACATGATCGACGGCTTTCGCTACGGTTTCTTCGGGATGTCGGATATCGATCCGCTCGTGAGCCTCGCGATCGTTGCCGGTTTCTTTGTGGTGCTGGCCGTCATCGCGATGCGCATGCTCGCGTCCGGCTACAAACTGCGCCACTGATCAGGAGCTTTTCTCATGTTGCCGACTCCCGAACAGGTCAAGCAATACATCGCGGCTGGACTTGCCTGCCAGCATCTCGAAGTCGAAGGCGACGGCCAGCATTTCTTTGCGACCATCGTTTCGCCGAGCTTCGAAGGCAAGCGTCTGAT
Organism: Paraburkholderia sp.; assembly: GCA_036383775.1. Taxonomy (GTDB): domain Bacteria; phylum Pseudomonadota; class Gammaproteobacteria; order Burkholderiales; family Burkholderiaceae; genus Paraburkholderia. Next base: position 14,701 of record DASVNP010000210.1, on the reverse strand, counting down.
CCAGCGTCATCAACTCGTGTACGCGGCGCTCGGCGACCGCATGCGCGAAGAAATCCACGCGCTCAGCATGAAAACGCTGACGCCCGCCGAATGGCAGAACGCGTAATCTGGAAATTTAGTGCGAATTACTCAAGAAGGGCGCGACGCCGGTAGCGGCGCGCCGAACACAGTCATAGCAGGCCCGGCACCGGTCCGGGCAGATCAGGAACTGACAGGCATGGATAAACTCGTCATTGAAGGTGGCTCCCCGCTGTCGGGTGAAGTCGTCGTTTCAGGTGCGAAGAATGCGGCGTTGCCGATCCTGTGCGCGAGTCTGCTGAGCGCGGAACCCGTGCACCTGGAGAACGTGCCCGACCTGCAGGACGTGCGCACCATGCTCAAGCTGCTCGGCCAGATGGGCGTGCGGATCGAAGGCGGCGCGGGGCGCGTGTCGCTGGACGCGTCGCAGGTCGATAACCTCGTCGCGCCGTACGAACTGGTCAAGACCATGCGCGCGTCGATTCTGGTGCTCGGCCCGCTGGTCGCGCGCTTCGGTCATGCGCGCGTCTCGCTGCCGGGTGGCTGCGCGATTGGCGCGCGTCCGGTGGATCAGCACATCAAGGGCCTGCAGGCCATGGGTGCCGAGATCACGATCGAGCACGGCTTCATCGAAGCACGCGCCAAGCGTCTGAAGGGCGCGCGCATCGTCACGGACATGATCACGGTGACCGGCACGGAGAACCTGCTGATGGCCGCGGTGCTGGCCGAAGGCGAAACGGTGATCGAAAATGCGGCGCGTGAACCGGAAGTCGGCGATCTGGCGCATCTGCTGGTCGAAATGGGCGCGAAGATCGAGGGTATCGGCACGGACCGCCTCGTGATTCAGGGCGTCGACAAGCTGCACGGCGCGAAGCATACGGTGATTCCGGACCGGATCGAGGCCGGCACGTTCCTGTGCGCGGTGGCGGCCGCCGGCGGCGACGTCACGTTGCGCAAGGTGCGCCCGCTGATTCTCGAAGCGGTGACGGAAAAGCTGCGCGAAGCCGGCGTCACGATCGAAGAGGGCGACGACTGGATGCGCGTGCGTATGAACAAGCGTCCGAGCGCCGTTTCGTTCCGCACGTCTGAATACCCTGCGTTCCCGACCGACATGCAGGCGCAGTTCATGGCGCTGAACGCGATCGCGGACGGTACCGCGCAGGTCGTCGAAACGATCTTCGAGAACCGCTTCATGCACGTGCAGGAATTGAACCGCTTGGGCGCCAACATCACGATCGACGGCAATACGGCGCTCGTGACCGGCGTCGGCCAGCTTTCCGGCGCGATGGTCATGGCCACCGACCTGCGGGCGTCCGCGAGTCTCGTGATCGCCGCGTTGCGCGCCGACGGCGAAACGCTGATCGACCGGATCTATCACCTGGATCGCGGCTACGACCGGATGGAAGCGAAGCTCACCGCCATCGGCGCGAAGGTGCGCCGGGTGTCCGGGAGCCAGGCATGAGCGCGATGCCGCAAACGTCGTCGTCGCCGGCGGTGAGCGCGCCGCTCACGCTGGCGTTGTCGAAAGGGCGTATCTTCGAAGAGACGCTGCCGCTGCTCGCCGCCGCCGGCATTGAAGTGGCCGAAGACCCGGAAACCTCGCGCAAGCTGATCCTGCCGACTACCGACGCGAACCTGCGCGTGATCATCGTGCGCGCCACCGACGTGCCGACCTATGTCGAATACGGCGCGGCCGACTTCGGCGTGGCGGGCAAGGACGTGCTGCTCGAGCACGGCGGCAGCGGGCTGTATCAGCCGGTCGATCTGGATATTGCGCGGTGCCGCATGTCGGTCGCGGTCGCGGCGGGTTTCGATTACGCGAATGCGGTGCGCCAGGGCGCCCGCTTGCGCGTGGCGACCAAGTACGTCGAAACCGCGCGCGAGCATTTCGCCGCCAAGGGCGTGCACGTCGACCTGATCAAGCTGTACGGTTCGATGGAGCTCGCGCCGCTCGTCGGGCTGGCCGATGCGATCGTCGATCTGGTGAGTTCGGGCAATACCTTGCGCGCCAACAATCTTGTCGAGGTGGAGGAGATCATGCAGATTTCGTCGCGCCTCGTGGTGAACCAGGCCGCGCTCAAACTCAAGCGCGCCGCATTGCGGCCGATTCTCGACGCGTTCGAACGTGCGTCGAAAACCGGCGCGACGACCGCCTGAGCGGCCTGATCGTGTCAGTGTGACCCCGCTGTAGCCTTACCGGAACGGATACCCGTATGTCTATCAAGATTCGCAAACTCGATTCCACCGCTCCTGGCTTCCAGAAGTCGCTGCACGCGGTGCTCGCGTTCGAGGCGAGCGAAGACGAAGCGATCGAGCGCTCGGTCGCGCAGATTCTGAACGACGTGAAGACGCGCGGCGACGCCGCGGTGCTCGAATACACGAACCGCTTCGACCGCGTGGCGGCGAAGAGTGTCGAGGCGCTCGAGCTGCCGATGTCGGAGCTGGAAGCGGCGCTCGAAGGCCTCGAGCCGAAGCGCCGCGCGGCGCTCGAAGCGGCGGCGGCGCGTGTGCGCGGCTATCACGAGAAGCAGAAGATCGAGTGCGGCAGCCACAGCTGGCAGTACACGGAAGCCGACGGCACCGTGCTCGGCCAGAAGGTTACGCCGCTGGATCGCGCGGGTATTTACGTGCCGGGCGGCAAGGCGGCGTATCCGTCGTCGGTGCTGATGAACGCGATTCCGGCGCGCGTGGCCGGCGTGCGCGAAATCGTCATGGTCGTGCCGACGCCGGACGGCGTGAAAAATTCGCTGGTGCTCGCGGCGGCCCTGCTGGGCGGTGTGGACCGTGTGTTCACGATCGGCGGCGCCCAGGCGGTGGGCGCGCTGGCCTACGGCACCGAAACGGTGCCGGCGGTCGACAAGATCTGCGGCCCGGGCAACGCCTATGTCGCGTCGGCCAAGCGCCGCGTGTTCGGCACAGTCGGGATCGACATGATCGCCGGGCCGTCGGAAATCCTGGTGCTGTGCGACGGCACGACCGACCCGCGCTGGGTCGCGATGGACCTGTTCTCGCAAGCCGAGCATGACGAGCTCGCGCAATCCATCCTGCTGTGCCCGGACGAGGCGTTTATCGCCCGCGTGCAGGACGCGATCAACGAGCTGCTGCCAACCATGCCGCGCCAGGAAGTGATCCGGACGTCACTGGAAAACCGTGGCGCGCTGATCAAGGTGCGCGACATGGCGGAAGCGTGTGCCATCGCCAACGACATCGCTCCGGAACACCTCGAAATCTCCGCGCTGGAGCCGCATCAATGGGGTCAGTTGATCCGCCATGCCGGCGCCATCTTCCTCGGCCGCTACACCAGCGAAAGCCTTGGCGACTACTGCGCGGGGCCGAATCACGTCCTGCCTACGTCCCGTACCGCACGGTTCTCGTCACCTTTGGGCGTCTATGATTTCTTCAAGCGTTCGAGCGTGATCGAGGTCAGCGCGGAGGGCGCGCAGACGCTTGGCGAGATCGCCGCCGAGCTGGCTTATGGCGAAGGGCTGCAGGCGCATGCCCGCAGCGCAGAATATCGGATGCGGCAAAACGGCTGAGCACGGCGAACTGGAGCGCCAGCCAGGCGGCCTGTGACCGACGGGTATCGGGCCGCGCTCCGTTTAAATAACGACAACAGAGACCAACCTGAGGCGGCCCGCATGCCGCCGACACCGGGCTGCCGCTCCCCACGTGGCCCGGTCCACTGACCTATGACGACACCTCAAGACATCATTCGCCGCGACGTGCTCGCGATGACGAGCTATCCGGTTCCGGACGCCACGGGCTATATCAAGCTCGACGCGATGGAAAATCCGTTTGCGCTGCCGCCGGTGCTGGCCGCGCATCTGGGCGAGCATCTCGCCGGGGTGGCGTTGAACCGCTATCCGGCGCCGCGCCCGGACGCCCTGATCGAGAAGATCAAGCGCGTGATGGGCGTGCCGACCGGCTGCGACGTGCTGCTCGGCAACGGCTCGGATGAAATCATCAGCATGCTGTCGGTCGCGTGTGCCCAGCCGGGCGCCAAGGTGCTCGCGCCGGTGCCGGGTTTCGTCATGTATCAGATGTCGGCGAAGCTGGCCAATCTCGAGTTCGTCGGCGTGCCGCTGAAGGCGGATTTCACGCTCGACACCGAAGCGATGCTGGCCGCTATCGCAGAGCACCAGCCGGCGATCATCTATCTGGCCTATCCGAATAACCCGACCGGCACACTGTACGACGACGCCGACATGGAGCGCATCATCGCCGCGGCGAACCGCAGCCTCGTGGTGATCGACGAGGCCTACCAGCCGTTCGCCCAGGAAAGCTGGCTGCCGCGCGCCGACGCCTTCGACAACGTCGTCGTGATGCGCACGGTGTCCAAGCTCGGCCTCGCCGGGATCCGGCTCGGCTATCTGGTCGGCAAACCGGCCTGGCTGACCGAATTCGACAAAGTGCGGCCGCCGTACAACACCAACGTGCTCACGCAAGCCGCTGCCGATTTCCTGCTCGACCACGTCGACGTGCTCGATACGCAAGCCGCGCAATTGCGCGAAGAACGCACGAAACTCGCCCACGCGGTGGCCCAATTGCCGGGCGCCGAAGTGTTCCCGAGCGCCGGCAACTTCCTGCTGGTGCGGGTGCCCGATGCCCCGGTTCTGTTCGAAACGCTGCTGACGGCGCGGGTTCTGATCAAAAACGTGAGTAAAATGCATCCATTGCTGGCCAATTGTGTGCGGCTGACCGTTGGTTCGCCTGAAGAAAACGCGCAATTGCTCGCCGGCCTGAAACTCGTGCTGCACTGAACGGCACGCCGAATGGCCGCGTGAGCGCAGCGCAATTTCGCAGCGGCGCACGCGGCCGGCCGATTTCCCATCCCACACTACTATCGCTTTCTAGCTAGATTCGAGGAATTACCATGCGCCTTGCGGAAGTCGTTCGCAACACCAGCGAAACGCAGATCCGTGTGAAGATCAATCTGGACGGCACCGGTCAGCAAAAGCTGGCCACCGGTGTGCCGTTTCTGGACCACATGCTCGACCAGATTGCGCGGCATGGATTGTTCGACCTCGAGATCGAAGCGCATGGCGACCTGCATATCGACGACCACCACACGGTCGAAGACACCGGCATCACGCTCGGCCAAGCGGTGGCCAAAGCCATCGGCGACCGCAAGGGCATCCGCCGCTACGGTCATTCTTATGTGCCGCTCGACGAGGCGCTGTCGCGTGTCGTGATCGATTTTTCCGGCCGTCCGGGCCTCGAGTTCCATGTGCCGTTCACGCGTGCGCGCATCGGCACGTTCGACGTCGATCTTTCCGTCGAGTTTTTCCGCGGGTTCGTGAACCACGCGGGCGTTACGCTGCATATCGACAATCTGCGCGGCCTGAACGCCCATCATCAGATGGAAACGGTGTTCAAGGCGTTCGGGCGGGCGTTGCGCATGGCCACCGAACTGGACGAACGCGCGGCGGGGCAGATTCCGTCGACCAAGGGCAGCCTCTAAGCGCTCATTAGCCAGCTTGATTAGCCGGCTTATTTACCAGGACCGGGACTGGCGCCGATTGCGCTTGCGCCCGGTGAGCAATGGACACTCTGAAGTCGTTTATTTCGCTGCTGGCGCTGATCAACCCGATCGGCGCGATTCCGTTCTTCATGAGCCTCACCGCGCATCAGGGCGATGCCGAGCGGCGCCGAACCATCCGGATCGCCGCTATTTCGGTGTTCTGCGTGATTGCCGTGACCACGCTGTTCGGACAGCAGATCATCAGCTTCTTCGGCATTTCGGTGGGCTCGCTCGAAGTGGGCGGCGGGATCATCATGCTGCTGATGGCGATCAACATGCTGAACGCGCAGATCGGCAATAGCCGTTCGACGCCGGAAGAGCGCCATGAAGCCGAGCAGAAGGACAATATCGCGGTCGTGCCGTTGGCGATTCCGCTGTTGACCGGCCCGGGTGCGATCAGCACCACGATCATCTATGCGGCCGGCTCGGCGCACTGGTACGACCGGATCAGCCTCATTGCGATCGGCGCGGTGCTGGCGGCGCTGTGTTTTTTTTCGCTGCGCCTCGCCGAACCGATCGCCCGCTGGGTGGGGCAAACCGGCATCAACATTGGTACGCGGCTGATGGGTTTGATGTTATCGGCGCTGGCGGTGGAATTCATCGTCGATGGACTGAAGGCATTGCTGCCTAACTTGAAATGAAAACTTCGATAGCGATTGTGGATTACGGAATGGGCAACCTGCGTTCGGTTGCTCAGGCACTGCGCAAAGCCGCGCCGGAAGCGGATGTGGCGATCGTCGACCGGCCGGAGGCGATCCGCGCGGCCGACCGCGTCGTGCTGCCCGGCCAGGGCGCGATGCCCGACTGCATGCGCAGTCTCGGCGCATCCGGCTTGCAGGAGGCGGTGCTCGAAGCGTCGCGCAGCAAGCCGCTGATGGGCGTGTGCGTCGGCGAGCAGATGCTGTTCGATTGGAGCGCGGAGGGCGATACGCCCGGTCTCGGCCTGTTGCCCGGCAAGGTGCTGCGCTTCGACCTGGAGGGCCAGGTGCAGGACGACGGCTCGCGCTTCAAGGTCCCGCAAATGGGCTGGAACCGCGTGCGCCAGGCGCAGCCGCATCCGCTCTGGGACGGCGTTGCCGACCAGGCGTTCTTCTATTTTGTGCACAGCTACTACGTGGTGCCGGAGAACGCCGCCCACACTTCGGGCGAAACCGTATATGGCGTGCCCTTTACCTCGGCGGTGGCGCGGGATAACATCTTCGCAACCCAATTCCACCCGGAAAAGAGCGCCGAAGCGGGGTTGCGCGTGTATCGCAACTTCGTGCACTGGAACCCGTGAGCGCCTTTCTTCATCCCGTTGCCGTGCGTCGTTCCGCCACAAGCGGAGCGGGTGCCGCGCGCCACGACCGCAATGCTGCGATGCCGCCCCTCCAGGGCACACGGCAAGGGCGTCGAAAGAGTTGTACTAAACTAGCGAGACGGCGTTGCGGCGGGCTGACCGATCAGCCGCTGCCGCCGACCTTCAACCCATTCCCAGATAACATCCGATTGCTATGCTGCTGATTCCCGCCATCGACCTGAAAGACGGTCAGTGTGTACGCCTCAAACAGGGCGATATGGACCAGGCGACGATTTTCTCCGAGGAACCGGCGGCCATGGCCCGGCATTGGGTCGACCGCGGCGCCCGGCGCCTGCACCTCGTCGACCTGAATGGCGCGTTCGCCGGCAAGCCGAGGAATGAAGACGCGATTCGCGCGATCATCGAGGAAGTCGGCGGTGAGATTCCCGTGCAGCTTGGCGGCGGCATCCGCGATCTGAACACCATTGAGCGTTATCTCAACGACGGCCTCGAGTACGTGATCATCGGCACGGCGGCGGTGAAGAACCCCGGCTTTCTGCAGGACGCCTGCACGGCGTTCGGCGGCCATATCATCGTCGGGCTGGACGCGAAAGACGGCAAGGTCGCCACCGACGGCTGGAGCAAGCTGACCGGCCATGAAGTGGCCGACCTCGCGCGCAAGTTTGAAGACTACGGCTGCGAATCGATCATCTACACCGACATCGGCCGTGACGGCATGCTGCAGGGCATCAATATCGAAGCGACGGTGCGCCTTGCGCGCGCGGTGAAGATTCCGGTGATCGCCAGCGGTGGCTTGTCGAACCTCACGGACATCGAATCGCTGTGCGAAGTCGAGGGCGAAGGTATTGAAGGCGTGATCTGCGGCCGGGCCATCTACTCGGGCGATCTCGACTTTACGGCGGCGCAAACTCTTGCGGACCGGCTGCGAGAAGCGGACGACGCTTAAGGATCGTTCCGGCACGCGGCGAACCGGCTCATCACGACCCATCGCACAGGCACTGTGCCGCTCGCTCAAGGCGGGCGGCCTCATCAGCGGTATTGGCAGAATTGCAAGATCATGGCTCTAGCTAAACGCATCATCCCCTGTCTCGACGTCACGGCTGGCCGCGTGGTCAAAGGCGTCAACTTCGTCGAACTGCGCGATGCGGGCGACCCGGTCGAAATCGCGCGCCGTTACGACGATCAGGGCGCCGACGAACTCACCTTCCTTGACATCACCGCCACTTCCGATCAGCGCGACCTGATCCTGCCTATTATCGAAGCGGTCGCCTCCCAGGTGTTCATTCCGCTGACGGTTGGCGGCGGCGTGCGCGCCGTGGAAGACGTGCGGCGCCTGCTGAACGCGGGCGCGGACAAGATCAGCATGAACTCGTCCGCGGTGGCGAATCCGCAGCTAGTGAAAGACGCCACGGACAAATACGGCTCGCAATGCATCGTCGTCGCGATCGACGCGAAACGCGTCTCGGCGGATGGCGAGCCGCCGCGCTGGGAAGTTTTCACGCACGGCGGACGCAAGGCCACCGGCCTCGAAGCAGTCGAATGGGCGCGCAAGATGGCCGAACTTGGCGCCGGCGAAATCCTGCTGACCAGCATGGACCGCGACGGAACCAAGAGCGGCTTCGACCTCGCGCTCACGCGCGCGGTATCCGACGCGGTGCCGATTCCGGTGATCGCCTCGGGCGGCGTGGGCAACCTGCAGCATCTGGCCGACGGCATCAAGAGCGGCCATGCGGACGCCGTGCTGGCCGCGAGCATCTTCCACTACGGCGAACACACCGTGGGCGAGGCCAAGCGCTTCATGGCCGATCAGGGCATTTCGGTGAGGTTGTGACGTGGTGAATCCCTCGGCAATCAATTGGCTCGACAAGGTTAAGTGGGACGCGAACGGCCTCGTGCCGGTGATCGCGCAGGAAGCGTCGACGAACGACGTGCTGATGTTCGCGTGGATGAATCGCGAAGCCCTGACCAAGACCGTGGAAACCGGCCGCGCGGTGTATTTCTCGCGTTCGCGCCAGCGCCTGTGGTTCAAAGGCGAAGAGTCCGGCCACGTGCAGCATGTGCATGAAGTACGGCTCGATTGCGACGAAGACGTCGTGCTGCTGAAAGTGGAGCAGGTATCGGGCATTGCTTGCCACACCGGCCGCCACTCGTGCTTTTTCCAGAAATTCGAAGGCTCGGCGGACGATGGCGACTGGGTTGCCGTGGATCCCGTGCTGAAAGACCCCGAACATATTTACAAATGACGCAATCCACGCAAACCACGTCGTCCAACGCCGCTTCCACGACCGACACGCTGATGCGCCTCGCGGCGATCATTGACAGCCGCAAGGGCGGCGATCCGGACCTCTCGTACGTGTCGCGCCTGTTTCACAAGGGCGACGACGCGGTGCTGAAGAAGATCGGCGAGGAAGCCACCGAAGTCGTGCTGGCCGCCAAAGACGCGCGCCACGGCGGCGCGCCGAAGGCGCTGGTCGGCGAGGTCGCGGACCTGTGGTTTCACTGCCTCGTGATGCTGTCGCACTTCGACCTGGGCCCGGCCGACGTGCTCGCCGAGCTCGAGCGCCGCGAAGGGATGTCGGGCATCGAGGAAAAGGCGCTGCGCAAGAGCCGCGACCGCGAGCAGAACGGCGACTGAGTTCGCGCGTGCCGTCTTGAAGTGACGGGCACCGGCGCCCATATTGCACTGAACGTATCTGACCGCATCCCTGGGAGGACGCACATATGGAACAGTCGCACGAAAGCTATCCGACGCCTGCCTATCGCCACGCTATCGAGCCTGAGCGCGAGCGCAGCCTGCGCACGCTGACGCATGTGCTGTACGCGCTGTATGCGGTCCATTGGCTGACGGGCGGTCTGACGATCCTGATCGCGATCATCATTAATTATGTGAAGCGCGGCGATGCGGTGGGCACGCCTTATGAAGCCCATTTCGAATGGCAGATCCGCTCGTTCTGGATGGCCTTGCTGGGCTATGCGATTGGCGGCGTGCTGCTGTTTATCGTGATCGGCATTCCGGTACTCTGGGCCGTCAGCATCTGGATGTTGTACCGTATTATCAAGGGCTGGCTGTATCTGTACGATAACAAGCCGCTCGCGGATCCGCGTGCGTGGTTCTGACGGTTATCCGGGCATTGCCGGACCTGACCTGAATCGCGCAGCGCTTCGCGCTTAAGCCCAATTGCGTCAGGAATACGATGAGTCACGACCCGAACTGCCTTTTCTGCAAGATCGCCGCCGGCGAGATCCCGTCGACCAAAGTCCACGAAGACGAAGAGTTCGTCGCCTTTCGCGACATCCGTCCGGCGGCCGAAACTCATGTGTTGGTGATTCCGCGCAAGCACATCGCCACGCTGTCGAATTGCGAGGAAAGCGACGCACCGCTGCTTGGTAGAATGCTTGTCTTGACGGCGCGTCTGGCCGATCAGCTGGGCGTGGCGTACACCGGCGGCCAAACGGGTTTTCGCACGGTAATCAATACGGGTCCGGGCGGCGGGCAAGAGGTGTATCACCTGCACGCCCACATTCTCGCCGGGCCGCGCCCGTGGCAGCGCATGGGCTGACCGGGCACGGTGACTGCAACGCGGGTTCGGTTCATGGACAATGGCGTGGCCGTTGTTTTTGCCGCATTGTAACGACGCCGACGCGGTCGTCTGGTCACAATGACATGCTGTATCGCGGGTTGCATGGGAGCGGCCTGCGGTAACGAATAGATGAAGCGTACGCTTCGATTTGCGCCGCAAGGCTTATGAGTTTTTACCGCATCACGGTGCGGTGTCGGGGTCAAGGAGAGTAGTCATGGGTTCGTTGAGCATTTGGCATTGGCTGATCGTGTTGTTGATCGTGGCGCTCGTGTTCGGCACGAAGAAGCTGCGCAATATCGGCACCGATCTGGGTGGCGCGGTGAAGGGCTTCAAGGAAGGCATGAAGGAAGCCGAAACACCGGCAGGCGATGCGCAGCAGCGCGAACTGCCGCGCAACGGCGCGGTGGATGTGGAAGCGAAGGAAAAGGCGCCGCGTTCCGGCGATTACCGCTAAGCCGCGGCTTAGCCGCGTTACTGACGGACACTCCACTTCATGCTGGACCTCGGTCTAACCAAGATGGCGCTGATCGGCGTCGTCGCGCTGGTCGTACTCGGGCCTGAGCGCCTGCCACGCGTCGCCCGTACGGCCGGCGCGTTGTTTGGGCGCGCGCAGCGGTATATCAACGACGTGAAGGCCGAAGTTACGCGCGAAATCGAGCTTGACGAACTGCGTCGCATGAAAAGCGAGTTCGAAGCGGCGGCGTCCAACGTCGAGTCCACCGTTCAGGACAATCTGCGCAAGCACGAGTCCGAACTGAACGACGCGTGGAATAGCGGCACGTCGGTGTCGCCGAGCATTGCCGGCGGCGCGCTAGAAGACGCGGGCACGTCGTCGTGGTCCGGCAGCACCCCGGCCGCAAGCGCGAAACGCAAGAACTGGCGCGTCAAGCAGACGGCCACGCCCACCTGGTACAAGCGCGCGACCACGCGGCGCACGCGTGTGCAGTCGGGTGCGGCGCGCGTGGCGCGGCATACGCCGGCCACCCTGCGTCGTCCGACGCGGTTCTTCTGATGATCAGAACGACAATCTCCAACCGAGGGCCGGTGTGAGCGACCCCCAGCAAACCCAGGACGAAGGCACTGAAGAGACCTTCATTTCGCACCTCGTTGAATTGCGCGACCGCATTATCCGCGCGGGCCTTGCCGTCATCGTGGTGTTTATCGGACTCGTTTATTGGGCGCCGGATATTTTCCGCTTGCTGGCCCGTCCGTTGATGCAGAATCTGCCGAAGGACGGCAAGATGATCGTCACCGACGTCACCGGTTCGTTCTTCGTGCCCATGAAGGTGACCATGCTGGTCGCTTTCGTGATCGCGCTGCCCGTCGTGCTGTACCAGATCTGGGCATTCGTCGCGCCGGGGCTCTATCAGCACGAGAAGAAGCTGGTCGGGCCGCTGGTGGGCAGCAGCTATACGCTGTTCCTGTGCGGCATGGCATTCGCGTACTTCGTCGTGTTTCCGACCATTTTCCGCGTGATGGCGCACTACAACGCGCCGCTCGGCGCGGAGATGACCACTGATATCGACAATTACCTGAGCTTCGTGCTCACCATGTTCATCGCGTTCGGCGTGACGTTCGAAGTGCCGATTGTGGTGGTCTTGCTGGTGCGCATGAACGTCTTGACCATCAAGAAGCTCAAGGAAATTCGTCCGTATGTGATTGTCGGCGCGTTCGTGATTTCGGCCGTGGTGACGCCGCCGGACGTGTTCTCGCAGCTGATTCTGGCGATTCCGCTGATCGTCCTGTACGAGGCGGGCATTATTGCGGCGCGGTTGATTGTCGGCAAACAGCCGGACGTGGTCGAAGACGCGAGTCCTACGGATTGAGCGCGTAGCGCGTCGGGCACCGCTGGACAAAAGACCGGTAAAAGCAAAAAGGGCAATCCGCAGCGGATTGCCCTTTTTGTTTGATGGCGGCGCGGCGATGTTGGCCGTTGCCTGCGGTTCGTTGCCGTGGGTGCCGTAGACGCCGCCATAGCGGTTTTGCCGCTCGCGATACTTCAACCGTCGTCGTCCTGCTGATCGCCGCCGTTGTCCTCGGCCGGCTGTTTGGGCGGCGGCGGGCGCTTGCCGATGGTCACATCCAGGTCCATCTCATGCGCCTTGCGCACCAGATGCACTTTCGCGGCCGAGCCCGGCTTGATTTGCGCGATCACGTTCAGCAGACGCGTTGTGTCGGTGATTTCCTGGCCGTTCACGCTGACAAGAATGTCGCCCGGCTTGATGCCGGCACGGTCGGCGGGGCCGTTCTTCAGCACGCCTGCAACGATGGCGCCCGACTTCTGTTCCAGACCGAACGACTCGGCGATCTCCGGCGTCACGTCCTGCGGTTCGACGCCGATCCAGCCACGCGTGACCGAACCGGTCGTGATGATGCTCTCGAGCACGCTGCGCGCCGTGGAAACGGGAATCGCAAAGCCGATGCCGAGCGAGCCGCCCGAGCGCGAATAGATGGCCGTGTTGATGCCGAGCAGATTGCCGTTCACGTCGACCAGTGCGCCACCCGAGTTGCCCGGGTTGATGGCCGCGTCGGTCTGAATGAAGTTTTCGAATGTGTTGATGCCGAGGTGATTGCGCCCGAGCGCGCTGACGATGCCCATGGTCACCGTCTGGCCGACGCCGAACGGATTGCCGATCGCCAGCACCACGTCGCCCACGCGCGTCTGGTCCATGCGGCCGAGCGTGATGGTGGGCAGATTGGTCATGTTGACCTTGAGCACGGCCAGATCCGTTTCCGGATCCACGCCGATCACCTTCGCATTGGTGGTTCGGCCGTCCGCCAGCGCGATTTCGATCTGGTCGGCGCCGTCCACGACGTGCTGGTTCGTTAGAATGTAACCTTCCGAACTCACTATCACGCCTGAGCCCAGATTGGATGCGGGCTGCTCCTGCTGCTTGCCTTTGTTCTTGTCGCCGAAGAAGTAGCGGAACAGCGGATCTTTCGCGCGCGGATCGGGCGGCAGTGAGCCATCCTTGCTGGAGAACACATTGACGACCGCGGGCATGGCCTTTTGTGCCGCGTCCGCATATGACGCTTGGGCCGGGCCGCTGCCGATGCCTGGCGCTACTTCCCGTAAGGCGACGATCGGTTCGGCGAGTTGCTTGCCGAATTGCCCTTGACGCTGGAGCCACTGCGGTTTGAGGGTCGCAATGATGAACATCAACGCCAATAGCACGGTCACCGCTTGGGCAAAGAACAGCCAAAAGCGTCTAAGCATCTGAAGACTAGAGGTTTATATGGATCGGATCGAACTTGAATTGTACTTGAACAATCTCCTTGAAACCGCGCGCTTCAAGGACTATTGCCCCAATGGATTGCAGGTCGAAGGGCGCCGCAGGATCAATAAGCTCGCGACCGGCGTGACGGCCTCCGTGGCCTTTCTGGAGGCCGCACTCGACTGGGGCGCGGACGCCGTGCTGGTCCACCACGGCTACTTCTGGCGCAACGAGGCGCCACAGATCGTCGGCCGCAAATACGCGCGCCTGAAGCTGCTGCTCGGCAACGATCTGAACCTGTTCGCCTATCACCTGCCGCTCGACGACCATCCGGAGTTCGGCAACAACGCGCAGATCGGCGAGAAGATGGGCTGGATCAGCGACGCTCGCTTCGGTGAGAACGACCTGGGCTGGCTCGCCACCTTTCCGATGCCGATCACGCTCGCGCACTTCACCGCGCAAGTCGAACACACCCTGGGCCGCACGCCGCTCGTGTTCGGTGACGCGGACCGTGAGCTGCGCCGCGTGGGCTGGTGCACGGGCGCCGCGCAAGGCATGTTCGACGCAGCCATCGACGCGGGCGCCGACGTCTACCTGACCGGCGAGGTGTCGGAGTCGGTCATGCACACCTCGGCGGAAAGCGGCGTTGCGTTTCTCGCGGCCGGCCACCACGCCACGGAGCGCTTCGGCGTGCAGGCGGTGGGCAAGCATCTGTCCGAGTCGTTCGACATCGAACACCTGTTTATCGATATCCCAAATCCCGTTTGAATCACGGAATTGGCGCAAAGCGCATTACCGAAGAAAAAGGTGTGAATAACGGAAAGGTTGCTTAAAAGGAGGTGCAAAAAAGTTTGCGATCCGTACGGAGATACCCTGATTTATCAAGGGCTTCGCACGGTTTTTGGTGCTCGGCCCTTGTAAATGGCGACTCCATTCGCGCAAACTAGCGGCGGTAGAAGCGACGTGAAGGAAAAATCCAACTCAGAAGTGGGGCGTGTAATGCGAGACAAGGAAGATGAACGCGTCGACGGCGGCCGCCGTACCTGGCTGATAGCGACGACCGTAG
>DASVNP010000209.1:0-10059 GCA_036383775.1 Paraburkholderia sp. | reverse complement strand
CTGGTTCGGCGCGCAGACCTTTATCAACATGGGCGTGAACCTCGGCCTGCTGCCGACCAAGGGCCTCACGCTGCCGCTCGTGAGTTACGGCGGTTCGGGCATCTTGCTGAACTGCGTCGCGGTGGCGGTGTTGATGCGCGTGGATTATGAAAATCGTGTGCTGATGCGTGGGGGGAAGGTATGACCCCCATGCAGCAGCGCACGATTTCGGCGAAGGCTAACTTCGTGCGCAACGCGCGCGAAGTTAAGCGCAGCGGCCGAAGCCAAAACGGGTTTTCATCCATGTTGATGCGCGGAGGCAAGGTATGACCGTTCTGCCGCAACGCACGCTGATGGTGATGGCCGGCGGCACCGGGGGACACGTGTTCCCGGGGCTCGCGGTCGCTCATCTGATGCAGGCGTGGGGCTGGAAGGTCGTCTGGCTCGGCAACCCGGCGGGCATGGAAGCGACGCTCGTGCCCAAGCACGGCATCCCGATGGAATACGTGCGCTTCGGCGGACTGCGCGGAAAGGGCCTGAAAACCAAGCTGATGCTGCCGCTGAATCTGCTGCGCGCTTGCACGCAAAGCCTGAGTGTGTTGCGTCGTGTGAAGCCGGACGTCGTGCTCGGCATGGGTGGCTACATCACGTTTCCGGCCGGCTTGATGACCGCGTTGAGCGGGCGTCCGCTGGTATTGCACGAACAGAATTCGATCGCGGGCCTCGCAAACAAGGTGCTCGCGAAAGTCGCCAAGCGCGTGCTGGTTGCGTTCCCGAATGCACTGCCGGATAGCGAATGGACCGGAAATCCGATTCGTGCGGAACTTGCACGCGCTACGGCACCCAAAGCACGCTACGCGCAACGCAGCGGTCCGTTGAATGTGCTGGTCGTGGGCGGCAGTCTGGGCGCGGCGGCGTTGAATGAAGTGGTGCCGCGTGCGGTGGCCTTGCTCGCACCGGGCGAACGGCCGCGCATCGTGCATCAGGCGGGCGCCAAACATATCGACGCGCTGCGCGAGAACTACGCGGCAGCGGGTCTGCAAACCGGCGCCGACGTCGAACTCGTGCCGTTCATCGACGACATGACGAGCGCTTACGAGAACGCGGACCTGGTGATTTGCCGCTCGGGCGCGATGACGGTGTCGGAGATTTCAGCGGTAGGGGTGGCGGCGTACTTCGTGCCGTTCCCGTATGCAGTAGACGATCATCAAACCACTAATGCAGCGTTCCTCGCCAAAAATGGCGCGGCGCTGGTCGTGCAGCAACGCGACTTGTCGGCGCAAAACCTCGCCGACTGGTTGCGCAGCCAGACGCGGGAGACCCTCGCGGAGATGGCGGAGCGTTCGCGCTCGCTCGCGAAACCCGACGCCACGGAACAGGTCGCACAGATCTGCGCGGCCGTGGCGGGTTCGATTTCGGGCGCGAGCCCAGAAGGAAAGCAATGAAACACATCGTCAAACATATTCACTTTGTCGGCATCGGCGGTGTCGGCATGAGCGGCATCGCCGAGGTGCTGGTCAATCTCGGCTACCAGGTGAGCGGCTCGGATCTGTCGAGCAACGCGATCACCGACCGCCTCGCCGCGCTCGGCGCGCGAATCGCGATCGGTCACGCGGCGGAGAACATCGAAGGCGCGAACGCGGTGGTCGTCTCGACGGCCGTGCGCAGCGACAACCCGGAAGTGCTGGCCGCGCGTCATCGCCGCATTCCGATCGTGCCGCGCGCGGTGATGCTCGCGGAGCTGATGCGGCTGAAGCAGGGCATCGCGATTGCCGGCACGCACGGCAAGACCACGACCACCTCGCTGGTGGCGAGCGTGCTGGCGGCAGGCGGTCTCGATCCGACTTTCGTGATCGGCGGGCGGCTGATCAGCGCGGGCGCGAATGCGCGGCTCGGCACGGGCGACTTTATCGTTGCCGAGGCGGACGAGTCGGATGCGTCGTTCCTGAATCTGTTCCCGGTGATCGAAGTCATCACGAACATCGACGCCGATCATATGGACACCTACGGCCACGATTTCGCACGGCTCAAGCAGGCGTTCATCGAATTCACGCACCGTCTGCCGTTTTACGGTATCGCGGTGCTGTGCGTGGACGACCCGAACGTGAAGGAAATCCTGCCGTTCGTGTCGAAGCCGATCATCCGCTACGGTTTCGCGCCGGATGCGCAGGTGCGCGCGGTCAACGTTCAAGCGCGCGAAGGCAAGATGCATTTCACCGCGATGCGCGAAGACGCGGCGCCGCTCGACATCGTGCTGAACCTGCCGGGCGAGCACAACGTGCAGAACGCTTTGGCCGCAATTGCAATTGCGACTGAACTTGAAGTGAAAGATGCCGATATCCAACGAGCGCTGGCAGATTTCAACGGCGTAGGCCGACGCTTCCAGCGCTACGGCGAAGTGCCGGTTATCGCCGAAGGACAGGCGGCGGGCACGTACACGCTGGTTGACGACTACGGTCATCACCCGGTCGAAATGGCCGCCACGGTGGCGGCCGCGCGCGGCGCATTCCCTGGCCGGCGCCTTGTGCTGGCGTTCCAGCCGCACCGATTCACGCGTACGCGTGACTGCTTCGAAGATTTTGTGAAAGTGCTGTCGACCGTCGACGCGCTCGTGCTGACCGAAGTCTATTCGGCTGGCGAAGCGCCAATCGTCGCCGCGGACGGCCGTGCTCTCGCGCGCGCATTGCGCGTGGCGGGCAAGGTCGAGCCGGTGTTTGTCGATACGGTGGATGAAGTGCCGGACGCGCTCTCAACAGTGGTGCGCGACGGCGATGTGGTGATCACGATGGGCGCAGGATCGATCGGCGGTGTGCCGGGTCGCCTCGCACAGGAAACGAAGGTGTGACATGAGCAGTACAAAAACGGATCAACTCGCTAAACAGTTCGGCAAGGTGGCGGTGCTGCTCGGCGGTAATTCCGCCGAGCGCGAGGTGTCGCTCAATTCCGGGCGCCTGGTGCTGCAAGGTCTGCGCGACGCAGGCGTCGACGCGCATCCGTTCGACCCGGCGGAGCGTCCGCTCGCCGCGTTGAAGGAAGAAGGTTTCGTGCGCGCGTTCAATGCGCTGCATGGCGGCTATGGCGAGAATGGCCAGATTCAGGGCGCGCTCGACTTCTACGGCATCCGCTACACGGGTAGTGGCGTGCTTGGCTCGGCGCTGGGTTTGGACAAGTTCCGCACCAAGCTCGTATGGCAGCAACTCGGCATCCCAACGCCGCCGTTCGAAGCGGTGCTGCGCGGCGATGACTACGAAGCGCGCGCCAAAGACATCGTCGCGAAGCTCGGCTTGCCGCTCTTCGTGAAGCCGGCGAGCGAAGGCTCGAGCGTCGCGGTGATCAAGGTGAAGAGCGCCGACGCACTGCCCGCGGCGCTCCTCGAAGCGGTCAAGTACGACCGGATTGTGGTGGTGGAAAAGAGCATCGAAGGCGGCGGCGAATACACCGCGTGCATCGCCGGAGATCTGGATCTGCCGGTGATCCGCATCGTGCCGGCCGGCGAGTTCTACGACTACCACGCGAAGTACATCGCGAACGACACGCAATACCTGATTCCGTGCGGTCTGGCGGCTGATGAAGAAGCGCGCCTGAAAGTGCTGGCGCGCCGCGCATTCGACGTGCTCGGCTGCACCGACTGGGGCCGCGCCGATTTCATGCTCGACGCTGACGGCAACCCGTATTTCCTCGAAGTGAACACGGCGCCTGGCATGACCGACCACTCGCTGCCGCCGAAGGCCGCGCGCGCGGTGGGCATCAGCTATCAGGATCTGGTGGTCGGCGTCCTGGCGCTGACGCTGAAGGATTAACTGCGGGACTAACCGGGACGACCCGAAAGCAACACTATGTGGAACAACGTTCGCCAGCTCAATTTCGCCGCCAACGCATTGCATGCGTTGCTGGTGCTCGTGCTGCTGGCGGCGGGCGGTTACTGGCTGATCCAGCGCCCGAATTTCGCGCTGCGCGAAATCCAGATCGACGGCGACACCGAGCACATCAATTCGCCGACGGTGCGTGCCGGCGTAGTGGGGCGGTTGAAAGGCAACTTTTTCACGGTAGATCTCGATGTCGCGCGGCAGGCCTTCGAGCAGATGCCATGGGTGCGTCATGCAAGCGTGCGGCGGGTCTGGCCGAATGCACTGGCTGTCACGCTCGAGGAGTACAAACCGCTGGGAACGTGGGGCAGCGATCAGTTGGTGAGCGTCGACGGCGAGCTGTTCACGGCGAATCAGGGCGAACTCGAACAGGATCTGCCCGCGTTCGATGGCCCGGACGGCACGGCAAAAGAGGTGGTCGCGCGTTATCACGACTTCCAGAAATGGTTTGCGCCGTTGGGCGCGACGCCCGAAGAAGTGACGCTGTCGCCGCGTTACGCGTGGACAGTGAAGCTATCGAACGGCACGCAGGTGGAACTTGGGCGCGAACGCAATCAGGACACGCTGCTCGATCGCAGTAAGCGCCTGACCGCGGCGTGGAACGCAGTGACGCAACGATGGGGAAAGGATATCGAGAATGCGGACTTGCGCTATCCGAACGGTTTCGCGATTCGGGCCGCTGGCATGCGCTTTATCAGCGAGCCCGACAAAGGCAAGAAGTAAACGGACATCACACGCAATGAGCACGCTATGAGTAAAGACTATAAAGATCTGCTGGTCGCCCTCGACATTGGGACGGCGAAGGTCGTGGCCATCGTCGCTGAGTTGAAGGGCGAAGGTCACTACGAGGTGATCGGCCTCGGCCAGAGCGAATCGAAGGGGCTCAAGAAAGGCGTGGTGGTGAATATCGAGGCCACCGTGCAGTCCATTCAGCGCGCGCTCGAGGAAGCCGAGCTGATGGCCGACTGCAAGATCACCAACGTATTTACCGGGATTGCCGGCAGCCATATCCGCAGCTTCAATTCGAGCGGCATGGTGGCGATCAAAGAGAAGGAAGTCACGCAGACGGACGTGGCGCGTGTGATCGAAACGGCCAAGGCGATCAACATCCCGACCGATCAGCAGGTGCTGCACATCCTGACGCAGGAATTCATCATCGACGGTCAGGAAGATGTGCGCGAGCCGATCGGCATGAGCGGCATTCGCCTCGAAGTGAAAGTGCATATCGTGACCGGCGCGGTGAGCGCGGCGCAGAACATCGTCAAGTGCGTGCGCCGCTGCGGGCTCGAAGTGAACGATCTGATCCTGCAGCCGCTTGCATCGTCGCTGGCCGTGCTGACGGAAGACGAAAAAGAACTGGGCGTGGTGCTTGTCGATATCGGCGGCGGCACGACTGACATCGCGATTTTCAGCGAAGGCGCGATCCGTCATACGGCGGTGATTCCGATCGCCGGCGACCAGATCACGAGCGACATCGCCATGGCGCTGCGCACGCCGACGCCGGACGCGGAAGACATCAAGGTGGACTACGGCATCGCCAAGCAGGCGCTCGCCGATCCGGACGAAATGATCGAAGTGCCGGGGCTCGGTGAGCGCGGTCCGCGCACGCTGTCGCGTCAGGCGCTGGCGGCGGTGGTCGAGCCGCGTGTCGAAGAACTGTTTTCGCTCGTGCAGCAGGTGGTGCGCGAGTCGGGTTACGAAGAACTGCTGAGCTCCGGCGTGGTGCTGACCGGCGGCGCGTCGATGATGCTCGGCATGGTCGAGCTGGGTGAGGACATTTTCCTGAAGCCGGTGCGCATCGGCGTGCCGGAATACGCGGGCGGTCTCGCCGACGTGGTGCGCAATCCGCGCTACTCGACGGCGATGGGGCTGCTCGTCGAAGGACGCTCGCAGCGCATGCGCGGCCGCAAGGTCGCGGTGCAGTCGGGGTCGATGGGACAGGTCTTCACGCGCATGAAGGACTGGTTCCTCGGCAACTTCTAACGATTTCGAAATACGCGCTGGTGCCGGCGGCTGGCGCGCGACAGGGGGTTGCCCGATCTCCTGCCGAATAACGGCCGAGTGGCTGTAATTTTTTATCTTGACGGAGGCAACATGGAATTCCAGATGCTGGAAACCGAAACGAACGGCACCATCATCAAGGTGGTCGGAGTAGGTGGCGCTGGCGGCAATGCCGTTCAGCACATGATCAACAAGGGCGTGCAAGGCGTCGACTTCATCGTGATGAACACGGACGCGCAGGCTCTGTCGCGTTCGCGTGCCACCGCGGTGATCCAGCTCGGCAACACGGGTCTGGGCGCAGGCGCCAAGCCGGAAATGGGCCGCGCCGCAGCGGAAGAGGCACGTGAGCGCATCGCCGACGCACTGCTCGGCGCGCACATGGTATTCATTACGGCCGGCATGGGTGGCGGCACGGGCACCGGCGCAGCGCCGGTGGTCGCGCAGATCGCCAAGGAAATGGGTATCTTGACCGTTGGCGTGGTCAGCAAGCCGTTCGAATTCGAAGGCGGCAAGCGCATGCGCGTGGCGGAAGCAGGTTCGCAGCAACTGGAGGATCACGTCGACTCGCTGATCGTCGTTCTGAACGACAAGCTGTTCGAGGTGATGGGCGATGACGCCGAGATGGACAAGTGCTTCCAGTGCGCAGACGACGTTCTGAACAACGCAGTTGCCGGCATCGCGGAAATCATCAATGTCGACGGTCTGGTGAACGTCGACTTCGAAGACGTGAAGACGGTGATGGGCGAGCAGGGCAAGGCGATGATGGGCACGGCGACGGTTGCCGGCGTCGATCGCGCGCGTCTGGCTGCCGAGCAGGCTGTCGCCAGCCCGCTGCTGGAAGGCGTGGACCTGTCGGGTGCGCGCGGCGTGCTGGTCAACATCACGTCGAGCCGTTCGCTGCGTCTGTCGGAAACGCGCGAAGTGATGAACACCATCAAGAGCTACGCTGCTGAAGACGCCACCGTGATTTTCGGCGCGGTGTACGACGATGCAATGGGCGACGCGCTGCGCGTGACGGTCGTGGCAACGGGTCTGGGCCGTGCGGCGAAGAAGCAGCAATCGGCACCGATGACGCTGCTGCGCACCGGCACCGACAATCAGCCGATCAGCACGATGCAACACGCTGCGTACGCGCCGTCGCACGCCAGCACCGCCGACTACGGCGCGCTGGATACGCCGGCTGTGTGGCGCACGTCGCGCGATACGGCGGCTTCGCACGTGCAGGCGCTGCAGGAAAAGGGCGTCGATACGTACGACATTCCGGCATTCCTGCGCAAGCAGGCGGACTGAGCGCACGAGCAGGCTTTCGCTGCCGCGCTGTTTTTTTCGGCGCTGGCGGACGAATGCACGAGCGTGGCGGGTGAACGGCAAACAAGTCGCGTATCGTCTGATCCGCGGCAAGGACAACTGCCCTCTTCGGAATCGCGAAGCGGATTGGGCAACTGTCGCCGGACGGTGGAGCGTGTTGTTAAGCGCGCGCCGAATTTCACTGCGACACGACGACGTGCGAGCGTGCTTCGCATCGATGCAAAGGACTGAGCATGATTCAAGCAGGTGACAAGCTGCCCGACGCAACGCTCTTCGAGTTGATCGAAGACGAGCGGGCGGGCTGCACGATCGGGCCAAACGGCTTCGACGTGCGCGAGCAGACGGCGGGCAAGCGCGTGGTGATCTTCGGATTGCCGGGCGCGTTCACGCCGACCTGTTCGGCCAAACATGTACCGGGTTATGTCGAGCATGCCGAGGCGTTGCGCGCGCTTGGCATCGACGAGATCTGGTGCGTGTCCGTCAACGACGCGTTCGTGATGGGCGCGTGGGGACGCGATCAGCACGCCTCGGGCAAGGTGCGCATGATGGCGGACGGCAGTGCGGCTTTCACGCGAGCGCTCGGTCTGGAGCAGGATTTGTCGGCGCGCGGCATGGGAATCCGTTCCCAGCGCTACGCGATGGTAGTCGACGACGGCGTGGTCAAGACGTTGAACGTCGAGGCTGCCGGCAAATTCGAAGTTAGCGATGCAAGGAGTATCCTCGCTACGTTGAGCTAGTCACATTCGCGTCGTAACCTTCGCATCGGGCCGCTATGCAGCACGCGTTGTGCCCGGGCAACGGTCAATAAGACGCTTTTGTGACAGGCCGTTACGCGGGCCGATGACCGGAAACGCCTCCGTTCCGGGGCATCGGCCCGTCACGCTTTCCCTGACGGGCGCCCAGAGGTAACGCAGCGAAACAGATTGATACGTTCCGTGCAACAACGCTCCCCAGGGTATTGGAGTATAATTCGCGCTATGGAATAAAAAGTCCCGATTGGGATTTTCAATCGAATAGAAGATCACCATGTTGAAGCAGCGCACTATCAAGCAAATCGTCAAGACAGTCGGCATCGGCCTGCACTCCGGCCGTAAAGTCGAACTGACGCTCCGTCCGGCCGGGCCGGATACGGGCATCGTGTTTTCGCGCGTGGATTTAGCCACGCCGGTGGACATTCCTGCGTCGGCGATGGCGATTGGCGATACGCGTCTGGCTTCCGTGTTGCAGAAAGACGGCGCGCGCGTCTCGACCATCGAACATCTGATGTCCGCCTGCGCCGGTCTTGGCATCGACAACCTGTATGTCGACGTCACCGCCGAAGAAATCCCGATCATGGACGGCAGCGCCGGTTCATTCGTGTTTCTGATTCAATCGGCGGGGATTGAAGAGCAGAACGCAGCGAAGAAGTTCATCAAGGTCACCAAGCCGGTCGAAATTCGCGACGGCGACAAGTTCGCCCGTCTCGATCCGTACTTCGGCTTCAAGCTCAAATTCACGATCGACTTCCGCCACCCGGCGGTGGACAAGACCGGCCAGGCGCTGGAAGTGGATTTCGCCAATACGTCGTACGTGCGTGAAATCGCGCGTGCCCGCACCTTCGGTTTTGCGCATGAAGTGGAAATGATGCGCGAACTCGGCCTGGCGCGTGGCGGCAGCATGGACAACGCGATCGTGCTCGACGAATACCGCATTCTGAATAACGACGGCCTGCGCTACGACGACGAGTTCGTGAAGCACAAGATGCTCGACGCCATCGGCGATCTGTATGTGGTCGGCCATCCGTTGCTGGCGTCGTACACCGCATACAAATCGGGCCATGGCCTGAACAACGCGCTGCTGCGCGAACTGCTGGCGCACGAAGACTCGTACGAAGTGGTCACCTTCGACGACACGCAGAAAGCGCCGCGCGGCTTCGCTTTCGACACGCAGACGGCTTTTGCCTAACGCTTCGGTGAAACTTCCGAAGCAGGCGTAGGAAACATAAGCGGCCCAGTTGGGCCGCTTTTTTTCGCCTAGCGATTTCTCCGATGCCGGGCCGCCATTTTCGCCAAAGCTTCCTGCAATGGCGAAGGCGCGAGCGATTCGCTCAGCGCATGGAGCGCGTCCGCGCCGGCCGGCGTCATGCGGGCCTGCTTGACCGGCGGCGGCGCTTTGGCGGGCTGAGGCCGCACGCGAATCCGCAGTGCGTTGACCGGCCAGCCGCGCTGCTGCAGATCGGCCAGCAAGCGCGGCTCGAGATGCCGCAGCCGTGCCGCCAGCGCGTTGTGGCCGGCAAACAGCGCCAGCACACCCTCCTTGATGAAGCCAGGCTCCACGCTGGTTGCCAGATAGTCGGGCAGCAGCGCCCGCAGATCTTTCTCCAGCGCCGCGATCTGCTCGACACCCGCGCGCAGGGCCGCGTACGCGTCCGTGCGATTGAGCACTTCGGCGACGGGCTGCGGGCGGCGCGCCTGGAACTGCTTGGGCGGCCTTGAAAAGGAAGAAAAACGGCTCATGTTCGATGGTAACGGCGTGATTGCGCACGATGCGCGCTCACGCCAGGATTGTACCGCGCGGGATGCCCGCGGGCCCGACCCGGTGTGGCTTGCCAAACGTTGCCGTGACGGGCTTCCGGCACCGTACTGCCGTCGCGCCTCTGACACAGGCGCGGTCGGGGGCGCGTGCTAAAATGCGCGATTCGAATTCACTCTTGGACTAAGCCGCCGAGGCCCTTCCGACCCCGGAGCGCACGTGCACGAAACTGCACGCCGCGACCCAGCCGAAGCCGCGACGCAGACACCGATCCGATGACCACCGGTTTTCTACAGAAGATTTTTGGCAGCCGCAACCAGCGGCTAGTCAAGCAATATCAAAAGACCGTCACGGCGATCAATGCGCTCGAGCCGCAGATCGAGCAATTGACGGA
>DASVNP010000208.1:0-4049 GCA_036383775.1 Paraburkholderia sp. | reverse complement strand
TCTCGACTCGGCGCCGTTCGTGACGGGCGAAATCCTGCACGTCGACGGTGGCCAGATCGCCGGTCACTGAGCCTGTCCCGGGCGCTGCCGGGCGGCGCCCGCATCATCAATCACGACCAAGGAAACCGACATGCCTATCGTAACGATTCAGGTGACCCGTGAGGGTACCCAAGCGGGTGCCGACTCCGTCACGGCGCAGGAGAAAGCGCAGCTCATCAAGGGCGTGAGCCAGCTGCTGCTCGACGTGCTGAACAAACCGCTCGAAGCCACCTTCGTGGTGATCGAAGAGGTGGAGCTGGAGAATTGGGGCTGGGGCGGTCTGCCGGTTCCCGAGTATCGCCGGCAGAAAGCACTGAAATAACTTCGGCCACTTGATTTGAGGAGTTTGCAATGTCAGTAGATCAGATTCTTTATACCGCTCACGCAACCGCAACTGGCGGCCGTGACGGTCGTGCGGTGATTCCTGAGAGTGGCCTCGACCTCAAGCTGACCACCCCGACCGAGCTTGGCGGTAAAGGCGGCGACGGTACGAACCCGGAACAGTTGTTTGCAGCCGGTTACAGCGCGTGCTTTATCGGTGCCATGCGTTTTGTCGGCGGGCGTGACAAAATCGTCATACCTGCGGGTGTTGCCATTGATGGAAGTGTCGGTGTGGGTCTTGCCAAGAATGGCTTCGGGATTCAGGTCGAACTGAAAATCTCGCTTCCTGGCATGTCGCGCGAAGCCGCCCTCGATCTGATCGAGAAAGCCCACTCTGTGTGTCCGTATTCGAACGCAACACGCAATAACGTGGACGTGACGCTTACGCTGGTCTGATACGCCATCCTGTCTGGCGTGCCCTGCCGGTTGCCTGTGTGACAGGCGACCGGCCGTTTCCCGTTGGTTTCCACGGGGAATGACGAAACTGAGAACACGCCAAAGAGGGCTTGCGTTACAGTACGTTCGACACACCGTGAGAGGTGCACATCATGAACGGTGGTGGCAAGCTGAATCTCTCCAGGTTTCCGCGCACTCCGCTGCTGGAGGGGCCGACGCCGATCCAGTATCTTGCTCGTTTGAGCAAGGCTCTGGGTGGCGTTCGGATATTCGTCAAACGGGACGACCTGAACGGACTCGGAGGCGGTGGCAACAAGCTTCGCAAGCTGGAATTCCTGCTTGGCGAAGCGAGCGCCTTGGACGCGGACACGATTATCACCATTGGCGCACGACAGTCCAATCATGCGCGGCTGACCGCTGCCGCCGCGGCACGCACCGGGCTTGCGTGCGAGCTCGTTCTGTCCAGAATGGTCAAGCGCTATGACGATGACTATCTGCACAACGGCAATATTATCCTCGACGGTCTGTTGGGGGCGCGTGTCCACGATCTTGCTCCCGATGCGGATACTTTGGTGTTTGCGCAAGAGCGCGCTGCCACGCTCCAGGGGCAGGGGCATAAGGTCTACTTTTGCCCTATGGCCGGTTCGAGTCCCATCGGTTGCCTTGGTTATGCGAATGCCGCTGCAGAAATACTGGAGCAGGCTGCAGCATTGGGAATTGAGTTTGACGCAATCGTCGCGCCAAACGGAAGCGGCGGAACGCAGGCCGGGCTCGTAGCGGGTTTCTCGGCGTTGGGCGCGGCATCCCCTAGCGTGGTGACTTATACCGTGCTGAAAGAAGCCGAACAAACTCGCGTAGCGACGGCGAGTCTGGCCGATCAGACAGCAAAACTGCTGGACCCCGCGCTGAATATCGATTCCAGTGCTATCACCGTCGAAGCAGGAGAACTGGGTGAAGGCTATGGCATTCCGACGGAAGGAATGATCAGGGCGGTGAGACTGGTCGCCTCGACGGAAGGCCTGCTGCTCGATCCTGTATATGGCGGCAAGGCGTTTTCCGGGCTTCTGCATGGCATTGAGTCCGGCAAATACAAGGCCGGACAGGCCATCCTGTTCATCATGACTGGCGGTATGCCGGGGATATTCGCATATCGAAGCATATTCTGATGCCGGCTGCTTTTACCCGTGAGTAACCTGCCGGTCCGGACTCGTCTCAGTTCGAAGTCCGGACCGTCGTCATGGCACGATTGGTCGCTGTGTCAGTTAGGGTAACTGATACTTTTCCCGCACCAGGTGTCCAATTCCCATGCGATCGAGGACAACCAGCGGGCACAGGAAGGTGACGCGGACCGTGCCGGGCAGCCTGCTGATTTCAATGGATCCAGTGATGGTCGCACGATTGAGCACTTCTTCATAAGCGAGTCCTGTTACGGCGGCGGCTCGGCGCAGGCCATTTTCGGTGGCCTCGTTGAGGTTGACGCCGCTGCCGATGAACGTAATAGGTCCACTCTGCTCGATCGCATGCTGGCCCCAGCGCGCACCAAGCTCGGCCACCTTCTGCCGCTGCTCGGCACTCATCGGACGCGCCATTGGCGGCAAATCCTCGAGGTTCTGCAGAAGGATCGGGCCTTCGAGCGAGAGGTGCTTGATCACCTCGACGGTCAACTCGGTTTCGCCGGACACGTCGGTCGCATGTCCGGCGATTTCGCCGTTGCCCTGCTGCGCATGCATGTCGCCCAGATACACGCCTGCTCCCGGGACCTTGACTGGACAAATGACGATGCAGCCCTCACGTACCGAATTGGTGTCCATGTGGCCGTCGGTCTTGGCCGCGTGCAGTTCTTCGTGTGTCAACGCGTAGCGGTGTGGCGCGCCGACCAGATACTGGCCGAAGTCGGCGCAGTTGTGTGAGTCTGGCAAGTCGCGAGCCGGTGTCGTGCCAATGTTGCCGAGGAACGGGCGCATGTGCGCCGCGACGCCGGGAATGTCGGCACGCGCAAGCGACAGGATCGAATGCTGAGCCGCGAACTCCGGCAGCGCTGACATCTGCGACGCCTTGCCTGCCAGCCGATCGGCCACCTGTTGATTGACGGTGAGGCTGACCTCGTTCTCCTCGTCAAGCACGATTACGTAGCCGTGCTTGAAACGAAACGCGCTGACTTCGGTGCCGCAGTGATTGCAGCGAATCGCGTCCGCACCGATGCCTTCAACGTGACTCGCCGGGTGCTCCGTGCCGCACGAGGCGCAGAACTTGGCGACAAACGGGTCGCCATGATAGCGGCCCTCGACGAACTGCATTACACCAGAAGACGTCGCAATCGACGTGACCCGCATACGTTGAATCTTGAGCGCGACGGCGTCACCGATTTCAGCGCCGGCGATGGCGATCGGTTGGGTCACTTCGTGGCCGCCCTGAAAGGAGGGCGTGATCATCGGCCCCCAACAGCCCGGCGGGGTTCCGGCGATCAGCGTGCCGCCGTCGGCGAGCGGACCTAGCATCGGCTGGCTGGGTCCCAGGAGTCCATTCGTGTACGAATCGACGCGAAGCTGCTCCACAGGCAACGCGTTGGTGCTTGTATCGGGATGGCGGGTCGTCATGGTGTATCTCCACATGCCGCAATGAATGCGGCGTTTTAAAGTAAGAGCGCAACAATCGGCCTTGCGGGCGAGCGTGCGGTTCAGGTCCGCCGTTTGCCGTCGCGCGCGAATCTGGCGACGGTATCGGTGGAGGTTCGTGCAGCCGCTCGCACGTTATTTCGAGGCGACCGTGTTTCTCGCGATGGGTTGATTTGATGGCTAGATATCTTCGACATCGGCAATGAGTTCTCTGTTGAGCCAGGCCGCGAGCAACGCGCCGGCTTTATCGATGCCTTCGGCGTCGCCGAGCCGTGCGACGAGCCGATCGCACAGCGCGGCGAAGCTGCCGTCCTGTTGCACCTGAAGCAGTGCCTCGTACTCGATCGCATCCACCCGCTGCAGATAAGACGTGAAGCCCCGACGCCAGACAATCAATCCGCCGGCTTCGGGGAGCATGTCGCCTTCGGGCACCGCCTCGCCTTCGACCAGCGCGGTCCAGATGCTGTCCGCGTTGGTGGTGGCGCTGCGACGCAGTAGCGACGGCGCCATGCGTAGCCGCGCCGAGTCCCAGTTGACCGTCGCCAGTGCGTCGACCGGAAGCGGTTTGGCATCGGGCGCGACGAAAGCTACGGACAACGCGTTCTCGATCCACGTGAG
>DASVNP010000207.1:0-6010 GCA_036383775.1 Paraburkholderia sp. | reverse complement strand
GACGAATCGGTTGTCATGCGGTACCCAACCCGCGCATATCAGACTGATCAACCGTCGGCATGCTGTCCGTTCTGCTACCAACACATTGTACGAACCAGAATCTTTTAAAAACCACTGGACAGGTCAAATACATATCAGTGTCCTTGATGGTGAAGGCGCCCGACCAGTGGCGGGCATGGGGCAATCGCATGCTGCGGGAGGCGTGCCGCTTTATTGTTATAAGCAGGGAGGCGGCCAGACCGCTATGTTAGCCAATCGGGATGCCGCGTGCAGACGCCCACTATGCGGGATGGACGATTGCCGTCGGCTCCCCTACACTTTGCGCGACTCAGGCTTAGGGAGAAATAGATGACGAAGGCGATTTCAATCGCGCTGATTGTCGGCGGTATCGTGTTGCTGTATTTCGGCGGGCAGGCGTTCAACTCGGTGAGCAGCGAAGTCTCGCGCGTCTTCACCGGATCGCCGACCAACAAGGCAATCGTGCTGATCGTGTGCGGCGTCGTGGCCACCATCGCGGGGCTAACCGGAGTGGCTTTGTCCGGGCGCAAGCGGTAAAAACTCGCCACGAGTTCGATAAGAGTTCAACAGCTCGCGCGGCGCTTTGAATTCAGGCGCATGGACCCGGACATGCGCCGCCGCGAGCACTAAACACGCTAGAAAGCCACCTCGGGCTTCGCCGCCGAACGCGTTCCCGGCAACGGCACGTTGCTCGCGCCGTGATACGTGTACACCAGCGAAAACTTCACCTCGTCGCTGATGTTCTTGCCTGCCGAATGAAGCGTATTGCAGTGAAAGAACACCACGTCGCCAGCCTGAAGTTCAGGCGAAACCGCCGTGCGAATCCACTCCTGATTCTCTTCCAGATCGGAGCGGAAGAATTTGGCCTGATCGAAGCGCTCGGAGGTGAACGCGGCGCTATGCGACTTCGGCACGAACCACAGCGCGCCGTTATCCACGGTCTCCGAACCGACCGCGAGCCACACCGACACCAGATCGTCCCGCTCGAACGACCAGTACCGCACGTCGCGATGCCAGCCGGTCAAGCTGCCATACGCGGGATGCTTGGTCATCATGCAATTGTGGTGCGCCCGCGATAAGCGCGGCTCTTCACCGAAATACAGCTCCATCCAGCCGCGAATTTCCGGCGCGGTCGCCCACTGCGCGAAATCCGGATGCCGTCCATACGCATCCAGCAGCCGCCGCACGGTATGGCCGCCCGGTGCGTGCTTCGACACCGGCGCGCCGGGATATTGCAGATCCGCTTCGAACTCGATCGGCTCGGCCGCTTCCACCAACTGCTGCTGTGCAATCTGTTTCAGTTCCGCGCAACGCTCCGGCGACACCAATCCGGGCACGACGACAAAACCCTGCTCCCGCAACGCTTGAATCTGCTCTTTCTTGGAATGAAGTGACATGGTGTTCCGTGACTGTCGACTAGCTGATGCTCGATTGTAAAACGGGCACGATCGTGCTGTGCGCAGTTTCACCTTCCGGCCGGTCGGCTGACGCACTACTTTCATGCGCGCGACTCAATTTCGCCGCACATTGAGCGGGCACAGACGCACGATAATCGGTCGCAAAGGGCGCGCCCCCGTCAGGTGCGAGTCGCGATCTTCCTCGTAAAAACCCTTATTCGCAGGGTAAAAACCGACTTTCTCACGTCACGAATCGCGTGTAGCCTTCTCGCATGTTGATCGCCACTCCTGCACTCTTGCGCGGTGTACAGGCCACCAAGGCCGGCTCCGCTGTCCTCCGTGCGCTTTTCCATCGAAGTCCGGGCTCTTGCGCCGTCCATCGCGACACCGTCACTGGCACATTTGGTGCTGCTCCTGACGCACACACCATCGCGCGGCGCCCTGCCGGCTTGTGAAGCCATGCATACTCTTCTGAACACCCGTCTTACCCGCGCCGCGCTGAAAGCAGCGCGTCCGGCGCGCCGCCATGTCGTGCGCGCACTGCGGCACCATGCCACGCGCGCCCGCGCGTTGGGCGAACAATGGCGCGATGCCAAAGCCGTCGACGGCATTCGCACCTGGTTCCACACGTTCTTCGCGGCGTTGCGCCTGCAAGGCGGTACGCGTCGCTTTTCGCTGCGCACGCTGTTGCGCAAACCGACACCGCTGCGCCTCACCGCTAAGCAACGGGCACCGGTCGTGGCGTCGACCAACACGAGCCGCCGCCCGCGCCGCATGTCGACGAGCAGCAGCTCCGGCTGGTTTGTGTTTGCGTTCGCGAGCCGTTAAGAACCAGGTTGGAGAGTACGCGCGGCAGTGACTGTTTTAGCGAGTGTTGCGCGGCGTCGCGAGGGTGCGCTTCACGGTTCGCGATGCCGTGGGCCTAGCGCGCAACGACAAAAATTGCAGACAAGAAAAAACCCCGCCCGGCTTGCGCCGGCGGGGTTTTTTGCTGAAGCGGAGAACTCGCGCCTAAGTGACCATTAGCTGGCCATTACTCGGCCAGCGCGGCAACCGGCTCCGTGCCGGCGGCCTCGGCGAGCGCCAGTGCCTTGTCCGTGGCTTCCCACGTGAATTCCGGCTCTTCGCGGCCGAAGTGACCGTACGCCGCGCTCTTCTCGTAGATCGGGCGCAGCAGGTCGAGCATCTGGATGATGCCCTTCGGACGCAGATCGAAATGCTCCTGCACGAGCTTCGTGATCGTTGCATCCGACACGCGGCCCGTGCCGAACGTGTTGACCATCACCGAGGTCGGCTGGGCGACGCCAATCGCGTACGACACCTGAATCAGGCAGCGCGAAGCCAGACCCGCGGCCACGATGTTCTTCGCGACATAACGGCCGGCGTAAGCCGCCGAACGGTCGACCTTCGACGGATCCTTGCCCGAAAACGCGCCGCCGCCGTGCGGCGCGGCACCGCCGTACGTATCGACGATGATCTTGCGGCCCGTCAGACCGCAATCGCCTTGCGGACCGCCGATCACGAAACGACCGGTCGGGTTCACGAGGAACTTGATGTCGCCCTTGATGAGGTCGGCCGGCAACACCGGCTTGATGACTTCTTCGATCACGGCTTCGCGCAGCGTGGCCAGTTCGATGTCCGGCGAATGCTGCGTGGACAGCACGACCGTGTCGATGGAATGCGGCTTGCCGTCGACATAGCGCACGGTAACCTGCGACTTCGCGTCCGGACGCAGCCACGGCAGGCGGCCGTCGCGGCGCAGATTCGCCTGACGCTCCACCAGTCGGTGCGACAGGTGGATCGGCAACGGCATCAGTTCCGGGGTTTCTTCGCACGCATAACCGAACATCAGGCCCTGGTCGCCGGCGCCTTGATCGAGGTTGTTGTCGTGCGCGCGGTCCACGCCCTGGGCGATGTCCGGCGATTGCTTGTCGTACGCGACGAGCACCGCGCAGCCGCGGTAGTCGATGCCGTAGTCGGTGTTGTCGTAGCCGATGCGCTTGATCGTATTGCGCGCGACCTGGATGTAATCGACGTTCGCGGTGGTGGTGATTTCACCGGCGAGCACGACGAGACCCGTGTTGCACAGCGTTTCAGCCGCGACACGCGAGTATTTGTCTTGCGCCAGGATGGCGTCGAGAATGGCGTCCGAAATCTGATCCGCGACCTTGTCGGGATGCCCTTCAGACACGGATTCGGATGTGAAAAGATAGTTGTTTGCCACGTTGCAGACTCCTGTTGTGTGGTTACGGTTGAGTTTCACGTAGCCAGCTTCGGGAGCCTTGAAGCGGCGACGCTTTAGCGGATTACCTACCCAGGAGGCGCAAATCACATGGATCGCACCCACCGGCTTCGCCCCGCAAGTTGTCTATTAACTCGGCGAAGCCCTTATTATAGCGACTTCTTTCGATTGTCACAGAGTGTCCAAGCGTGCGGTATTACGTCAACCTTTCCGCTTTTCTGAAACCCGTCCCGCGCGGCGCCTCATGCGCGCCCGTCGAGGAGGCGGCATGCTGAGCCGCTATGGCGCGAGGCTCGCGATCGGCCTGCTGAAACTGTTTGCCTTGTTGCCCTATGGTCTCATCGCCCGTTTCGGCGATGGCCTCGGCTGGCTGCTCTATCAGATTCCGAGCCGGCGCAGGCGCATTGTTCATATCAATCTGAAGCTGTGCTTCCCCGAATGGAGCGATGAGCGCCGCGAAGAGGTCGCCCAGAAGCATTTCCGCCACGCGATTCGCAGTTACGTCGAGCGCAGCGTGCAATGGTTCGGAACGGCGAAGAAACTCGAAAAGCTGATCCAAGTCGACAGCGCGGTCGACCTCACCGACCCGAATATGCCGCCTACCCTGCTTCTCGGCTTTCACTTCGTCGGGATCGAAGCCGGCTCGATCTTCATTAACTACTCACTCAAACGGCAATGCGGCTCGCTCTATCAGCCGATGTCGAACCCGGAACTCGAGGAGGTCGCCAAAGCGGCGCGCGGGCGTTTCGGCGCGGACATGGCAAGCCGCGCCGACAGCGCGCGCGTCGTGCTGCGCTGGCTACGCGAGGGCAAACCGGTCATGCTCGGCGCGGACATGGACTACGGCGCGCGCAACTCCACCTTCGTGCCGTTCTTCGGCGTGCCGACCTGCACGCTGACCGCGGTGGGGCGTCTGGCGAAGGTCGGGCACGCGCAGGTCCTGCCGTTCATCGGCGAGGTGCTGCCGAACTACAAGGGATACCGGCTGAAAGTGTTCAAGCCGTGGGACAACTACCCGACCGGAGACGACGACGCGGACGCGCGGCGCATGAACGCCTTTCTCGAAGAGCAGATCCCGCTGATGCCCGAGCAGTACTACTGGGTTCACAAGCGCTTCAAGACGCGGCCGCCTGGCGTCCCGAGCGTGTACTGAGCGGCCGGCCGCCTGACGGCGGAACGGCGCGTAAAAAAGCGCCAGAACGCGGAAATAACGCCGCGGGCGGCCCACCTGCAGGCGCGTCACTTACAATAGCGCGATGAAACTGAAATTCACCAAAATGCACGGCGCGGGCAACGACTTCGTCGTGCTCGACGGCTACACCCAACCGGTCAACCTGACGCCGGCGCAGGTGCGCGCGCTCGCCGACCGGCATTTCGGCGTCGGCGCCGACCAGTTGCTGCTGGTCGAAAAGCCAACCGTTGAGGGCGTCGATTTCAGATACCGCATCTTTAACTGCGACGGCGGCGAAGTGGAGCATTGCGGCAATGGCGCGCGCTGTTTCGTCAAGTTCGTGCGCGATAGCGGCCTGACCGATCAGCGCAGCGTGCGTGTGCAGGTACAAAAGGGCACCATCACGCTGACCATGCAGGACAACGGCGAAGTGCTGGTCGACATGGGCGCGCCGGTGTTCGATCCGGAACGCGTGCCGTTCGCCACCAAGGGCCTGGAAGGCCGCCGCGAAGGCGCGGACACGCTCTGGCCGCTCGACGTGACTGGCACGACGCGCTGGATTTCGGTGGTGTCGATGGGCAATCCGCACGCCGTGCAGGTGGTCGAGGACGTCGAGGCATTCCCGGTGCTGGTCGAAGGCCCGGTGATCGAGCGGCATGCGCGTTTCCCGCAGCGAGTGAACGCGGGCTTCATGCAGATCGTCGGCCGTAGCGAGATCAAATTGCGCGTCTACGAGCGCGGCGCCGGTGAAACGCTGGCATGCGGCACAGGCGCCTGCGCGGCCGTCGCGGCCGGCATCCGGCGCGGGCTGCTCGATGCGCCGGTGCTCGTGCACACGCACGGCGGCGACCTGACGATCACGTGGGACAGCACGCAGGAAGGCCAGCCGCTGCTGATGGCCGGTCCCGCCGCAACCGTCTTCTCCGGTGAGATTGAATTGGCAGATTCGCTGCCCGACGCGCTGGCCGACTCGCAGGCCGCCTGAACCCATTGACCGATGCGCCGCCTCTGGCGCCGCCCCGTAGTCCTTTAGCCGAAACCATGAACGATCGCGAAGTCGCCGAATATCTGCTCGCCAACCCCGAATTCTTCGCCGAACACGCGGAAATGCTCGCGACGATCCGGCTTGCGAACCCGCACGGCAAAGCCGCGGTGTCGCTGCAGGAACGGCAGATGGAAATG
>DASVNP010000206.1:0-14201 GCA_036383775.1 Paraburkholderia sp. | reverse complement strand
AGGAGTTGAGTTGAACAACAATCTGAAGATGTTCGATCTGTCGGGGCGTCGTGCTCTGGTTACCGGGTCGAGTACGGGTATCGGTTACGCGCTGGCCAAAGGATTGGCAGGCGTCGGCGCCGAAGTAATTCTGAATGGCCGCAATGCGGCCAGACTGGCAGAGGCTGTCAGCCGGTTGCGCGACGAGGGAGCGATCGTCCATGCGGCAAGTTTCGATGTGACGTCGGCCACTGAGGTCGACGCGGCGATTGCCGATATCGAACGCGACATTGGTGCGATCGACATTCTCGTCAACAACGCCGGCATGCAACGCCGTGCGCCGCTTGAACAGTTTTCCCATGCCCAATGGGAAGAATTGATGAAGACCAATGTCGACAGCGTGTTCCTGGTCGGCCAGGCGGTCGCGCGGCACATGATTGCTCGCAAGCGCGGCAAGATCGTCAACATCTGTTCGGTGCAAAGCGAACTGGGGCGCCCCAACATCGCGGCCTACACCGCGAGCAAAGGCGCGGTGAAGATGCTGACGAAAGGCATGGCAATCGACTGGGGGCAACATGGCATCCAGGTCAATGGCCTTGGGCCGGGCTACTTCAAGACGGAGTTGACCGAGGCGCTTGTCAAGGACGAAACGTTCAGCAACTGGCTGATTGGACGCACGCCATCGCGACGTTGGGGCGATGTGGAAGATCTCGTCGGCGCTGCCGTGTTTCTGGCGAGCGACGCTTCGAACTTCGTGAACGGCCATATCCTTTACGTGGATGGCGGCGTGACTGCCACGTTGTAGGGCGTGGATCAGGTTGTGGCGGTCATGCTGCGCGGCGCATCATGCGACTTGCGTGCTGCGCGGCGAGCGAGCCGCGAACGGTGTTGCGCCGGAAAACGTTGCCTGCGAACCGAATTCGCGCTCGATACGGATCAACTCGGAAGGCGCTGATCTTGTCATTGAGTGGGATCTCACCTTGTATCCGGAGGCGGACCGTGCCCGTGCGATCCCGCTGACACCTGTCGCTTTCGGGCCAGTGCGTGCGCTGGGCAACAGCCGCTCGGCAACAAAGGGAACACGTATCGCGCACGACTTCACATCGAGCGCTACCTGATTAGCGGCGCAGGCCGCTAATCAGCGCTTGCCGGACCACAGTCAAAAGGTAGCCGAAAACGCCTGCTGAACCTTGCCGGGGTTAGTGATGCCGTTTGCGACGAGTAACTGGGTGAGCAAGCGCGCCTTTTGGGGATTCAGATCGAACGAGACGACGAAGCCGCGCTTGTCGTCTTCGACCTCCACATTTCTGTTAACGAATCCAGACATCACACGCGTCGAACGGACAACGACAATGCCCTTCTTCGCCGCCCGGTCGAGGGCAGCCAGTGCTTCCTTGGACGCATCGCCATCGCCTTCGCCCGCCAATACGATCCCTTTTGCACCATCGGCAATAGCGTGATCAATCTGGGCGCCGTCCATATTGCTGTGCGCATAAACGATTTCTACACGCGGCAGGTGGCCATTCGCCGGCAAGCCAAGCACATCACGCGTTGATGCAAGCACAGGCGCAGGCGCGACAAAACGAATGCTCGCCGGATCGACATAGCCAATCACGCCCGCGTTGGGCGAAGCAAAAGTCTGCACGGCAGTCGTGTTGGTTTTGGTGATCCAGCGCGGCGCGTGAATCTGGTCATTCATGACCACCATCACACCTCTGCCTCGAGATTTCGGACTCGCTGCGACCTCCACCGCTTCGTAGAGATTGCCAGGGCCATCCGCGCTCGTCGATCCGCCCGGCCGCATTGACCCGACGAGTACCACCGGTTTGTCCGAGCGCACCACGTTTTGCAGGAAGAATGCCGTTTCTTCCATCGTATCTGTGCCGTGGGTGATCACGATCCCATCTGCTTCGTTTCGATCGAAGGCTTCCTGGATGCGGCGCGCAAGCCGGAACCAGATCTCGTCGTTCATATCCTGCGACCCGACATTGGAAATCTGCTCGGAGTTGATGCTCGCGAGTTTCTCAATGCCCGGAACCGCCCGAACCAGTTCCTGGCCTTTGACATTGCCCGAGTTGTAGCCGATGGCCGAACGCGGGTCAGTTGTGCCGGCGATCGTGCCGCCGGTTGCGAGAACAAGAATCCGGGGAGATCCGGCCGCCGGACTTGCTGCCGCAGTGGCTGTCGCACTATCAGACGTGGCGTCTGCAGCCCACACGCTCGTACCACACAAGCAGCTAGCGCAGACGAGAAGCGCAGCGGTGAGCGTCGTGCTCGGCCTGCGCAGAGAGGCGACCCGTTGAAGGGTAGTGTTGATGTTCATATCCAGTCTCCTACAAAAGGATTTAACAGCGCAAAGAAACGGGGCGTTCCGCGGCCGCTGTCGCCAAGGCCACGCATTGCTGTGCAAGGACATCGGTTGGATCGACAAGACTCACGCGTGCGCCAGTCGTGCCCACGAAACTCGTCTGTGGCAATAAAAGCGGCAATTCGGTACATCCGAGGACGATGACCTCGACGCCTTCCGCTATGAGCCCATCAATCGCTGCGGAGATGTCGTCGAGGCATCGCCCCGTAGTGAATCCCGCTTTTACCCCTTCCTTGCCGTAGATCGCTTCCATCACGCGGGCTTGCAATTCCGCTGCTGGAACGATTTGCCGCAAACCCTGCGATTCGAGGGCCTTTTCATAGACACCGCTTGCGATCGTGCCGGAGGTGGCCAGCACGCCGACGGAGCGCAACAACGGAAACGTTTCGCGCAGATGGCGGACCGTCACCGTCAGCATATTGACGATCGGAATGCCCAGATACGGCTGAATGCGCTCGACAAATGCGTGAGCGGTGTTGCACGGAATAGCGATGAGATCCGCGTCGCCCGACTCGAGCTTCTTGCAGGTCGCGTAAAGCGAAATAGTCGGATCGGGGCCGTCACCAATCAGGTTTTCTGTGCGGTCGGGAATCTGCGGATTCTGTTCGATGAGAAGCCTGATATGGTCCTGATCCCGATTCGCCGGCGTATTGCGTACGATCTTCTGCATGAAGTCCACCGTCGCCGCGGGCCCGACTCCACCGACCACGCCCACTTTGAAAATGGATTCGGGCAAACCGTATTCGCCCGCAATCACGTACTGCGCATACGCAAGATTCGAATCGATCAGCGGCACTCGAAACGAGCCCATTTCCTCCGCCACAAGCGCAATCTCCGTCAGACCGGGCACGATGATTTGTGCACCTTGCGCGATGAGGTCCTCGCACGCCTCGCGCAGAAGCGCGACGGGACGGCCGGACAGATTTCCGCTCTTGATGCCGTTCGCGCCGTAGACGGCTTCGGTGATGAGATCGACACTATCGCGCGCACGGGGATGAACGACTTCGAATTCCGGCTCCGCGAAGTACTTTTCGAATAGTCCCTTTCGATGGGTGTAGTCCGAGGTCAGCACGCCGATTCGCCGTGCAGCCGGAAATTTTCTTCGAACGTGGCTGCGGACAGCTTCCACCATATCGACGATCTGCAAGGGCGAGTTAGCCTTCAGTTCGTCGATAAACGTGTGGCTGAGAAAGCAGGGGAGTACAACGGTCGTGACGCCCCTTTTCTCGAAGCCGCTAATCATGTCGAAAATGTACAGTTTCCGTTGAGTCGTCGCCTCACTTCCTATGGCTGCGCTTCGGAAGGGATGCTGCTCAAAAATGACATCGACATGTTCGGCATCGCTCGAGGCGGGCGTCGATTTGACGAGCTTGAAAAAGACATCCGCACTCGCTAGTGGACCCAGGCCGCCCACCACGCCAAACTTCTTCCCGCTCAGCACGTTTGCGCTGATCATTTTGTTTCGCCTTGCAGTTGGCCGAGAACAACGTTGTTCTCTACGTCGTTCTGCCTGGCAGCGCGCTTGGCCTCCCACTTCGCGATAACGGCCGTCGCGATACTGTTGCCGATCACGTTCGTGGCGGTTCGCCCCATATCGAGAATCTGATCGATGGCGAGGATCAACACCACGCCGGACGGCGGCAAATGAAACATCGGGGCGACGGCCGCAACCACCACCACGGAACCTCTTGCGACGCCGGCCATCCCTTTGCTGCTCAACATAAGCACGAGCAACATCATGATCTGGGCGCTGAGCGGCATGTCGATGCCGAAGGCTTGCGCGATAAAAATCGCGGCAAACGCCTGGTACATCATTGATCCGTCCAGGTTGAACGCGTAGCCGAGCGGCAACGTAAAGCCGACTACCTTTTTGTCGATACCGAACTGTTCAAGCTTCTCGGTCAGGCGCGGATAAGCGGCTTCGCTGCTTGCGGTAGAGAAGGCGAGCATCGCGGGTTCCCGGACCGCTCTTAGCAACTTCCAGATCGATTTGCCCAGAAAGACGTGGCCAACGAGGATAAGCGCTGCCCACAGCAGGACGAGGCCGAGATAGAAGCTTCCGACGAGCTTGCCGTAGGTGGTCAACACGTCCAGGCCGTGCACCGTAATCGCGGAGGCAAGCGCGCCGAAGACACCAATCGGAGCGAGCCGCATCACATAGTCGGTCAGCTTCAGCATCGCGGGGACGAGTGCATCGATGCCTGCGATCAACGGTGTGACGCGCGGGTCCGTCTTGATGGCGCTCAGCACCACGCCAAACAACACAGAGAAGACGAGAATCTGAAGAATGTCATTCCGAGCCATCGCGTCGATGATGCTGGACGGAAACGCATGCGTGACGAAGTCCTTGAAGTTCAGACCCGCGGTATTGAGACCGGTGGCAACATCGGAACTGGTCTGCGTCATATGCAAGCCGGCGCCGGGCTGCAACGCATTCGCGAGAACGAGGCCAAGTGCGAGCGAGAACAGCGAGGCGCACACGAACCATCCCACCGACCTGAACCCGATTCTGCGCACGTCGCTCGTTCCTTCCATTCCGGCGAGCCCGGACACCAGCGTGGCGAAGACGAGCGGCGCGATAATCATCTTCACAAGCCGCAAGAAGATATCGGTAATGATCGAGAAGTAACCGGCGATTGTTTTGGCTTCTGCAGCATCGGCTACGGTCCGATGGCACACGTAACCGACAATCACGCCGAGCACCATGCCGACCACAATATAGAACGTTAGGCGGTTTTTCATTTCCATCAGTCCGAGGAAGGCGCACAAGGGTCTGACGTGACCACCGTACGCTGGCAGGAGGCAAAAACACCGCTAGCGGAGCGACGTTTCTGTGTATGGACGGATGATAGAGATGAACAAAAAAGACTCAATGCGGGTCCTGCATGGGGATATGCGAGACTCGCATAACGCGGGATTACCCTTAATCAACAACCTGCGATTCGGCGCGAAGGTGACGCCAAAGCGTGTCCAGAAACTCGCTGCGGTTCGAGGCATCGCGGTAGACGCGAAGCTCAACTTCGAGATGCCACGCATCCCGGCCGGCTGGGACGAGTTCGCCCGCGTCGAGCTCGGCGACGATCGAGCTTTTTGGCAGCCAGGCAACGCCTTCGCCTTCCAGGACCAGTTTCTTGAGGACCTCGGCCATGTCGGACTCGTAGTGAGGCCGCAAAGCCGGGGTGGCATCGACCCGGCCGAGGAGGAGTGCGAGGCAGCGGCCGAAATAGCTGGTTTCCGTGTACGTAATCAACGGCAATGGGCGCGCCGCCGTGCCCGGTAAGCGGAATATCGGCGCGCCACGCGGATTCGGCCGGCAGACAGGCATCAATATATCGACGCCTACGGTGAGATGCTCGTACCTGATCGGATCGAGATGGAGAGGCAGCTCCGGGTGATGATAGGCAAACATCAATTCGCAGTTGCCGTTCACGAGCATCAGGATGGAGTCGTGGACATTGGTAGGTATTACGCGTGCACGTACCTCCCCGAAGCGCGCAGTGAGCGCTTTTAACCAGGCAGGCAGGAAACTTAGCGCGATCGTATGACCCGCTGCAATCTGCAGGCCTTTGCCCGCCATGCGTTGGTCGATGCGAATAATGGCTCGCGTGTCGAATAGCTTCCCAAGGATGTCTACCGCTGCCTCGCGAAAGAGTTGTCCGGCAGGTGTCAGTGTGGGAGGGAAGCTGCTTCGGTCGATGAGGTCCGCGCCCACCCACTGCTCAAGCGATTGAATGCGCCTGCTGAAGCCCGACTGGGTGACATTCCGAAATTCCGCCGCGCGCGAGAAACTCTGATACTGGGAGAGCGCGATGAAGTCCTCAATCCACTTGATTTCCATGTCGGGTCCGATGTGTGCGGCGAGTGAGTGTGCCTCGAAACGAGTGGATGATTTTACGCGGGCTCGACACCCGGTTAAAAAACGAGGGTTACTTCATCCTTGAGGTTAGCTCAGCGCTGCGTTGCTCAGATCGCGATGCTCGACGAAGTGTCTAAGTCCGCGCTCAACTTCCCCGCAGATATCAACGCTCATGTTTTGACGAGTTTTATCTTCGCCGGCGCCGCAGTCGATGGACACGTGACGCAAGCGTTGCCGCCGGTCACCGCAAGCAGCGTTCGGTACTGATGTAAACGAAATTCGACGCCGAGCAACGCTCGGCGTCGAAGTATTGAAACGCGCGAAGGATACTAAACCAGGAGGATTGCTTCCCGTATTGGAAGCAGAATTCAATCCAACGAGGCTAAGATAATCAGCTGCCGCGATACAAGCTGCTGAGCTGGGCGAGTTGACCATCCTGCTGGGCTTGCACCAGTTCGTGGCGGACCTCGGCGCGGGTCTTCTGCGTTGCGCCGGTTTGGTTCGGGTTCCATTGCTGCACTTGCGGGGCGGCCGATTGAGCAGCGGTTGTTGCGGGAGCTTCGGATGCATGAGCGAAGCCAGCGGTAGCGAATGCAGCGAATGCCAAAGCGATCATTGAGGTTTTCATGTCGTTCTCCGTGAACCAATAAATTAAAAGGAAGGCGCCGCGATGTCAGGAGCAAGGACAGCATTTCGGTCAGTCATCTGCGATTTGCTTGTGTCTTGCATCCGGCGTTGAGGCATTAGAACGTGCGGACGTATCTGACTTGTGTCGGGAAACCGGGTCAATTGCAATGTTCTGTATCACCTGCATGCCCAGATACATTGCGATACGAATCACGGGTTTTCCGCTTCCGCGAACATGGTCATGCGGCGCAGGATCCATTCGAGCATCTCCTGCGGGGCGGCCGCGAGCGGCCGGCCGGATTTGACGAGCAGCCGCGCCTTGGTACCGCGGAACAACGGATGGTCGATCGGCACGACGGTCAATTCACCCGCCGCGATCTCCCGATACGCGGCAAATTCGCCAACGAGCGTCACGAAGTTTTCTGACGCGACGAAGCGTTTGAGCGCGCTTAGCGAATTCGTGGTGAGCGTCGGACGGATCTCGATGTTCTCGGCGAACGCCAGCATCTTTGCCGCGTGACCGATTCCGAAGGTGGCCGGCATCAGGGCAAGCGGATAGGCGAGCACGTCTTGGATGCTTGCCGGCCCGCCTCTCACCGCCAGCGGATGCTCCGGGCGGACCAGCAGAACGACGGGTTGCGCTGAACTTGCGCGATATTCGATGCGTGAATGCGGCGGTGGGTTGTAGGCCAGGCCGATATGCGCGCGGCTTTCGGCCACTTCATTCAGCACGTCGTCGACCGCAAGGATCTCTACGCCGATGTCGAGCTTGGGGTAGCGCGCACAAAACGGGGTGAGCACTTCGTCAACCAGCGCATCGACATAGCCTTCACTGATGGCCAGTTGAACATGGCCCTGCTGGAGGCCCTGCAAGGCATGAAGCTGGTCCTCCAGTTTCTCCTGCTGTGACCGGTACCCTCGCCAGAACTCGAGCAGATGCGCCGCCGACTCAGTGGGCTTGACGCCGCGGGCCTGGCGCTCGAACAGCATCACGCCGAGTTCGTCTTCCAGTAGCTTGATCTGGCGCGTAATCACGGAGGGCGACGTATTGAGGCTATCCGCGGCGCCGCGAATCGTGCCGTGAGTCAGCACTTCATGGAAATAGCGGAGGCGTTGCTGGTTGATTTCTCGCATGTCGGCTGTCCTTTCATTGCTGCCGTTGCTGTCGTTGCCCTGTGAGCAACGATACGTGAACTTAGTTGCTGTTGCTAGTTCGGCTGGGCGTCGCCACTATTCATCCGGAAGACGAGCCGGACTAAACGGTGAACAGGGAGACAGCCATGGCAGCAATTCAAACCACAATCGACGGGGACGATGTTTCCGCGCTCTACGACAGGCTTAACTGGCGGCTACTCCCGTTTCTTCTGATCTGTTATCTGTTCGCTTATCTGGATCGCGTCAACGTCGGCTTTGCCAAGTTGCAGATGCAAAGCGACCTCGGTTTTTCCGATGCCGCTTACGGCGTGGGCGCCGGTATCTTCTTTCTGGGCTACGTGCTGTTCGAACTGCCGAGCAACCTTATGCTGCCGAGAGTCGGCGCACGGAAAACCTTCTGTCGAATCCTGGTGTTGTGGGGCATCACATCAGCTTGCATGCTATTTGTGCGCAACGTGCATATGTTCTACGGCATGCGCTTTCTGCTCGGCATCTTCGAAGCGGGTTTCGCACCGGGTATGATTTTTTACCTGTCGCGCTGGTACGGTCCCTCGCGTATGGCCCGGGCCATCGCGATCGTTTTTCTCGCCGGGCCGATCGGCGGTATCGTGGGTGGCCCCGTCTCGGCCTGGCTGATGACCACCTTCGCCGGGACAGCGGGTCTGGCCGGCTGGCAGTGGATGTTTCTCGCTGAAGGCTTGCCGTGCATCGTGCTGGGCGTGCTGACGCTGTTTGTCCTGTCGGACCGGCCGGCGCAGGCTAGCTGGCTGAGCGATGACGAGAAGCGTCTGCTCGAAGCCGAACTCGTGGCGACCCCAGCTGGAGATCACTCGTTCAAGGCTGTCTTGCGCAACCCCAAGATCTATCTGCTGGCGTGCGCGTACTTCTGCATCATCGCGTCGATCTATGCCATGAGCTTCTGGCTGCCGACCATCATGAAGTCGCAAGGCGTCAACGATACGATCAGGCTCGGCTGGTATTCGGCAATTCCGTACGTTGGGGCCGCCTTCGGTATGTATCTCATCGGCCGCAGATCGGACACACGCGGCGAACGGCGCTATCACAGCTCGGTGCCGGCGCTGCTCGCCGCGGTATTGCTTTCCCTGTCGGTTTTGATGGACGGCAACCTCATCGCCACGCTCGTCCTGTTGACGCTCACCACGACGATGCTGTGGATGGCGTACACGGTGTTTTGGGCCATTCCCTCTGAATACATCAAGGGCGACGCGGCAGCGGGCGGTATCGCCTTGATCAATACGATCGGCTTGTCCGGCGGATTCTGGGGACCCGCCATCATCGGCTGGGCGAAGATGGCAACCGGCAACCTGCATCTTGGACTCCTGATCATTGCCGGCCTCGCGCTATGCGGCTCCGCGCTGCTTGTCGCGAACAGATTGCCGTCAGAATAGCGCTCTGGGCGCGCCCACATCCGGATAAGGACACGCCTCGACAGACACCCGCAGGTGTCGTCGAGGAAGCTGCAGTCAACCCAATGCGCCGCGCTCCTGCGGGACACGGCGAAGCAGAGGAATTCAAATGCTTTTACACCTGTCGACATGGGCCGAAGTGGGGCAATACCTGGAGCGAAGCCGTTCGATCGTCGTTCCTATCGGCTCGAACGAGCAGCATGGCCCCACCGGTCTTCTGGGTACCGACTGGCTGTGTCCGGAAATCATCGCGCACGAAGCCGAGAAGGGTGCGGACATCCTGATTGCGCCGACCTTCAATATCGGCATGGCGCAGCATCACCTGGGCTTTCCTGGAACCATCTCCTTGCGGCCGTCGACTTTCATTGCGGCCATTGGCGACTGGACGCGCTCGCTTGCGGTTCATGGCTTCGAGAAAATCCTGTTTCTGAACGGCCACGGCGGCAACATCGCGTCGATCGAAGCTGCTTTCTCCGAGATCTATGCCGAGGCCAGTTTTGCGCGGCGCCGCCTGGACTTCGCACTGAAGCTATGCAACTGGTGGGATCTCGAAGGCGTCGGCGAGCTGGCGCGCGAGCAGTTTCCCGAAGGACATGGCGTGCATGCGACGCCCTCCGAGATCGCCATCACTCAGTGGGCGCTTCCTGAGACGATCAAGACAGCTCGCTACGCCCCGCAGATCGCACCGTCCGGGCCGATTCGCGAGGCGC
Source organism: Paraburkholderia sp. (assembly GCA_036383775.1). Taxonomy (GTDB): domain Bacteria; phylum Pseudomonadota; class Gammaproteobacteria; order Burkholderiales; family Burkholderiaceae; genus Paraburkholderia. Next base: position 4,079 of record DASVNP010000206.1, on the reverse strand, counting down.
TCGAGTTCCGCGCGCGCTATCCCGATGGACGGATGGGCTCGGACCCAGCGCAGGCATCCCAGGAGAAGGGCGGCGCGCTGGTGAAGCTTGCCGCCCAGAGCCTGATTCGCGAGATGGATGTGTTCAGTCGCGAGATCGTGCCGGGCGCGCATGACTGATTGGTTAGCCCGGATACATTGCGATACGAATCACGGGTTTTCCGCCAGCAAGGCCTTGATCTTCGCTTCGGTCTGTTCGTAGTCGCCTTCGCCGAAGTGCGTGTAGGCCACGTGTCCTTTCTTGTCGACCAGATAAAACGCAGGCCAATACTGGTTGTCGTAGGCACGCCATGTTGCGTAGTTATTGTCCTGCGCGACCGGGAACGTAATGCCGAAGCGCTTGATCGCCGTCTTGACGTTGTCGGTGCTGCGCTCGAACGGATACTCGGGTGTGTGGACGCCGACCACCGCCAGGCCCTGGTCCTTGTATTTCTGATTCCAGGTCTTGACGTAGGGCAGTACGTGGATGCAGTTGATGCAGGTGTAGGTCCAGAAATCGACCAGCACGACCTTGCCGCGCAACTGTTGCATGGTCAGGGGATCGCTATTCAGCCATTTATCGATGCCGGTGAATTCCGGCGCGGTCGCGTTGTTGTCGAGCTGGTTTGCAACTGGACCGGCGGCAGCGCTGGCCGAGGGGCTTGCAACGAGCGTTGCGATTGCAGCGGCGCCGGCTGCGACGGTTGCGGCGAACAGGGCGACGGTAGCGGTGGTTTTGAGTCGGGAGAGCATGTCAGCGTCCTTTCAGAGCGGAGAGCAGAGCGGCGATCCGGGCATGGGCCCGTACGCCGCATTGGGCAGTCCAGTGGTTGGCATGGGTGCATTTGAACGCCCGTTCGTATCTGGCTTGTGTCGCCGGGACGGCGCGGGTGCAATGTTTTGTGTCGGGGGAACGCCCAGATACATTGGGATACAAAGCGTCGTGCGTCCTGGGCTATAAAGCAGCCATCCCTACTGTGGAGAAGCCACATGAGTACCGAACTGCTGCAAGGATCCTGTCATTGCGGGACCGTGAAATTTGAAGTCCATACCGATGTTCAGCCTGCCGGGCGTTGCAATTGCAGCCTGTGCCGGCGCAAGGGCGCGCTGATGACGCCGCCGTTTGCCGCGGGCGAACTGAAGATCCTGCAGGGTGAGGAAGCGCTGACGCTCTATCAGTTCAATACACGCACGGCGAAGCACTACTTCTGCAAGCATTGCGGAATTTATCCGTTCCATCAGACGCGTAGAGATCCGCAGCTGTGGCGGGTCAACATCGGTTGCCTGGAGGGTGTCGATCCGTATACGCTGGAGGCGAGCGTCGCCAATGGCGCCAGCCTGTCGGTCGTGGAGGATGCATGAGAAGGCTCATGACAATTCTCGCCTTCCTCGCGGGTGGATTGGCGGCGGAACTGGCGCACCCCGTGCACTGTTCGCTGATCAACGTGAACCGGGTGCGCGTCAATCGTCGAAGGGATTGATTCATTGATGGAAACCACAGACCACGTGCTGATCGTCGACGACGATCGCGGCATCCGCGAATTGCTCGCCACCTATCTCGAGAAGAACGGCATGCGTGTTTCGCTGGCCGCCAACGGCCGGCAGATGCGCACGGTCCTCGAGCAGGGCGCGCCTGATCTGATCGTGCTGGATCTGATGATGCCCGGCGAGGATGGTCTCGTGCTGTGCCGGGAATTGCGTGCCGGCAAGTTTCGCGCAGTGCCGGTCTTGATGCTGACCGCCCGCAGCGAGGAGACGGATCGCATCGTCGGGCTGGAAATGGGCGCGGACGACTACCTGTCCAAGCCGTTCGCGGTGCGCGAGTTGCTGGCGCGCATCCGCTCGGTATTGCGCCGCGCGCGGATGCTGCCGCCCGGCATGCAGGTGACGGAAACGGCGCCAATGATTGCCTTCGGCGATTGGCGCCTCGATACCACGGCGCGTCATTTGCTCGATGCTGAAGGCACTATGGTGGCCTTAAGTGGCGCGGAGTATCGGCTGCTGCGCGTGTTTCTCGATCATCCGCAACGAGTGCTCACGCGCGATCAGTTGCTCAATCTGACCCAGGGCCGCCAGGCCGATGCGTTCGACCGCTCGATTGATCTGCTGGTTAGCCGTTTGCGGCAGCGCTTGCAGGACACCGCGCGTGAGCCTCGGTACATCAAGACGTTGCGCAGCGAGGGTTATGTATTTTCGGCGGCGGTGACCATGATCGAAGGCAGTCCATGAAGCTGAGTACATTGCTGCGTTGGCCGCGCACGCTGTTCGCGCGGCTTGCCTTGATTCTCTTTGTCAGCCTTGCGCTGGTGCAAACGCTGTCGGTCTGGCTCACCATGACGGAGCGGGACCAGACCATGACGAACGTGATGATGGGATACATCGAACGCGAGGTCACCAGTTCCGTCGCGCTGCTCGATCATTTGCCTGCCAACGAACGCGCCGAATGGCTGCCGAGGCTGGCGCGGCGCACCTATACCTTCAATCTCGGACCCGGGGTCGCGGGCGCGCCGCCGGATGCCAAGCTCTCAGCGAGAGTGGCTCAATCGATCGCAGATGGCATCGGCAAGCGCTATCCGCTCACCGCCAACGCCGTCCCCGGCGATCCGGACCGCTTGCAGGTTCATCTGCAGTTGAGCGACGGCACGCCGCTGACGATCGACTATCGCCCCATGCCGGGCGCGCCGCTGTCACCGTGGTTGTCATGGTTGCTGGTGCTGCAACTGGTGGTGCTGGCTGCGTGCTGCTGGCTGGCGGTACGGCTTGCGACGCGCCCGTTGAGCCATTTGGCGCGAGCGGCGGATACCTTGGGCCCCGACCTTAAGGTGGAGCGCCTGCCTGAAGACGGGCCGGACGAAGTGGCGCGCGCAGCGAGAGCGTTCAACGCCATGCAGGATCGCATCAGGCTGTACATGACCGAGCGCTTGCAGATCCTCGCGGCGATCTCGCACGACCTGCAAACGCCGATTACCCGCATGCGTTTGCGCGTCGACGTGATGGACGAGAGCCCGGAGGGCGCCAAGCTGCAGCAGGACCTGAAGGAAATGGAAACGATGGTCAAGGAAGGCGTCACGTACGCGCGCACCATGCACGGCGCCAGCGAGGCGCCCCTGCGTATCGATCCGAACGCGCTGTTCGACAGCCTCGTGTTCGACTACGTCGATGCCGGCCAGGACGTTTCGCTACACGGTCGAATCGATACTGCACTCGTGACGCGTCCTCAGGCGTTGCGCCGGATCGTGGGCAATCTCGTCGATAACGCGCTGAAGTTTGGCGGTGCTGCCGAGATCAGGGTCGCCTCGCAGGATGGACGCGTGAGAGTCTCCGTGCTCGATCGTGGGCCCGGCATTCCGGATGAGTCGCTGGAAGCGGTATTCGAACCGTTCTATCGGCTGGAAGGATCGCGCAATCGCGGAACCGGCGGTACCGGGTTGGGCCTCGCGATTGCGCGGCAACTCGCTTTGGCGATGGACGCGACACTGTCGTTGCATAACCGGCCCGATGGCGGCCTTGAAGCCACGCTTGTGTTGAAAGGCGTCGGCTAGATTCAGATGATTCGACGATCGCGTTGTATGCCGTACTCGTTCGTCGATGAACGTCAACTACCCCGGTCTTTGTATCCCAATGTATCTGCACCGTCGGTAAATACATAAGGTTTCACTGGCGCTTTTCGCAGACACACGCCAGATACGTCCACGGGTTTTAATGATTCCAGGCCAGATCGTCTGGCTTCGCAGGCCGGAGATGTCCTGCGCTTCTGTAGCTAACCTTTGAGGAGAATCCGCGATGCCGGATCAGATCAATACTCGACGTCGTCGTCTGCTTGGGACGACTGTTGCTGGTATCAGCTTGATGGAGTTGGGTTTGAGCGGCCTCGCCAAGGCGCAGTCGAACGGCACGAATACTGCAACGCGTGTTGCTTCGTTCGAGAACATTCGCCAGGTCAATGCCGGAACGCTCAACGTGGGTTATGCGGAAGCGGGTCCGCAGAATGGACCGGTTGTTATCCTGCTGCACGGCTGGCCCTACGATATCTACAGCTTCGCCGAAGTCACGCCGTTGCTG
>DASVNP010000205.1:0-17332 GCA_036383775.1 Paraburkholderia sp. | reverse complement strand
CGAGCGCAATTCGTCGCCGGTCGAGAAGAAGGCGACCCGCAAACGCCGCCGGACATTGACTTCGCCGATGCCGAGCGACGCCAGCAGGCCGAGATCCGACGCTCTCACGATACGGCCCGCTCGCAGCGCGGCCTGGCCACGGGCGAGATCCTCTCCGGCGCGGCGCCGGTTTGCCCCGGCCGCCACGGCGTTGCCGGCGAAGCGCACCGCGTCGCCGCCGGCGGTGCGCTCGACGAGTTCCTGGAGCACGACCGTGTCGCAGTCGGCCGGCATGCAGGCACCGGTCATGACGCGCACGCATTGGGTGGTTTCGACGCGGCCCGCGAATGGATGCCCGGCCAGTGCCTTGCCGACGACCGTTAACTCGACGGCGGTTCCGCCAGCTGCGAGCGCCGCACCGTTGAATGCGTAGCCGTCCATGGCGGAGTTGTCGTGCGATGGGACGTCGATCGGCGACACGATATCGGCTGCGAGCACGCGGTCGAGCGCGTCGCGCAAGGGTACGCGTTCAACGGATGTGACCGGCCCGGCCCACTGGCGGACAATCGCCTGAGCGGCCGAAACGGGTAGCGCGTGAGGATCGTACTGCGCGACGCAGCGGGAAAATTCGTTAAGCGTGGTCATGAAGAACTGGACGTCGCGGCCGGAGGCGGGAGTGGCGGTTGCCGTTCAGCCGGAGCGGGATTTCAACCGGGTCCTCGATCGCGTTCGAGGGCAGCAAGTTCCTGGAGCGAATTGATATTGTAAAACGCACGCTCGTCGGTAAAGACGACTTCGACCGTCTTGTGGCGCGCGTACCACGCGCGGACTTTGCGCTCGCCGGCTTCGAGAAAGCCCGACAGATCGTCTGCGAGATCCGTGCGCAGCAGCGCAAAGACGGGGTGCGGGGACTGCAGGCCGTGCGGGCCGGACGTGGCGGCCATAGCGATATCCGACGCGCTCGAGTCCAGCTCGTCGGCGAGGCGGTTGGCAAGCTCGGTGGGCAGCCAGGGCGAATCGCAGGGCGCGCTGAGCACGTACGGGGTGTCCGCGGCGCGCAGCCCGGCGAGCAGGCCGGCGAGCGGGCCAGGAAAACCGTCGAGGGTATCGGCCACCACCGTGGCGCCGTAAGGTGCGCCCAGCGCGGCGTACGTTTCAGGATGACGATTGGCGCTGATCAGCAGGGCGCCGGTTTGCGGCGCGAGGCGCTTCAGCACGTGGGCGGCGAGTGGTTCGCCGTGCAGCATTTGCAGGCCCTTGTCGACCCCGCCCATGCGCATGCCGCGGCCGCCCGCGAGCAGCAGCCCGGTGATGTCTTCTCGCACCGGCTTCATGCGCTGCCGCTCATTTGCCGGTCATCTGCCACTTAGCCACCGATATACGACATTTCGACGCGGCGGCCGTCCTGCGCGGGCGCATCGGCTGCGCCGCTGCCGCGCAGTTGCGAATAGCGGTCGCCGCGGTCCTGCCAGATTTCGGCGACGGCGGTGGCGATCGCGGCGTCACTCGCGCCGCTGCGCACCAGCGCGCGCAAGTCGTGACCAGACGACGCGAACAGGCACAGGTACAACTTTCCTTCGGTGGACAGACGTGCCCGCGTGCAACTGCCGCAAAACGCGCGCGTGACGCTGGAAATCACGCCGATCTCGCCGCCGCCGTCCACGTAACCCCAGCGCTGGGCGGTCTCGGCCGCGCTGTGCGCCTCGAGCGGCGCGAGCGGGAAATGCTCGGCGATGCGCGTGACGACGTCGGCGGAGGGCAGCACTTCGGTCATGTTCCAGCCGTTCGACGTGCCGACGTCCATGTATTCGATGAAGCGCAGCACCGCGCCTGAACCTTTGAAGTGACGCGCCATCGGCACGATCTCGCCGTCGTTGGTGCCGCGCTTGACCACCATGTTCACCTTGACCGGCGCGAGCCCCACCGCGTGCGCGGCGGCGATGCCATCGAGCACGTCTGCGACCGCGAAGTCGGCGTCGTTCATGCGGCGGAAGAGGGCGTCGTCCAGCGCGTCCAGGCTCACGGTCACGCGGGTCAGGCCGGCATCCTTCAGACTGCGCGCCTTGCGCTCCAGCAGCGAGCCGTTGGTGGTCAGCGTCAGATCGAGCGGGCGGCCTGCCGGGGTGGTCAGCTGTGCAAGCCGTTCGATCAGGAATTCCAGATTTTTGCGCAGCAGCGGTTCGCCGCCCGTGAGACGGATTTTTTCGACGCCATGTGCGACGAAGAGCCGCGCCAGGCGTTCGATTTCCTCGAAGCTCAGCAAAGCGCTATGCGGCAGGAACGTGTAGTCCTTGTCGAACACCGCGCGGGGCATGCAGTAGACGCAACGGAAATTGCAGCGATCCGTCACCGAGATGCGCAGATCGCGCAGCGGGCGCGCAAGCGTGTCGTGCAGCGCGCCGCTAGGCGTCTGCACTGGGCCGGCAATGACCGGCACCGCGCTGTGATCGGCAACTGGGATGATGCGTCGGGACATGAATCGCTTCGGTGGGCGCTTGAAAATAAAGCCAGATATTCATTTTAGCGGAAATGCTTCCAGCGGCAGCGGCCCCCAAGGCCCTGTCGGGGTATACGGGGAGGGGCATACCGCTAGGTGGCCGGCTCGCACGCGATACCGGCAAAAACAAAAAACCCGCCGGTTAGGGCGGGTTTTCTGAGTGCGGAGCAGGCAGCTTACTGCGGGTGCTTGCCTGTTTCGACCTGCTGCATCGGCGTGCTGTCGAGCGGCGGCAGCGATTTGCGTTCGCGCGCCACGCGAGCCGGCTTGACCGTCAGCGCGGCAGTTTCCTGCGCGGCGCGCAGCTTGTCGGCGTCGGTGTTGACCCACACGAGGCCCGCTTGTTCCAGCACGGGCTTCAGCGATTCCGCCGATACGCCGGCATAACGCGTTGCCTGCGGCGCGACGGCGACAGGCGCCGGTTCGACGACTGCCGGTTCCACGACCGCCGGTTCTACTACCGGTACCGCTGCCGGCGCAACCGCCGCCACGACCGGCTGCGATTCGACGATCTCGGCTTGCGGTGCAGGCTGGGCGGCCGGTGCCTCGGCTACCACCGCGGGGGCAACGGCTTCGACCGGTGCGGGCGTGGCTTGAGCTTCGAGCGCCGGTGCTTCGACTCGTGCAACCGGTTCGACCAGCGAAACCGTCTCGCTAACTGCCGGTGCGGCTTGAGCAGCTTCGACCGGCGCGGTGACTTGCGCCACTGGCGCTGTCACTGCCGCCTCCACGGCTGCCGGAGCAACCGGGGCTTGCACGGCCGCTACAACCGCTTCCGCCTTCTCGGCCGGTTCGACAGCCGGAGCCGGCGTTTCGATGGCCGCGTGCCGTTCGGTGACCACAGTAGCCTCGGTCGCTGCAGCAACCGCAGCCACTTCCACCGGCGCAACGTGCTTCGCTTCGCTGACTTCGGCCTCGCGCTCGACGTGCTGATGCGCCGTGCGCACTGGTGCGTCGTCGGTCACGTTGACGTTGTCGCCTTCCGCTTCCGCGACGTCCGCTGCCAGGTTGCCGTTCACGTCCTCTTCACGCTCACGACGGCCACCGCGACGGCCGCGACGGCGGCGACGGCGCTCTTCACCGTCACGCGCCACCGCTTCCTGATCGGCCGGCGCGCCGTTTTCGCCCAAGGCGGCCTGGTTTTGCACCAGTTCTTCCGCCGGTTGAGCGTCGGTTTGCGTCAATGCTTCCTGGGTTTCCGCTTGCGGCTTGCGGCGTTCGCCGCGTTCCACGCGCTCGCCACGTTCACGGCGTTCGCCGCGTTCCTGACGTTCGCCACGCGGTGCGCTTTCCGCGGTTTCCGCACGCTCACTGCCACGATTGTCGCGGTCACGGTTTTCACGACCCTCGCGCGGCTCGCGAGCCTCACGCGGTTCACGGCCTTCGCGGGCTTCACGCGGTTCCCGATTGCCGCGCGGCTCACGGCCCTCGCGTGCTTCACGCACTTCGCGGCCTTCGCGCGGTTCGCGTTCCTCGCGACGTTGCGACGGCTGCTGGCCCTGGCCTTGACGGCCGCTGCCCGTGCCTTCGGCACGGCCCGCTGCATCGCGGCCGCCGGCGCCGCCACGGCGATTGCGGTTGCGATCGCCGCCACGTTCGCCGGTGCGCTCACCACGCTCCGTGCGTTCCGCGCGTTGCGGACGCGCCTGCTTTTCGGTCGTGGCCGGTGCGACAGGCGCCGGCGCTGCCGGCTGCATGCCGAAGAGGTTCTTCAACCAGCCGATGAAGCCTCCGCTCGCCGGCGTAACCGCGACCGGAGCCGGGGTGGCAGCCGGGCGAACCGGCGCGCTCGGCGCCGGCTTTTCAGGCGTAATGCCCTTGACCGCCGCTTCCTGCTTCGGCTTCACTTCTTCGGTGCGCTTGCTGTAACCCGTTTCCGATTCCAGTTCGCGGGCCGCTTCTTCGGCCATCTTCCACGAGGCGCGCGGGTCGTCGAGACGGGCGTCGTCGTGACGCAGGCGCTCGAGCTTGTAATGCGGCGTGTCCAGATGCTTGTTCGGCACCAGCACGACGTTGACCTTGAAGCGCGATTCGATCTTGTTGATTTCCGAACGCTTTTCGTTCAGCAGGAAGGCGGTCACTTCGACCGGCACCTGGCAATGGATTGCCGCGGTGTTTTCCTTCATCGCTTCTTCCTGAATGATCCGCAGCACTTGCAGCGCGGACGATTCGGTATCGCGGATGTGGCCCGTGCCGTTACAGCGCGGGCAGGTCACGTGGCTGCCTTCCGACAGGGCCGGGCGCAGACGCTGACGCGACAGCTCCATCAGGCCGAAACGAGAGATCTTGCCCATCTGGACGCGAGCACGGTCGTGCTTCAGGGCGTCTTTCAGGCGTTGTTCGACTTCGCGCTGGCTCTTGGCCGATTCCATGTCGATGAAGTCGATCACGATCAGGCCGCCCAGGTCGCGCAGGCGCAACTGGCGGGCGACTTCGTCGGCGGCTTCGAGGTTCGTGCGCGCGGCCGTTTCCTCGATGTCGGCGCCCTTGGTGGCGCGGGCCGAGTTCACGTCGATCGCCACCAGCGCTTCGGTGTGGTCGATCACGATCGCGCCGCCCGAGGGCAGCGGCACCGTGCGCGAGTACGCCGTTTCGATCTGATGTTCGATCTGGAAGCGCGAGAACAGCGGCACGTCGTCGTGATACCGCTTCACCTTGCTGACATTGTCCGGCATCACGATATCCATGAAGGCGCGCGCCTGGTCATGAATTTCGGTGGTATCGATCAGGATTTCGCCGATATCCGGCTGGAAATAGTCGCGAATCGCGCGGATGACGAGGCTCGATTCGAGATAAATCAGCATCGGCTGGCCGGTCGAGCCGCTCTGCGACGCGGCTTCGATCGCGCGCCACAGTTGCATCAGGTAGTTCAGGTCCCACTGCAGCTCTTCGGCGCTGCGCCCGATGCCGGCCGTGCGCGCGATGATGCTCATGCCTTCCGGCAATTGCAGTTGCGCCATGGTTTCGCGCAATTCCTGACGGTCGTCGCCTTCGATGCGACGCGACACGCCGCCGCCGCGCGGGTTGTTCGGCATCAGAACCAGATACCGGCCGGCGAGGGAGATGAAGGTGGTGAGGGCCGCGCCCTTGTTGCCGCGCTCTTCCTTTTCGACCTGAACGATCAGTTCCTGGCCTTCGCGCAGCGCGTCCTGGATGCGCGCGGAGCGCATGTCGACGCCGTCGCGGAAATACTGGCGGGCGACTTCCTTGAACGGCAGAAAACCGTGGCGGTCTTCGCCGTAGTTGACGAAACAGGCTTCGAGCGAAGGCTCGATGCGAGTGATGATGCCTTTGTAAATATTGCCTTTGCGCTGTTCGCGCCCGGCGGTTTCGATGTCGATATCGATGAGTTTTTGCCCATCGACGATGGCGACGCGCAGTTCTTCCTGCTGCGTCGCATTGAACAACATGCGTTTCATTGAACGGCTCCAGTACGGCTTAGCCTGCTCTGGCTGCGCGGTTGTCAGTCGCGAGAGCGTAGAGGGCAGGGGTAGGCCGCGCCTTATTGTGTTTTCACAAGCACGCTGGAGCGGGAAAAATGGCGGGAGAATTGCCTGAGAGGGCCCGGTTCCATTGACAATAACAATGGGCGCGGTGCCGCAGGGCACATGCGAACACGGCTTCAAATAACGACCCGACACGCCGCGGGTTCTGCCGGCAAACCTTCACCAGCCTCCGTCCACTCGCGCCGGTGCGCCAACTGGGCGCGTGACCGGAGGGTCGGAGGCTGCGGTCATGCCGCAGCGGGAAGTTCGCGCAGTCGGCGCGTCTTTTCCTGCTGGGGGTGTCTCGCCTCATTTTGACGTCGCCATGTCTTGTACTTTCTACAAGACGCCTCGGGCGCACGCCGTATTTTCGCAACTTGCAGCTTCGTACAACAGGGCGTCAGACCGCCGATACCGAAGCTGAAAGTTAAATTCTTTTTTACCAAAATTCCGTTACCGTCGAAGCCGACCTTGACCGAACGCGCCTGTGGGCGCCGTCCCTGCCGGGCACTGACCTCGTGCGTGCAACGTGTTGCATCTCATTTTCAGGGTGAGCAACCAGACCCCGGCGCAAGTAAAATAACGGTTTATCGCTTGCACCTGCGCAATCCGCCCGAATTCCGGTCACTGCGCCGGCCGCCGCAGACTGCTGGGCAAATTATATTCAGAATGAAAGAGTTAGGCAAAATATCCCAGAAATCGGTCGCAAGCGACCAGGTCTCCATGATCGAGATCGACGACAGCGCGGCCGGTCAGCGCATCGACAATTTCCTGCTGCGCGTCTGTAAAGGCGTGCCGAAGAGCCATATTTACCGGATCTTGCGCAGCGGCGAAGTGCGGGTGAACAAGGGCCGGATCGACGCACAGTACCGGCTCGAGCTGGGCGATCTGGTGCGCGTGCCGCCCATTCGCGTCGCTCAGCCGAGTGAAACGGCTGCCCACGCGCCGGTGCCGTCCGCGCATTTCAACATCATTTTCGAAGACGACCATCTGCTGGTCATCGACAAACCGGCGGGCGTGGCGGTCCACGGCGGCAGCGGCGTCGCGTTCGGCGTGATCGAGCAGATGCGCGAGGCGCGTCCGCAGGCGAAATTCCTCGAATTGGTGCACCGGCTGGATCGCGAGACGTCCGGCATCCTGATGCTCGCCAAGAAACGCGCCGCGCTGGTCAATCTGCACGAGCAGATTCGCGAGAACAAGATGGACAAGCGCTACTATGCTTGCGTCCATGGCGACTGGGCGAGCGACTGGGGCCGCCGCCGCGCCGTCAAGGAGCCGCTGCACAAGTATCTGACGGCGGACGGTGAACGGCGTGTGCGCGTGCAGCCTGACGGTTTGGCCTCGCATACGGTTTTCAATCTGATCGACCGGTGGCCGGAGTATGCGCTGCTCGAAGCGGAACTGAAGACCGGCCGAACGCATCAGATCCGGGTTCATTTGCAGCATCTGGAGCTGCCTATCGTCGGCGACGCCAAATATGGCGACTTCGCGCTGAACAAGGCGCTGGCGCGCGCCAACGCCAACCCCGGCCTGAAGCGCATGTTCCTGCACGCTTACCGGCTGAAGCTCACGCACCCGGCCACCGGCGCGCCACTGCAGTTCGAGGCGCCGTTGCCGGCCGAATGCCGCGCTTTCATCGCGCAACTCAACGAATTACGTAATGGGTCTGACCCGGAGACGAACCCGCATGGCTAGAGAGCAATTTGATCTGATCGTCTTCGACTGGGACGGGACGCTGATGGATTCGACCGCGCACATCACGCGCAGCATCCAGTCGGCGTGCCGCGATCTCGGCTTGCCGGTTCCCGCCGACGAGGCCGCCAGTTATGTGATTGGCCTCGGGTTGCGCGACGCGCTGCAAATCGCCGCGCCCACGCTCGATCCGGCCGACTATCCGCGCCTCGCTGAGCGCTACCGCTTCCACTATTTAGTGAAGGATCAAACCACGGAGCTGTTTGCCGGGGTGCGCGAGATGCTTCAGGAGTTGCGCGACCAAGGCTATCTGCTGGCGGTTGCAACGGGCAAAAGCCGCGTTGGTCTGAATCGCGCGCTCGACCAGTCGCGCCTGACCAGCCTGTTCGACGGTACGCGCTGCGCCGACGAGACTTTCTCGAAGCCGCATCCCGCCATGCTGCACGAACTGACGCGTGAACTGGGGCAGGATCCGGTGCGCACGGTGATGGTGGGTGATACGACGCACGACCTGCAAATGGCGATCAACGCGGGTGTGGCGGGCATCGGCGTGACCTATGGCGCGCATCCGGCGGATTCGTTGAGCGCGTTGTCGCCGAAATTCGTGGCGTCGAGCGTGAGTGTGCTGTCCGGCTGGCTGCGGGAAAACGCATGAGCACGGGCCCGACAGAGGCGGGGCAGGCCGCCGTGCGCGTTTGCGCGTCGGCCGAACTGGTTGACGGCGGCACGGGCGTGCGGCAGGCGGCCAAACTGGGCAACGACGACGTCGTGGTGTTTTTTGTTCGCTACGATGGCCGTGCCTATGGTTATCTGAACCGCTGCGCCCACGTGCCGATGGAACTGGACTGGGCTGAAGGGCAGTTCTTCGAGTCGTCCGGTTTATACTTGATGTGCGCTACACATGGTGCGATATACGCGCCAGATACGGGCAAATGCATGGGTGGACCGTGCCGCGGCGGCAGGTTGCGGCCCGTTCAGGTGGACGAGCGGGAGACGCCCGAGGGCAGCGCGGTGTTCTGGCTGCCCGACGGTGAGTTGCGCCCGGCCACACCCTGATTTTTCTCATCTTCGACCTTTCCACACCACCGCATGTCCGACAATTTGACTCCTGAGCCGAAGGAACCGTCCCTGACGGGCCGCTCCCGCCCGCCTGCCGATGAGCCGGGCTGGGAACGCGCCGCCCTCGAACGCATTGCGCTTGCGGCGATCAATGAGCAGCGCGCGGCGCGGCGCTGGAAAATCTTTTTCCGGTTCCTCTTTGTGATCATCTTGTTGCTGGCAATATGGGCCGCCGTCGATTTCTCCGGCGACAAGGTCGTTGCCACTGGCCGTCATACGGCGATGGTGACGCTTGATGGCGAAATCTCAGCGGATACGAACGCGAACGCGGAAGATATCAGCACGGCGCTCGAAGGTGCATTCGACGACGCAGGCACCGCCGGTGTGATCCTGCGCTGCAACAGCCCGGGCGGAAGCCCGGTGCAGGCCGGCATCATCTACGACGAGATTCGCCGCTTGCGCGTCAAGTATCCGTCCATTCCGCTCTACGTCGTGGTGGGCGACATGTGCGCATCGGGCGGCTATTACGCGGCCGCGGCGGCCGACAAGATTTACGTGAACAAGGCGAGCATTGTCGGATCGATCGGCGTGCTGATGGATAGCTTCGGCTTCACCGGGCTGATGGATAAGCTGGGAATTCAGCGCCGTTTGCATACGTCTGGGGAGAACAAAGGCTTTTTCGATCCGTTCTCGCCGGAAACGCCGAAGATGGACGAACATGCGCAGGACATGCTCGATCAGATTCACGCCCAGTTCATCGACGCCGTGCGCGAAGGGCGCGGCAAGCGCCTGCATGAAACGCCGGACATGTTCTCGGGGCTGTTCTGGACTGGCCAGAAGAGCGTCGAGCTGGGTCTCGCCGATGGTTTTGGCGACGCGGACTACGTCGCGCGCGAACTCTTCAAGGCGCCGGATATCGTCGATTACACGGTAAAAGAGAGCATTACGGATCGTGTTGCGCGCAAATTCGGCGCCGCGGTCGGCAGCGGCGCGGTGCATGCCATGGCGCTTGGGGCAAAACTGAATCTGCGCTGATTGGCTGTATCGATTAAAAAAGCCCCGTGCGGTCGTTGAGTGACGATCGCACGGGGCTTTTTTGCGCGCCTTTCGGTTTTACCGCTTCGTTCTATTTGTGCTCCGACCGCGGCCAGCCCGGCTTAGACGGCCAGGATCAGAAAAATAGCCGGACGCTTGTGGAGATCGATTGCCGGCTTCTTCTTCCAGTCAGTCACAGAATGGCTGGCGATGGTTTCCGTCGCGAGCGTCAGATCGACTGCCACACATACCAGCGTGGACGGCGCGCACGTCGCCAGTAACGTGTCGAGCAGCGCGCGGTTCCGGTACGGCGTTTCGATGAATATCTGCGTCTGTTTGCCCTTGCGCGACTGTTGCTCCAGCTCTCGCAGGCGTTTCGCCCGTTCATTGGCGTCGACCGGCAGATAGCCGTGGAAAGCGAAGCTCTGGCCGTTCAGTCCCGAAGCCATCAGCGCCAGCAGAATCGAGCTTGGTCCCACATACGGCACGACTTTCACGCCGCGCTCATGCGCCCGGCGCACCAACAGGGCACCGGGGTCGGCGACCGCCGGGCAGCCCGCCTCGGAAACAAGGCCGGCGTCGGTGCCCGCGAGCAGTGGCGCGAGCAGCTTGTCGATCTCGCCGGCCGGCGTGTTGATGTTCAGTTCGCGGATTTCGATCTCCTGAATCGGTCGGTCGGTCCCGACTTTCTTCAGGAACGCACGCGTGGTTTTCGCGTTCTCGCCGATGTAATAGTGCAGCGACGCCGCGCGTGCGCGCACCGGCGCGGGCAGGACGGCGTCGAGTGCCTCGGCGTCGCCTTCGCCGAGCGTGTTCGGAATCAGATAGAGCGTGCCGCTCATTGGGCCCCCAGTAGCGGATAGCCCGCCGCGAGCAGCATGCTTGACAGCGCGATCAGCGGCAGGCCGACGAGCGCGGTGGGATCGTCGGAGTGAATCGCCTCGAGCAGGGCTACGCCGAGCCCTTCGGATTTGGCGCTGCCCGCGACGTCGTAGGGCGTTTCGGCCAGCAAATAGGCATTCAGCGCGGCGTCTGGCAGATTGCGGAATCGCACGCGGGTAATGATGTCGGCGGCTTGCGCCGTTGCCGAGCGGCTGTCGAACAGGCACAGCGCACTATGAAATAGCACTTCGCGGCCGCGCATCGCCTGAAGCTGGGCGAGGGCTTTCTCGTGGGTGCCCGGTTTGCCGATCTGCAAGCCGTCGTAGGTGGCGACCTGGTCGGAGCCGATCACGAGCGCGGCTTCGCCGGCGCCAAGCCCGCCGGCTACCGCGCGAGCCTTGGCTTCAGCGAGCCGCAGCGCGGTGGCTTCGGGGGTTTCGCCGGAAAGCGGCGTCTCGTCGATCGCTGGTACGACGACGTCGAACGGGAGTCGCAGGCGTTCGAGCAGCTCGCGGCGATACGGCGAACTCGACGCCAGAATCAGGCGTGGCGGGCGATTCAGGGAATCTGGCATGGTCAATCAACGGCTAGAGAGGCGGGTCGTATGGGGTCGCGCGAAGCTTGCGCGTGTGCGGGCTTAAGTGTTTGACTCGAAAAGACAAAACGGATATGATTTTGGGCTTTCTATCGGTATGCTATTGCGCAAGCGGGTCCTTCCTGTGCACGATCAGTGCGCAACGCAGGGTTCTCGCGGGCTCTTTCGCAAACCGGATTACCCCGGCGAAATCCTTGCCGACGCAGGAGCGCACATGACTCAACATCCTGGCAACCCTGCTGGTCTGTACGACCCGCATGAACTCGACCTGTTCGAATTTGCGCGGAGTGGGCGTCAGGCCGCGGGTGTCGTGCGCGTCTCGCAACTGCCGCGCATGTTAAACGAAGTCCCGGCAGAAGCGCCAGACCGCGATACCGCGTTCACCTGGCAAGCCGAAGGGTCGACGCAGCCGGAATTGCAGGATGATGGCACCGAGGGTCCCCAGCCGTATCTGAGGTTGGCGATTCACGGCGCTGCCTGGCTCGAATGTCAGCGGTGCATGACACCGTACTTGCAGGCGTTCAACGTCGATGCAACTTACCGGATCGTCAACACTGAGGCGGAAGCCGAAGAGTTTCCGCTCGACGAGGATGAAGTCGAAGTGATCGTGGGCTCGCGCCAGTTCGATCTCGTCGACTTGATCGAAGAAGAGTTGCTGCTTTCCTTGCCGCTCGTGCCCAAGCACGAGGTCTGTCCCAAGGTGCACGAGAGTCTCGTCTCTGGTGTGGCGGGTACCGAAGGCGAGGGTGACGAGGGGGCGCTGGACGAGGCTGGTGAGGGCGGTGAGCCCGAACAGCCCAATCCGTTCAAGGCGCTCGAAAGTCTCAAGCGCGGTGAGCCGGGCGACAAGAAGCACTGAACAGTTGCATGGGAGCGCGATGCGGGCGCATTGGCCATTTGGCCAATGGCGGAGACCGGATCGGGCTGTGTTAGAATTCGGAAAATTTTTAGGAGTTAGTCATGGCAGTTCAACAAAATAAGAAGTCGCCGTCGAAGCGCGGCATGCACCGTTCGCACGATTTCCTGACGGCAGCGCCGCTGGCCGTCGAGCCGAGCACGGGCGAAGTGCATCTGCGTCACCACGTTAGCCCGAACGGCTACTATCGCGGCAAGAAAGTCGTCAAGACGAAGAACGACTAATCGTTTCATTGCGTTGCGCCCATTGGCGTTTCGCGTGGCGATCGGCTCGCTTGACATTTTCCCGGCTCGGCAAAAAGGCGGCATTCAATTGCCGCTTTTTTGTGTCGATCGCAGTTGGCGCTTTGGCGCCTGCTGCGGTTCCATGCAGGGCGTCTGAAACTCGTCGCACTCCATGACAGTAAAGCTCACGATCGATTGCATGGGAGGCGACCACGGCCCGTCCGTGACCGTTCCCGCGGCCGTCAACTTCGTTCGTTCGCATCCCGACGCGCAACTGTTGCTCGTCGGCATTGAAAGTGCGATTCGTGCGCAGCTGAAGAAGTTGAAGGCTCACGACCTGCCGGCGCTGACCGTTGTACCTGCTTCCGAGATCGTCGCCATGGACGATCCGGTCGAAGTCGCGCTGCGCAAGAAAAAAGACTCATCCATGCGCGTGGCGCTCAATCGCGTCAAGGAAGGCGAGGCGCAAGCCTGCATTTCCGCCGGCAACACCGGCGCGCTGATGGCGGTCTCGCGCTATGTGCTCAAGACGCTGTCGGGCATCGAACGCCCGGCTATCGCGTCGGCGCTGCCCAATCCTAACGGCTACACGATGATGCTCGACCTGGGCGCCAACGTCGACTGCGAGCCGCAGCATCTGCTGCAATTCGCGGAGATGGGGCACGCGCTCGTGTCGGCGCTCGAAGGCCGCGAGCGGCCCACCATTGGCCTGCTCAACATCGGCGAAGAAGTCATCAAGGGCAATGACACCATCAAACGTGCCGGCGAACTGCTGCGCGCGAGTACACTTAACTTTCACGGCAACGTTGAGGGTAACGATATCTTCAAGGGCACGGTCGACGTCATCGTCTGCGACGGTTTTGTCGGCAATGTCGCGCTGAAGACTTCGGAAGGCCTCGCCCAGATGCTCTCCAATATCATCAAGGAAGAGTTCGGCCGTTCGTTGCTCACCAAGGTGATGGCAATACTGGCCTTGCCGGTATTGATGCGTTTCAAGAAACGCGTCGATCATCGGCAATATAATGGTGCCGCATTGCTTGGCCTGCGTGGGCTGGTGATCAAAAGTCACGGTTCGGCGGACGCCTACGCGTTTGAGTGGGCTATCAAACGCGGGTATGATGCCGTCAAAAACGGCGTGCTGGAACGCCTTGCGCGGGCGATGGAAGAGAATGCAGGTTCTCTCGAACAGGCGGCGCGCGACGCGAGCGGTGCGGGTCACGCAAGCCCGATCGCAGGCCAGCCGGCCGAGCCCTACGCTGCGCAATCCTCGAAGGCATAATGGCTCAATCGACAATTTATTCCCGCGTGCTGGGCACCGGCAGCTACCTGCCGCCCGGGCGCGTCACCAATCAGGATCTGGCAGAACGTCTCGCCAGGGAAGGCATCGAGACGAGCGACGAGTGGATCGTCGCCCGCACCGGCATCCATGCGCGCCACTTCGCGGAACCTGATGTCGCGACCAGCGATCTGGCGCTCATCGCGGCGCAACGCGCGATCGAAGCAGCGGACATCGACCCGCAGTCCATCGATCTGATCATCGTCGCCACTTCCACGCCGGACTTCGTGTTTCCGAGCACGGCGTGCCTGCTGCAGAACAAGCTCGGCATCAAGAATCACGGCGCGGCATTCGACGTGCAGGCCGTCTGTTCCGGGTTTGCGTATGCGGTGGCGACGGCGGACAGCTTCATTCGCAGCGGTCAGCATCGCACGGCGCTCGTGATCGGCGCGGAAACCTTCTCGCGCATTCTCGACTTCAAGGACCGCACCACCTGCGTGCTGTTCGGCGACGGCGCCGGCGCGGTGATCCTGCAGGCGTCCGACGAACCGGGCGTGCTCGCCAGCGCATTGCACGCTGACGGCAGCCATTCGAACATTCTCTGTACGCCGGGCAACGTCAACCGCGGCGTGATCGAAGGCAGCGCGTTCCTGTATATGGACGGCCAAGCGGTGTTCAAGCTCGCTGTCAACGTGCTCGAAAAGGTCGCGGTCGAGGCGCTCAAAAAGGCCGATCTGTCGGCTGAGCAGATCGACTGGCTGATTCCACATCAAGCGAATATCCGCATCATGCAAAGCACCTGCCGCAAGCTCGGCTTGCCGCAGGAACGCATGGTGGTCACAGTGGGCGAGCACGGCAATACGTCGGCTGCGTCCATTCCGCTCGCATTCGACGCCGCGGTACGCGACGGCCGCATCAAGCGCGGTCAGAACGTGCTGATCGAAGGCGTCGGCGGCGGCTTTACGTGGGGCGCGTCGGTTATCCGCTACTGATAACCGCGGCAGGCCAGCAGCGTGGCTGGCGGCGCTCGCCGCGCTGCTCGATGCGGCGGCGGGGTCCACCCGCCGTGCGCCACCCACATCTGACTAAATCGAATTTGGGGACGATATGAAATTTGCGTTCGTTTTTCCTGGGCAGGGTTCGCAGTCGGTCGGCATGCTCAACGCATTCGCCGATCACGCGGTCGTGCGCGAGACGGTCCAGGAAGCGTCCGACGCGCTCAATCAGGACCTCGGCAAGCTGATCGCCGAAGGCCCGGCCGAAGACCTCAACCTCACCACCAACACTCAGCCGGTCATGCTGACGGCAGCTTACGCGATGTATCGCGCGTGGCTGCAGGCGGGCGGCCCGAAGCCGGCCGTTGTCGCAGGCCATAGCCTCGGCGAATACACCGCGCTGGTCGCTGCGGGCGCCATCGCGTTTCGCGATGCCGTGCCGCTCGTGCGCTTCCGTGCGCAAGCCATGCAAACGGCTGTGCCCGTCGGCGAAGGCGGCATGGCTGCGATTCTCGGTCTCGACGACGACACGGTCCGCGCGGTGTGCGCTGAAGCGTCCGTGGCGGGTGTCGTCGAAGCGGTCAATTTCAATGCGCCGGCGCAGGTCGTGATCGCGGGCCATAAGGCCGCGGTCGAAAAAGCCTGCGAAGTCGCCAAGGCCAAGGGTGCCAAGCGCGCGCTGCCGCTCCCGGTGTCCGCGCCGTTCCACTCGTCGCTGCTCAAGCCCGCTTCGGACCAGCTGCGCGAATATCTGGCGAGCGTCGAAGTGCAGGTGCCGGCAATTCCGGTGATCAACAACGTTGATGTCGCCGTGGTCAACGAGCCGGCGCAGATCAAGGACGCGCTGGTGCGTCAGGCGGCCGGCGCGGTGCGCTGGGTTGAAAGCGTTCAGGCCATGTCGGCTCAGGGTGTCACGCACGTGATCGAATGCGGCCCTGGCAAGGTGCTGGCGGGTCTGACCAAGCGTATCGACGGCAACCTGACCGGTGCCTCGATCTTCGATCCGGCTTCGCTCGAAGAAACGCTCAAGCTCGTGATCGCGGGCTGAGGCACGCGCGATCAGTGCCCGGAGTCGGGTGCTGTGCAACGGCACCAGGACTTCGCATCAGGAATCAATCAGCCCATTGAAGGGCATCCGGACTGACAGATGGAAAAGACTCTCGACAAGCAGATCGCAATCGTGACGGGCGCTTCGCGCGGCATCGGACGTGCAATCGCGATGGAATTGGCGCGCCAGGGCGCGACCGTGATCGGCACGGCGACCAGCGAAAGCGGCGCGGCCGCCATCAGCGAAGCGTTTAGCGCAGCCGGCGTGAAAGGCCGCGGCGCGGTGCTCAACGTGAACGACGCGGCAGCGGCTGAAGCGTTGATCGACGGCACGGTGAAGGAGTTCGGCGCGCTGCACGTGCTGGTGAACAACGCCGGCATCACGCAGGACCAGCTTGCCATGCGCATGAAGGACGACGACTGGGACGCCGTGGTCGACACCAACCTGAAGTCGGTGTTCCGGCTCTCGCGCGCGGTGCTGCGCCCCATGATGAAGGCGAAGGGCGGCCGCATCATCAACATCACTTCGGTGGTCGGCTCGGCCGGCAACCCGGGGCAGATCAACTACGCTGCCGCGAAAGCTGGCGTGGCGGGCATGACCCGTGCGCTTGCACGTGAGATCGGCAGCCGCGGCATCACCGTGAATTGCGTGGCGCCCGGCTTCATCGACACCGACATGACCAAGACCTTGCCGGAAGAGCAGCAAACGGCACTGAAGACGCAGATTCCGCTTGGCCGCCTCGGCAGCCCGGAGGATATTGCGCACGCGGTGGCGTTTCTGGCCTCGCCGCAAGCGGGATATATCACCGGCACGACGCTGCATGTGAACGGCGGAATGTACATGTCGTAACCAAATTCGGTTACTATCCGCGCCTTGATGCGTGTGTACACGCGCCAGGGCGCATGCCTTGACAGCAACCTGATGCGCCGCTTTTTTGCAGGGGCAAACCTGATAAAATGCGCGCACCTGTATTTTTGACTTTCTTTCCCTTGGAGGGGTAATGGACAATATCGAACAGCGCGTCAAGAAGATCGTCGCAGAACAACTGGGCGTTGCAGAAGCTGAAATCAAGAACGAAGCTTCGTTCGTGAACGACCTCGGCGCCGATTCGCTCGACACCGTTGAACTCGTGATGGCCCTCGAAGACGAATTCGGTATGGAAATTCCGGATGAAGAAGCCGAGAAGATCACTACCGTTCAGCAAGCGATCGACTACGCTCGCGCGAACGTCAAGGCCTAAAGTCATTCGCGCCTGCGTTTCTGCGTTGGCGGCCTATGACGCCCTGCCGTGTCGGTTCCCGACGCCCGCAGGGTTGGCGCTTTTTGCCGTGCAGGAGCCAGCAATGTTGACAGCGCAACTTTTCGCGCGATTGCCGACTTTCAAGGAAACGCCGGGCCGCCCCGAGTTTTCTCGTCTCCCTAGGGGGGGCTGGTGCACAGCGCCAGGGGTGGGGGCGGTTAACAGCCACAGGGCACACAGGGCCAGTTCCTGTTGCCGCTGTGGCTTTTGCTTTTGTCATCTATGAAAAAGGGGTTACCGTGAGCCGCCGTCGTGTTGTTGTTACAGGCCTGGGGCTGATTTCGCCTGTTGGCAATAATGTTGCCGACGGCTGGGCCAATCTGGTCGCCGGCAAGTCGGGTATTGCCAA
>DASVNP010000204.1:0-2666 GCA_036383775.1 Paraburkholderia sp. | reverse complement strand
ATATGGCTGTTCACGCCGAAGATTTCCTGAATGATGATGACTGCCGGTCCCTTGCCGCCTTTGGGCAGCGCCAGATAGCCGCCGAAACTGTCGTTGCCGGCGGGAATGTCGATCCAGCGGGAAGTCGTGCTCATGTTGCTCTCCATTTACTCGTGCGTTGATGCGCGCGGTCGGTCTGAATGAATGCCCGAGGCCTGAATGCCTGAGACGGGCGGTCAGTTTGCCACCAAAAGAAACGGCTTGCAGTGAGGCCGGGCGCGGCCTGACAACGCCCGCCGCACGGCGATGATCTCGTAAGGCGAATGAAACATTCTCGATAATTCATTTCTCCGCGCGCGCATGGCTCGGTAGAGTCCAAAGTACTGGCTCGTCAATGCTACGAGCGCTTTGCCGGAGAGGAATCGATCATGAATGAAGGCAGTTTTGTGACGCCGTTTGCGGCGCGTTTCGAATTACGGGTACCGGTCGTGCAGGCGCCGATGGCGGGCGGCGCGACGACGCCGGCGATGGTGGCGGCGGTATCGAATGCCGGCGGTCTCGGCTTCCTCGCGGCGGCGGCACTGTCGCCCGAGAAGATCGCGAGCGAAGTCGCGGCGATTCGCGCGCTGACGGATCGCCCCTTCGGCGTGAATCTGTTTGTCCTGGAGCCGGCCGCGCCGGACGAAGCCACCGTGCGCCGCGCGCTCGAAGCCATCGATCCGTTGCGCACGGATCTCGGTTTGCCATCGGGCCAGCCGCTCGAACGCTATGCGCCGGATTTCCGCGCGCAACTGGAAACGCTGATTGAATTGCGCGTGCCGGTGGCGAGTTTCACATTCGGCTTGCTCCCAGCTGCCGACGTCGCCCGACTGCATGAAAACGGGCTATATGTAATAGGCACCGCGACGCATGTTGCCGAGGGTGTCGCCTGGCGCGACGCGGGCGCCGATGCAATCGCGGCGCAAGGCGCGGAGGCGGGCGCGCATCGCGGCACCTTCATCGGCGCATTCGAAGACGCGCTGGTCGGCACGATGGCGCTCGTGCCGCAACTCGTCGATGCGACCGGCCTGCCGGTGCTGGCCGCCGGCGGCATCATGGACGGACGCGGCATCGTCGCCGCGCTCGCGCTCGGCGCGCAAGCCGCGGTCATGGGCACGGCGTTCCTCACTTGTCTGGAGAGTGCGATACCGCAGGCATGGAAAACCCGAGTGCGTTCGGTGTCGGATACATCGACCTCCGTGACGCGCGCGATCACCGGCCGCCATGCGCGCGGCATACGCAATCCGTTGATGCAGCGCTTAAGCGAGTCGGCGCAAAAGGTCGCGCCTTATCCGGTGCAAAACGCCTTGACGCAGGAGCTGCGGCAAACCGCGAGCCGCGCGGGCAACGGCGACTATCTGTCTCTATGGTCAGGCCAGGGCGCGCCGCTTGCCCGCAAGCGCCGGGAAGGCCTCGGCGCTGCCGAACTGGTTGGGCAACTCGAGCAGGAATGGCATGCTGTGGCAACACGGA
Organism: Paraburkholderia sp.; assembly: GCA_036383775.1. Taxonomy (GTDB): domain Bacteria; phylum Pseudomonadota; class Gammaproteobacteria; order Burkholderiales; family Burkholderiaceae; genus Paraburkholderia. The sequence continues at coordinate 1,175 of DASVNP010000204.1, read as the reverse complement.
TCGGCGCGCTCAAGCGTTGATTCGGCATGGCTCGGACGCGCGTCGCGGCAACTGCGGCGCGCTTTGTTTTTACGCAAAAAGCCTATTCGAACCATTAACGGTTTAACACGCTAAAAGCTTTAGGCTGTGCTGTTAGACGATAGGCATACCTAGCGGAAACCCGCATGGGCTGGTGCTTTCCAGCCTGTCTTCCCAGCCGGAATCGGCTCTTGTTGGATAAACGCTATTAGTGTTCATCCCACTTCCTCAAAAAAGTCCCACAATTTAATTTGATGGCCTACACTTGCGCGCAAGTACGGTTTGCCGTCTGCCACAAACAGTCCGGTGAACGTGCTGGCCAAGTGCATGAACGATGCAACCGGCGTGGTCGTCCACGGGACTGAGCGACACGTGTAGGGAAGCGGGGGCACAGGGAGATTACGTTGTTTTTGGGACCGAAACTGGAGACTTACATGAACATCAAGATTCAAAAGCTTTTGCCGATCAGCGCTGCGGCCATGTTGTTTGCGTCATTGGCTACGGGCGCGGTGGCGGACGAGGTCGTCAAGATCGGCCACGTTGCACCGTTGACCGGCGGTATCGCTCACCTGGGTAAAGACAACGAAAACGGCGCGCGTCTGGCTGTTGAAGAAATCAACGCCAAGGGCCTGACGATCGGCGGCCAGAAAATCACGCTGCAACTCGACGCACAAGACGACGCAGCTGACCCGCGTACGGCTACGCAAGTTGCGCAGAAGCTGGTTGACGATAAGGTCGTCGCAGTGGTCGGCCACTTGAACTCGGGCACGTCGATCCCGGCTTCGAAGATCTATAGCGATGCTGGCATCGTGCAGATCTCGCCGTCGGCAACGAACCCGGCCTACACGCAACAAGGTTTCAAGACGACGTACCGCGTCGTGGCGACCGATGCGCAACAAGGTCCGGCACTGGCTAACTACGCAGCCAAGGGTCTGAAAGTGAAGAGCGTCGCGATCGTCGACGACTCGACCGCTTACGGTCAAGGTCTCGCCAACGAATTCGAAAAGACCGCCAAGTCGCTGGGCCTGAACGTGATGTCGCATGACGCGACGAACGACAAGGCTGTCGACTTCCGCGCGATTCTGACGAAGATCAAGGGCGAAAACCCGGACGCGATCATGTACGGCGGTATGGACGCAACCGGCGGCCCGTTCGCC
>DASVNP010000203.1:0-29832 GCA_036383775.1 Paraburkholderia sp. | reverse complement strand
CCGGCTTGGCCGCCGCGCCGCCCGGCGCACCCGCCGCATTGCCGCGCGCCAAGCCCTGCTCGACAGCCTTCAGCAGCTTTTGCAACGCAATCGGCTTCTCGAGGAAATTGAGCGCGCCGATCTTGGTGGCTTCAACCGCCGTATCGATCGTGGCGTGGCCGGACATCATGATCACCGGCATAGTGAGTTGCCCCTGCGCGGCCCATTCCTTGAGCAAGGTCACACCGTCGGTATCGGGCATCCAGATGTCGAGCAGCACCAGGTCGGGAGCCTGGCGCAAGCGGAACTCGCGCGCTTCCTGCGCGTTTTCCGCGGCCTCCACGACATGCCCTTCGTCGCTCAGGATCTCCGAGAGCAATTCCCGGATGCCCATTTCATCGTCTACCACCAGGATGGTTGCCATTTACGCTGCCCTTGTCTGCACTGTTGCTTTTGTCTTTCCGTGCGACGCACCGCTGTGCGCCGCACGCGACCCTGCTTCAGGTGCCGCGGTGTCGTCCGCGAGTTGAAGGAAGAGGATCGAAATTTGCGCGCCCTCGATCACATCGCCAGCCTTCATGCGATTGCGAATGTCGATGCGCGCGCCGTGTTCGTCGACGATCTTCTTGACCATCGCCAGACCCAGACCCGTGCCTTTGGCCTTGGTCGTCACGTAAGGTTCGAATGCACGTGTGAGGATACGCGCGGGAAAGCCCGGTCCATTATCCGACACGGTCAGCCGCACCGCGACGTGAACCTTGCCTTCCGCGTCGGGGTCTCCGTATTCTACTGTCCTCGTCTCGAGCAACACATGGGGGTGCTCGACTTCGGCAACCGCGTCCTGCGCGTTCTGCAGCAGGTTGTGAATCACCTGGCGCAATTGCGTCGCGTCGCCGCGAATGGCCGGCAACGCCGCGAGCTCGACCTGGATCGCACCTTTGCCTTCTTCGATACCGTACAGCGTCAATACTTCGCTGACCAGATCGTTTAGTTGCAGATGAGCAAGCACCGCGGGCGGTGTGCGCGCGTAGTCGCGGAAATTGTCGACCATCTGCTTCATCGCCGCGACCTGATTCACGATCGTAGTCGCGCCGCGCTTCAACACATCGGCATCCGACGGCGACAGCTTTTCGGCAAGCTTCATTTGCAGACGCTCGGCGGAGAGCTGAATCGGTGTGAGCGGATTCTTGATTTCATGAGCAAGCCGCCGCGCGACTTCGCCCCAGGCGATCGAACGCTGTGCGGAGATCACGTCCGAAATATCGTCGAACACCACCACGTAGCCCGAGGTCTGCATGTCTTCCGCGTCGCGCTCCGCGGCGGAGACGAGGCGCGCGCCGCGCACGAGCAAGGTGAGCGGCTCGGTTTCGCCCGGCACCTGAATCGAGAACTGCTGCTGCCAATGACCGCGATCGTCGTGACCGTCGCCGCTGGCGGCTTCGCGATCGGCAAACGCCTTGCGGACCATGCCGCCGAATTCGCTCAACACGCCAATCTGATCGAGCGCCGAACCCAGCACCGTCTGGAAAGGTTGACGGAAAATCCGCTCGGCGCCGCGATTGGCGGTGGTGAGCCTGAACTGCCGGTCGAACACGAACACACCCGCGGTCAGATTCGCGAGAATGCTTTCCAGATACGACTTCGAATGCTCCAGCGCGATGCGGTTGTTTTCAACCGCTGCACGCGCTTCGGACAACTGCCGCGTCATCGCGTTGAACGACTGGGTGAGGAAGCCCAGTTCGTCACGCGACTTGATTTCCCGTTTCGGCGTGTAGTCGCCTTCGGTCACTTCCTTGGTGCCCTGCGCGAGCAGGAACAACGGCCGCGCAAGCTGATTGCCGAGCGCCAGCGCCAGCATCATCGCAATGAACGTGGCGAGGAACAGCGCGAGCGTCAGCGTGCCGATGTACATCTTGCGCAGACCCGTTCGGCCGAGCGCCTTCTCCTGGTACTCGCGGTAGGCGCGCTGCACCGCGTCCGCATTGCGCGCGAGCGTGGGCGAGACCGGTTGCGTGAGTTGCAGGAAGCGTTCGGTGGGCTGCAGGAGGGCGGCGTTCGAATCGGGAATGCGTTGCACCACGCGCAGCCGCAGCACGCCCTTGCCGCCCTGCGCGTGAGGATCGCCGTCCACTTCGCCTTCGATCGCCGCATAGCCTCGGCCGCGCGCCTGATCGATCATGAGCGGCGTAGGCAAGTCGTTCGGCACAAGCGTCGCGTAATTGCCGGAGGCCTGCGCAACGACGTGCATGTCGGGTGTCGCACCGGACATGCTGCGCGTGGGTTCGACGATCGTTGCATCCTGCACACCGAACTGATCGCGCAGACGCAGCAGTGTAAGCGTGGTGCCCGCGGCATCCGCGCTCGCCAGCTGCTCTGACATCAAACGCCCCTTGGTCTGCAGGTCCGACAGCGACGCGTCGAGCATGCCGCGTCCGAGATTCAGGCCGGACGTGAGCGCCGTTTCAACATTCACGTCGAACCACGACTCGATACTGCGCGACACGAACTGATACGAGACGACGTAAATGATTCCGCCCGGCACCACGCCGACCAGCGCCATAAAGAACGCGAGTTTCGCGAGCAGCCGCGTGCCGAACTTCCCCTTTTTCAGCCGCGCGATGATGATGATGACGAGCGTCGCCACCACCAGCAGGAAGATCATCGCGACCACGAGGTTGGCCGCATAGAGCCACTGGTAATAGCGGTCGAAGAATTCGGTATTCGCGCTGGCCGCCGCCAGCAGCACGAGCAGCAGCACGGCCGTGACCGCGACCGTGGACACCAGCACGCGCACGACGATGCTGCTGACGCTGGTGGCGGAGCGCACTTTATTTAGCACGTTCGGTCACCGTAAAGGTAAAGCGCTTCCATTCGGATGCGAGATTCCAGTCGCGGTTGTTCACCGCGTCGATCTGGAACGGCTTGGGCATCAGCGCGATGTCGAGTTGCATGCGCACCGACGCGGTGTAGGTCTCGCCGGCATGCACGTCGTTGCGATCGATCACATGCCACGAAGTAATGTGCTTGATCACCGCGAGCGCATCCTTGAGCGTGCTGAAGCCGAGCTGCAAACCGCCGGACGACACGCCCGACACGCGGTATTCGCGCGTGAGCGGCTGGAACGACAGGCGGATGCTTTGCGACACGTTCACCGGCTGCTCGTCGAACCAGTACCAACGCGGCCGGCTCAGCTCGAAGTCGGTCGTGAAGTAAAGCGGAATGCCTTTGTTGACGGCGTCTTCGAGATTGTTGTTCAGGTCGAAGTCAAACCGCGCATCGAGGTTCCAGCCGGTGTTGTCGGCTTGCAGCGACGCACGCTGCACCGCGATCGAATCAGCGTGCGCCACGCCTGGCGCAGCCAGCCATACGGCCAGCGCGATCCAGAGCACGGCAGCGAGCCGAAGCGGGAAGAAGCGTTTGATGGTCACCGTTTCTGAAAGCGCGCGTAGAAAAATCCGTCGTGGTCTGAGTTCGCACCGGCGCTGTCTTCAGCGGATTGTCCGGCATGAGAACCGGCCGATGTGTCGGCGGGCGCGCGAGCCACTGAAGGTAAAAGTTGCCCCGGCGCGTCCAATCGTACCGCATCCTGATGCTTGTTTCCAAACCACTGCGCCTGCAACTCGCCTTCTTCAGGAAAGATCGAGCACGTAACGTAGAGCAACTCGCCGCCTGGCTTCACGAGCGGCCACAAGGCGTCGAGAATCCGGCGCTGCTCGGCGACCAGAGCGGGAATGTCGGAGGCGCGGCGCAGCCAGCGAATGTCCGGATGACGCCGCACAATGCCCGAAGCCGAGCACGGCACATCGGCAAGAATGCGGTCGAACGGTTGGTCGACAACGTCGTGCCACTTCGCAGGCGTGCCGGCATCGCCGATCCGCACTTCCGCTTCGAGCTTGAGCCGCTGCAGATTTTCACCGATGCGGCGCGCGCGCACCGCATCGCTTTCAAGCGCCACGAGCTGGATATTGGCAAGTTCGAGCAGATGTCCGGTCTTGCCGCCAGGCGCCGCGCACGCGTCGAGCACGCGCATGCCGTCGCGCACGCCGAGCAGTTGCGCGGCGAGTTGGGCACCAGCGTCCTGCACCGAGACGACGCCTTCGTTGAAGCCCGGAATACGATCGACCGGCATTGGCGTGTCCAGTTTGACCGCATAGTCGCCGGCTTTGCTCGCGGAAATGTGATGGTTTTGCAGCACTTGCAGGTAGGCGTCGACCGTTGACTGACGGACGTTCACGCGCAGCGTCAACGGGCCTTGCGTGTTGCCGGCAGCGAGCACCGATTGCCATGCGTCGGGCCACGCGCTTTTGACGGCCTCGATCCACCACGCCGGGTAGTTCCAGCGCGCGACTTCGTCGGCTTGTGCGGCGGCGAGCAGCGCCTCGCGCTCGCGCAGAAAATTGCGCAGCACGGCGTTGACCAGCCCCTTGGCAAACGCGAATTCACGGCGCGCGCCAATGGCGCTCACCGCTTGATCGACTACCGTGAACGGCGCGTAAGCGGCACTCGCTTCGTCATCGACGAGAAGAGCCAGCGCGCACGCGAGCACATGGCCGACGTGCGGCTGCGGAGCTTTTTTCACCAGCTTCGCGATCAGCCATTCAGCAGTCGCCAGACGCCGCATCGTGCGGTATGCAATATCCTGGACCGCGCCGCGCGCGGCAGCGGCGCTGCCCTCGGGCGCGGACACAAATCCGGATTGCAGCGCGGCCGGCAGGGCCGCGCCGAGCCGCACGGCGCCGACGGCCTGGCTCGCGCAATCGAGCGCGAAACCGAGCGATTCGGGCGCGAGGTGCAGCGTCGACAAGCGGGATTCGCGCGCACGCGCCGATGAGGAAGCAGAACGCGAAGAAGGCTTTGTTGTCATGAAGAAGGCTAAAGCAGGCCGCGCGGTGCGCGCGACGCAATCAGCACATTGTAGCGTGGCGCCGCCCACGGGCCTGCGCGGCGCGCCTGCGGGCGCGGCAGTGGCGAGCGTGCGGTGATCAGCAAAACACATAACGAACAAAAAAGGCGAGTCCGCAGACTCGCCTTTCGTCACACCGCACAAGCGCCGCGCGGCGTTATTCGAAGCGCCCGGTGCGCGCCATTTCCATCAAACGCGCAATGCGCTCCTCGGTGGCCGGGTGCGTGGAGAACAGGTTCGCGATGCCGCCGCCCGACAGCGGATTCATGATCATCATCTGTGCGGTGGCTGGATGCTGCTCAGCGGCCGGAAACGGAATACCGCTCGCGTAACGATGAATCTTGTCGAGCGCCGAAGCCAGCGCTTGCGGGTCGCCGGAGATCTGCGCGCCGCCGCGGTCAGCTTCGAACTCGCGCGCGCGCGAAATGGCCATCTGGATCAGCGCACCAGCGATCGGCGCCAGCAGCGCAACGGCGATGCCCGCGATCGGATTCGTGGGACGGCCGTTTTCGTCGCGGCTCCCGAAGAACATCGCGAAATTGGCGAGCGCGGAAATGGCGCCCGCCATGGTGGCCGACACAGTCGAGATCAGAATGTCGCGATGCTTCACGTGCGCCAGTTCGTGCGCCATGACCCCGCGCATTTCCCGCTCGGAGAGCACACGCAGAATGCCCGTGGTGGCCGCGACCGCCGCGTGTTCCGGATTGCGGCCCGTGGCGAACGCGTTCGGCGCGTCTTCATTGATCAGGTAGACGCGCGGCATGGGCAGATTCGCGCGCGTGGCGAGTTCACGCACCATGCGGTAGAACTGCGGCGCACTGTTTTCGTCGACTTCCTGCGCGTTGTACATGCGCAGAACCATCTTGTCCGAGAACCAGTACGAAAAGAAATTCATGCCGAGGGCGAGCACGAGTGCGATCGTCATGCCGCGCGACCCGCCGATCATCCCGCCGATCACGATGAAAAGGGCCGTGATCGCGGCCATCAACATCGCGGTTTTGACCCAATTGAACATGTCTGCAACTCCTTGCCCTGACGCGGGTTTCATATCTGCGCCGCAAGATTGCGGCGCTCGATTGTAAGCGGAATGTTAGATATGGGCGCGTGAGGAAAATTCAATCATCTTGATGCGGTGGCGAGCTTGAGACCCAAGCCGACAAAAGCGCTGCCCACGCCGCGGTCCAGCCACTTCTTCACCGACGGCTGGCCGGAGAAGCGCCGCGTCACACTGCCCGCGATCCACGCGACAAAGCTGTTCCACACCGTGCTCATCCCGACGAACACCGCGCCGAGTACGAGGAATGCGAGCGCCTTGTGGTCGTTGCCGGTCGTCACGAACTGCGGGAAGAACGACACGAAGAACAGCACCACCTTAGGGTTCAGCACGTTGGTCCAGAAGCCTTGCAGGAAAAGCTGCCGCAACGACTTGGGTGCACCGGCCGCGCGCGCTTCGCCCGCTGCCTGATCGGTGGCCGGCTTGGCGAAAACCAGGCGCACACCGAGATAGATCAGATAAATCGCGCCGACGAACTTGATGACCGTGAATGCCGTGGCCGACGCGGCCAGCAGCGCGGTCAAGCCAAACGCGCAAGCGAGCGAGTGAACGCAGCAACCCGCGGAGATACCAAGCGCCGACATCAGACCCGCGCCACGGCCTTGAGCGACGCTGCGCCCAACGATATAGGCAGTATCGGGACCCGGCGTGACATTCAGAAGAAAGACCGCGGCGACGAAAAACTCGAAATGGGTGATGCCGAACATGAAAATCCTCGAAATCTGGAGTGCTGCATGGAGAATTCTAACGCGCGGCAGACCCGGCAAGCGGAGTCTTGAACATCGGCCAAACGGACAATGTTCAAGCTTGCGCCCGACTGTTATTTTGCTTCGGGAAGTTGAAAACGCTGTCCTGCGGCTAGCGTCGAACCGGCCAGGAATTCGCGCACCGGCAAGCGCTTGCCGCCGGGTTTCTGCAGTTGCGTGAGACGCAACGCGCCTTCGCCGCAGGCCACGACCACGCCTTCAGGCGAGACGTCGGCAATCGTGCCGGGGGCACGGTCGCCTTGCGTGCTGTTAGGAACCGCGGCCCAGATTTTGATCGACGTGCCGTCCTCAAGCGTGCCTACGCCGCCGGGGAAGGGGTCAAAGGCGCGCACCTGGCGCGCGAGTTCGGCCGCCGGGCGGCGCCAGTTGAGCGCGGCTTCGTGCTTGCCGATTTTTTCGGCGTAGGTCACGCCGTCCGCGGGTTGCGGCGTTGACGCGAGCTTGCCGCTGCGCTCCAGTTCGATCAGCGCTTCGACAATCAGCCTGGCGCCGTCTTGCGCGAGACGGTCGTGCAACGTGGCCGTGGTGTCGTCGTCGGAAATCGCCGTGCGCGCTTCGGAGATCATCGCGCCGGTATCGAGGCCGACGTCCATCTGCATCAGCGTGATGCCGGTTTCGGCGTCGCCCGCTTCGATCGCGCGATGGATCGGCGCGGCGCCGCGCCAGCGCGGCAGCAACGAAGCATGAATATTGATGCAGCCGCGCGGCGGAATATCGAGGACTTCCTGCGGCAGGATCAAGCCGTAGGCGGCCACCACCATCACGTCGTGCGGCGTGGCGCGCAGCTGATCGATCGCGGCGGCGGCTTCGGCCGGGTATTTGCCGGTGCGGCGCAGCGAAGTCGGCTGGGCAACGGCCAGCCCATGCTCCTGCGCGTAGCGCTTGACCGGGCTCGCCTGCAATTTCATTCCGCGGCCGGCGGGCCGGTCAGGCTGGGTCAGCACGAGCGGCACCGGAAAACCGGCACGGTGAATCTCGGCCAGGGCGGCCGCGGCGAATTCCGGCGTACCGGCAAAGACAACGCGCAACGAATGACTCATGAATGGGTGCGGAAAGCGGGGTGGACGCGCATTACATCGCGTGGGCGAGCTTCTTCATCTTGCTCTTGATGCGCGTCTGCTTCAGCGACGACAGGTACTCGACGAACACGCGGCCCATCAGGTGATCCATTTCGTGCTGGATGCACACCGCGAGCAGGCCTTCGCAATCCATCTCGAAGGTTTCGCCTTTCTCGTTCAGTGCCCGCACGCGCACTTTCTCGGCACGCTCGACATTGTCGTAAATGCCCGGCACCGAGAGACAGCCCTCTTCCGACAGCTTCCGCTCGTTGCTCGACCAGATGATTTCAGGATTGATGAAGGCGAGCAGCTCATCGTGGGCGTCCGACACGTCGATCACGACCACGCGCTCGTGCACGTCCACCTGGGTCGCGGCCAGACCGACGCCAGGCGCGGCGTACATGGTTTCCGCCATGTCCTTGACGAGGCGGCGGATGCGGTCGTTGACCACTTCGACAGGCTTGGCAATCTTGTGCAGCCGCTTGTCCGGGTAATTGAGGATGTTCAGTAAAGCCATGATCTTGAGTGTGATTTTCGGGCGCCGCTGACCGCGGGAAGACTCGCGTTGGCCTTTCGGCCAGGTTGTGGGCGCGCCGCGTTACGCACAGGATAGATGGTGTCGAACCGGTTCGATTCAACGCGCCATATGCGCCAAACGACGAGCCCGCGCGGGTGGGCGCGGCGCTGCAGTTTTTTCGGATGATGAAAATTTTAGCATGGCGCCTGTCTGCCCGCTGGCCCTGTACGAGGATCGACCCGCAATGCACACCTTGCCTGCAACCGATATTGAACTTACCGCGTGGCTGCGGCTCTCGCTGGCGCCGGGGCTGAAACCCGCCGCCTTGCGCCTGCTGCTGAGCGCTTTTGGACTGCCGGCGGCAATTCTCGAGCAATCGCCGGACGCACTTGCCGCGATTGCCGGCGAAGCTGCGGCGCGTGCCGCGCTCGCGCCGGCAGGTCCCGAGTTCGCCGCCCAGCTCGACGCCGTGATCGCGTGGCGTGAGCTGCCCGGCAACCAACTCGTCACACTCGACGACCCGGCCTATCCGCCGGCGCTGCTCACCATGCCCGATCCACCACCACTGCTATATATAAAAGGGCGGCTGGATCTGTTGCATGGCAGAGCCGTCGCGCTGGTAGGTAGCCGCAGCGCGACGCCGCAAGGGGTCGAAGACGCGGAGCGGTTCGCGCGAGAGCTGTCGGCGGCTGGCGTGACCGTCGTGTCGGGGCTGGCGCTCGGCATCGACGGCGCCGCGCATCGGGGTGGCCTCGCCGGCAGTGGCGGCACGGTCGCCGTGATCGGCACGGGCGCGGATCTGGTGTATCCGGCGGCACATCACGCGCTGGCGCGGCAGATCGCGGTGCAAGGCGCCATCGTGTCCGAATGGCCGCTCGGCACGCCCGCGCGCGCCGCCAATTTCCCGCAGCGCAACCGGTTGATTGCCGGGCTCGTCAGCGGCGTGGTGATCGTCGAAGCGGCAATGCGCTCCGGCTCGCTGATCACCGCTCGGCTCGCCAATGAAATGGGACGTGACATCTTCGCCCTGCCCGGATCGATTCATGCGCCGCTGTCGCGTGGGTGTCACCGGATCATCAAGCAAGGGGCGAAGCTGGTGGAAACGCCCGACGAAGTGCTGGAGGAGCTAGGGTTCGCGCGACGGGCAGCGGCACGCCCTGCCGCGCCGCCCAGCCAGCCGTCCGTCAGTTCCGAAGCGAATTCTGAGGCGCAGCGTCTCCTCACGGCGCTCGGCCATGCTCCCACCACGCTTGAAATTCTCGCCACCCGCACCGAGATGGAAGACGCCGCTCTGCAAGCCACCTTGCTGCAACTCGAACTCGCCGGCCAGGTGAGCGTGCTGCCCGGTGGCCGCTTTATGCGGGCGAGCCACGGCTGACCCCGCACCGATCAGGGTTGACCACCATTCGGGATCGGCCATGCTACATTCGCGCCAACGCATCTGACAAAGTACGTAAGGAACCACCATGCCCGCGCTGAATCTCGACACCGACCAAGACCGGATCGCCGAGCGCGTCAACCAACCCGAAACGCTCTTCGTTGCCTGCTTGTGCGCGCAATGGTGCGGAACCTGTCGCGAGTATCGGGACGCCTTTGACAAGCTGGCCGACCGGCACCCTGAAATCTGTTTTGCGTGGATCGACATCGAAACCCACGCGGACCGCTTCGACGATCTGGACGTGGAGAACTTTCCGACCGTCCTGATCGAAGATTCGGTGACGACCCGGTTTTTCGGCACCGTTCTGCCGCAGGCGGCGATTGTGGAGCGGATGTTGTCTGACTTGACGGCGGTGCCCGGCTTCAGCGGCGCGCCCAAATTGCGGCCGGCACTGTCTGTCGCGTGAGGGTGCCCGCCGGCCCGCATGCCCTGAAGGGCGGGCGATGTGGGCGGCGCACCGCGCGTTTGCCGCAGCTTGCCCGATGCATGAGCACACAATTATGATGGCGCGCTTTTATCGCACTTGACACGCCGGTTTCGCGCTGTGTGCTATAAAGCGGTCGTTAATGGGTCGCAAAGGTCGCAAACGAGGGTCGCGCGCTAATTGCGCGCACTCAAGGCCATCAACCCGGATCTACCAACCTCACATCGAGTCATGTCCAAAGCACTGATCATCGCCGAAAAGCCTTCCGTCGCGAACGACATCGCGCGCGCTTTGGGCGGTTTTACCAAGCATGACGAATACTACGAAAGTGACGACTACGTCCTTTCCTCGGCAGTCGGCCATCTGCTGGAAATCGCCGCGCCCGACGAGTACGAAGTCAAGCGCGGCAAGTGGAGCTTCGCCAATCTGCCGGTCATTCCGCCGCACTTCGATCTCAATCCGATCGCCAAGAGCGAGTCGCGCCTGAAGGTGCTGACCAAGCTGCTCAAGCGCAAAGACGTCGACCGTCTAATCAACGCCTGCGACGCGGGGCGCGAGGGCGAATTGATTTTCCGCCTGATCGCGCAGCACGCGAAAGCCAAACAGCCGGTGCAGCGCCTGTGGCTGCAGTCCATGACGGCCGGCGCGATCCGCGACGGTTTCGCGCGTCTGCGCAGCGACGAAGAAATGCAGCCGCTCGCCGATGCTGCACGCTGCCGCTCTGAAGCGGACTGGCTGGTGGGCATCAACGGCACGCGGGCCATGACCGCGTTCAACAGCAAGGGTGGCGGCTTCTTCCTGACCACCGTCGGGCGGGTGCAAACACCCACGCTGTCGATCGTGGTAGAGCGCGAAGAGAAGATTCGCCGCTTCGTGCCGCGCGACTATTGGGAAGTGAAAGCGGAGTTCGTCTGCGCGGCGGGTTTCTACGAAGGCCGCTGGTTCGATCCGAAATTCAAGCGCGACGAATTCGACCCGGAAAAACGCGATTCGCGTCTGTGGGCACTGCCCGCCGCTGAAACGATCGTCGCCGCCTGCCGTGGCCAGATCGGCACGGTGACCGAAGAATCGAAGCCGTCCACGCAGCTGTCGCCGGCGCTGTTCGACCTGACCAGCCTGCAGCGCGAGGCCAACGGCCGCTTCGGCTTCTCGGCGAAGAACACGCTGGGTCTCGCTCAGGCGCTGTACGAAAAGCACAAGGTGCTGACCTATCCCCGGACCGACGCACGCGCGCTGCCGGAAGACTACCTGGAGACGGTCAAGCAGACGCTCGGCATGCTCAAGGAGAGCAACAACTACCTGCCGTTTGCCAAGCAGGTGCTCGACAAGGGCTGGGTGAAGCCGAACAAGCGCATCTTCGATAACTCGAAGATCAGCGACCACTTCGCTATCATCCCGACGCTGCAAGCGCCCAAGAACCTGTCCGAACCGGAACAGAAGCTCTACGACCTCGTCGTGAAGCGATTCCTGTCGGTGTTCTTCCCAGCCGCCGAATACCGGGTGACGACGCGGATCACGGAAGTGGTCGGCCATCACTTCAAGACCGAAGGCAAGGTGCTGGTTGAGCCGGGCTGGTTGCAGGTTTATGGCCGGGAAATCAGCGGTGAAGATGCGAATCTGGTGCCGGTGCAGAAGGACGAGAAGGTCAAGACCGACAAGATCGCCGCCCAGCAACTGGTGACGAAACCGCCGGCACGCTACAACGAAGCCACCTTGCTGTCGGCCATGGAAGGCGCGGGCAAGCTCGTCGAAGACGACGAGCTGCGCGAAGCCATGGCTGCCAAGGGTCTCGGCACGCCGGCCACGCGCGCCGCCATCATCGAAGGTTTGCTGGGTGAGAAGTATCTGATTCGCGAAGGCCGCGATCTGATTCCGACCGCCAAAGCGTTCCAGCTCATGACGCTGCTGCGCGGTCTCGGCGTGAAGGAGCTGACCGCTCCTGAATTGACCGGCGAGTGGGAATACAAGCTCTCGCAAATGGAGCGCGGCAACCTGCCGCGCGACGCGTTCATGCAGGAAATCGCCCGCATGACGCAAACCATCGTCAAGCGCGCGAAAGAGTACGATTCCGACACGATCCCGGGTGATTACGCGACGTTGCAGACGCCGTGTCCGAATTGCGGCGGGCAGGTCAAGGAAAATTACCGGCGCTTCGCCTGCTCGAAATGCGAGTTCTCGATTTCGAAAATTCCGGGCGGCCGGCAATTCGAGATCGAGGAAGTCGAGGAGTTGCTGCAGAACAAGACCATCGGACCGCTGTCGGGTTTCCGCAGCAAGATGGGCCGTCCGTTCTCGGCAATCCTGAAGCTTTCGCTCGACGACGAGATCAAGAATTACAAGCTCGAATTCGACTTCGGCCAGGATGCGGGTGGTGAAGATGGTGAACCGCCCGATTTCTCCGATCAGCAACCGGTGGGCGCGTGCCCGAAGTGCAAGGGCCGCGTGTTCGAGCATGGCATGAGCTACGTTTGCGAGAATTCTGTCGCCAATCCGAAGACTTGCGACTTCCGGTCGGGCAAGGTGATCCTGCAGCAGGAAATTGCCCGCGAACAGATGGCCAAGCTGCTCGAAGAGGGCCGCACGGACCTGCTGACGAACTTCAAGTCGTCGCGTACCGGCCGTAACTTCAAGGCGTTCCTCGTCAAGCAGAACGACGGCAAGATCGGCTTCGAATTCGAGAAGAAAGAGCCGTCGGCGAAGACAGCTGCAAAGACCGCGGCGGCCAAATCGGGAGCCAAGGCAGCGCCGGAAGCGGAGGAGGAAGACGCGCCGGTAGCGGTTAAAGCAGCGCCGGCCGCCAAGAAAGCGGCAGCGAAAAAAACGCCGGCAACCAAGACCGCCGCAGCCAAGAAGGCGCCCGCCAAGAAAGCAGTAGCGCGTAAAACCGGCTCGTAATGTGAACCGGCGTTGAACCGGCGGCCGGATGGGCATTCGCCCCCGGCCAACGCCATTCAGACTTGCCATGAAAAAAGGCGCGGTTACATAAAGTGACCGCGCCTTTCTGTTTGTTTGCCAGCAAGCGCCTAACGCGGCGCAGCCAGCCTTATCGGCTCATCCCTTACAGCGGCGACAAAGCCGTTGGCCGCGTACGAGGCGTCGTCTTTGCCAAGGTCTTCGGCATCGGCGACAACTCGCTATCCAGTAGGCGCGAGAGCGGCTCAGCGCCGTCGAAGGCTTCCGGCGGCATGGGATCCGCGGAATTGGCGGCGGGCGTCGTGGCAGGCCGGCCGAGGCCGTCCTCCTTGATCCACTGTTCGCCCAACAGGCCGTTCGGCGTCTGGCTGAAATGCTCGACCAGATGGTCGATGAACGTGCGCACCTTCGCCGGCAAGTGGCGGCGGCTCGGATAGGCAATGTTGATCTCGACCTGCGGCAGCCGGTAATCGCCAAGCAGACGCACCAGCCGGCCGCGTGTCATGTCGCGGCCAATCAGGTAACTCGGCAGAATCGCGATGCCCATGCCGAGCAACGCAAACTGACGCAGCATTTCCGTGTTGTTCGCCACGATCACGTTCGACGGACGCACCCGCACTTCACCTTCGGGTCCCGTGAACACGCGCTCGTCGCCCCAATACTCGGACGGCAAGCTCAGGCACGGATGCTCCAGCAGATGCTCCGGCCGCGTGGGCATGCCATGCTTCTCCAGATAGGCGGGCGTGGCGCACACCGTCATGCAGCCGGTGGTAAGACGCCGCGTGACGATGCTTGCGCTGCGCATCTGCCGCGCGATCACAACGCCCACGTCAAAACCTTCTTCGACCAGATCGACCTGACGGTCGACCAGCGTGACGTCAGGAATAACTTTCGGATAACGCTCCGCGTACGTTTGGAGCACCGGTGCCAGATTGTGCAAGCCGAACACAACCGGCGCGACGATTCGCAAGGTCCCGACCGGTTCGTGATTACGCGCGACCACCATCTGCTCGACGTCTTCCAGTTCGTCGAGAATCTGGCGCGCACGCTCGAGATAGACCTGACCCGACTCGGTCAGCGACAGACTGCGGGTTGTGCGATTGAGCAGCCGGGTGCCAAGGCGGCCTTCGAGGTCGGCAACGTGACGGGTGGCAACTGCGTTGGAAATATCCATCGCGCTCGCAGCGCGGGCAAAACTGCCGAGATCCGCCACTTTGACGAAAACTCGCATCGACTGCAAATGATCCATAAGACAACTCCTGCCGTGTTACTGCTTCCTGACAATTGGTGAAAACCAGTGAAGCGAACTTGGAATTCTCCTACGACTCGCAAAATCGTGCAGAAGTTGCCCGCGAAAGCTGAAATATTGTCGATATTTGTGCCAATGTGTCCCCCAATGTAGAGAGCAATCAGCGATTATTCTTTGATTGGAAACAATCTGCTGCACTGCACGTTGAACTGTCTTTATTGTTCGAACAGATGCAACGGTCGTGTCGGTGTTGCGGAATCAGAAAAGATCGCCGCGAAGAGTCGAGCCCCAAATAAAAAGCCGCCCGAAGGCGGCTTTTTGCTAGAAGTGAATACTCACATAATCATGCTACGAGCTTGCTCTCAAGCGTGCGTTTGGCTTGCGTCAACGCTGGCGGCAGACCTTGTTGCAACGTGTCAAACAGCTTGGCATGCAGCGCCAGTTCGTCGCGCCAGGCTGCGTCGTCGACGGAAATGACCTGCTCGAACTGCTCGCGGCTGAAGTTCAGGCCGTTCCAATCGATGTCCTCGTAGTGCGGCGACACGCCGAACGCATGTTCCTCCCCTTGAGCGGCACCTTCGACCCGCCCGACCATCCAGCTCAGCACGCGCATGTTCTCGCCGAAGCCCGGCCAGACAAACTTGCCGTCCGCGCCCTTGCGGAACCAGTTGACGCAGAAGATTTTCGGCAGTTTCGCGTTCAACCGCTCCAGACGCTCGCCCATTTTGAGCCAGTGACCGAAGTAATCGCTCATGTTGTAGCCGCAAAACGGCAGCATGGCGAACGGGTCGCGGCGCACCACGCCCTGCTGGCCGGCGGCGGCGGCGGTCGTTTCGGAGCCCATGGTCGCCGCCATGTAGACACCTTCGACCCAGTTGCGCGCTTCAGTGACGAGCGGCACGGTGGTGGAGCGGCGGCCGCCGAAGATGAACGCGTCGATCGGCACGCCCGCCGGGTTTTCCCAGTCGGCGTCGATGGACGGACATTGCGAGGCCGGCGCCGTGAAGCGCGCATTGGGGTGCGCCGCCTTTTGACCGGTTTCCTTTGCGCTGGCCGGCGTCCAGTCTTTGCCTTGCCAGTCGATCAGGTGCGCGGGCGCTTCGTCCGTCATGCCTTCCCACCAGACGTCGCCGTCATCGGTCAGCGCGACGTTCGTGAAGATCACGTTCTCTTTCAACGTGGCCATGGCGTTGAAGTTGGTCTTTTCGCTCGTGCCCGGCGCGACGCCGAAGTAGCCGGCTTCCGGATTGATCGCGTACAGGCGGCCGTCCTTACCCGGTTTGATCCATGCAATATCGTCGCCGATCGTGGAGATTTTCCAGCCGTTCAGGCCTTCCGGCGGAATCAGCATTGCGAAGTTGGTCTTGCCGCACGCCGACGGAAACGCCGCCGCGACATGATGCTTGCGCCCTTCGGGCGAAGTCACGCCGAGCACCAGCATGTGTTCGGCGAGCCAGCCTTCGTCGCGGCCCATGGTCGACGCGATGCGCAGCGCGAAGCACTTCTTGCCGAGCAGCGCATTGCCGCCGTAGCCGGAGCCGTAGCTCCAGATTTCGCGCGATTCGGGGAAATGGACGATGTATTTGGTGTCGTTGCACGGCCAGGGCACGTCTTTCGCGCCCGCCGCGAGCGGCGCGCCCACCGTGTGGACGCAAGGTACGAATTCGCCGTCTTCGCCCAGCACCTCGTACACCTTGCGGCCCATGCGCGTCATGATGCGCATGTTGGTCACCACGTAGGGGCTGTCGCTCAATTCCACGCCGATGTGGGCAATCGGCGAACCGAGCGGGCCCATCGAGAACGGCACCACGTACATGGTCCGGCCGCGCATGGCGCCTTCGAACAGACCGTTGAGCGTGGAGCGCATTTCAGCGGGCGCGATCCAGTTGTTGGTGGGACCCGCGTCTTCGCGGCGTTGTGAGCAGATGAACGTGCGATCTTCGACGCGCGCTACGTCCGACGGATCGGACCATGCCAGATAAGAATTGGGGCGCTTGGCCGGATTGAGTTTCCTGAGCGTGCCCGCTTCGACCATCTGCGCGCACAGCCTGTCGTATTCCTCCTGCGAACCGTCGCACCAGACGATTTTGTCCGGCTTGGTCATGGCGGCAACGCGCTGGACCCAGTCGATCAGTTTGGGGTGTTTGACCCAGGTGGGCGCCTCGATAGTGGGCTGTCCTTCGAATGAGGGATGATTCATCGACTTGTCTCCGTTCTGAAAGCAATAGAAAAACGGTACAAGCCCGGTAAAAAACACTGCATGCGAGAGGCGTTCCATGCTTCACGCCAGGGTTCCCGCAACCCCGACGCGCATAGTGCAGGTCATTCCGGGCTACACAGCCTGTTGGGCGGAGAGGCCTACGGACGGGGCTTCTGCAACCGTCTGTAAAGCGACTTGCATCAACACGCAACAAACTGTTAAAAACGATGTCAATCGGCCTTGCCGTGGCGCTGCCGTTCTTCGGCGGCAGCTTCTACGGTAAGGCATTCAGCCAGACCGGCATGTGACCTAAGTCACATGGTGGGACAGTCAGCATAACACTCCGTTCCGCACCTCTAAGGTGCGTCGCAAAACACATACCATGAAGATTGCCATCCTCGACGATTACCAGGACGCCGTTCGTAAGCTCGACTGCTTTCAATTGCTGGCCGACCATGAGGTCAAAGTTTTCAACAATACCGTCCGAGGTCTTGGCCAACTGGCAAGTCGCCTTGCCGAAGTCGACGCTCTCGTCCTGATTCGCGAACGCACACGCATCAGCTCCCAACTGCTCGACAAGTTGCCGCGTTTGCGCATGATCAGCCAAACCGGCAAGGTATCGAGCCACATCGATCTGGCGGCCTGTACCGAGCGTGGCATCGCCGTGCTGGAAGGCAGCGGCTCGCCGATCGCACCGGCCGAATTGACGTGGGCTCTCATCATGGCGGCCCAACGGCGTATTCCGCAATACGTAGCAAACCTTAAGCAAGGGGCCTGGCAGCAATCCGGTTTGAAGACGTCGGCGCTGCCGCCGAACTTTGGTCTGGGTCAGGTGCTGCGCGGTCAGACGCTGGGAATCTGGGGTTACGGCAAGATCGGCCGGCTGGTTGCTGGCTACGGCAAGGCGTTCGGCATGAACGTGCTGATCTGGGGCCGCGAGCATTCGCGCGAAGCCGCTCTCGCCGACGGCCACAGTGTGGCCGAGAGCCGCGAGGCGCTGTTCGAGCAGAGCGATGTGCTGTCATTGCATCTGCGCCTGCATGACGACACGCGCGGCATCGTGAAACAGGAAGACCTGATGCGGATGAAGCCGACGGCACTGCTCGTGAACACGAGCCGGGCCGAACTGCTCGACGAAAATGCGCTGGTGAATGCGCTGTCGCATAACCGCCCGGGGATGGTCGCGATCGACGTGTACGAAAGCGAGCCGATTCTGCAGGGCTACAGCCTGCTGCGCATGGAAAACGTGATCTGCACGCCGCACATCGGATATGTGGAACGCGAGAGCTACGAGCTGTATTTCAGTGCGGCGTTCAGGAACATTCTGGCTTTCGACAAGGGCGACACGGCCAGCGTGGCGAATCCTGAGACCCTGCAGGGCGGCCGCCGGCGTTAAACGCCAGGTGCGGCTAGCGGCGTTTCTTCGCGCGCCGCGGATTTTCGCCGGTGCGCTTTTGCGCCGTGCCGGCGTTCACCTCACCGTTTGCCCCAACTCAGCGCGCCTCGTGCGCGCCTGCTTCCAGCAGATCAGGCATGCGTTCGAGGAAGGTTTCGCCGTCGGCGCGGCCGAGGTTGTACGCGTGCACCATCTGCGAGGGGCTGGTGTAATCCCAGCTCGAAATCGGCACCTTGCGCGACGGCTGGACATAGAGCCGTTGCTGCACGCCGTGCGGCACGACAAACATCTGCGGGCGCGGGTAGAGACGCGTGACCATCACCAGCACGTTGCCCGGCGCCTCGGCGTCGAGCGCGCCGACCGGCACGTTATCGACCATGCCGCCGTCCAGCACCGGCCGGCCGTTGCGCCGCAGAACCGGCGTGAAGGGCGGCGTACTCGACGATTGCAGGATCAGATCCGCGAGATCCTCGACACTTGCGCAGTCCTGCGCACGCACGAATTCCGGATGAAAGCCAAGCGTCTGACCGAGCGTCGGATGCAGCGTCTTTCGCACATATTTTTCGATGTTGTATGCGATCAGGCCCGCGGCGACCGCGCTGCGCGCGCCGAGCCAACGCGGCAGATGCGACACGCCGATGCGGATTTCCGGCGCGTCGGCGAGCGTCGAGAACTTTTCGCCGTAGATGTCGAGCAGCGCCTGCCGGTAGATGCGGTAATGCGGAAACACCGACTCGCCGCGCAACAGGTTCCCCCAGTAGGCGTTACGCGTGTTGTGGCGCAGCGCGTCTTCGTAATAGCGCATGACCCAGTCGGAATCGCGCGTGTAGAGCATGCACGCGGTGGCGGCGCCGGCCGAAATGCCGGCGATGACACGCGGACGGATGTGCAACTCCGGTTGAACCACGTCCCAGAAACCAGCTTGCCACCAGCAGCGATTGCCGCCGCCGGCGAATACGACCTGATCGAACATCGTGGAGTTTTCCTCTAACGCGGCTTTCCGGCTCGCTCTAGTCGAGCAGCGCGTAGGTAGTCGTGGCGTGGACAGCCATGTTGCCGGACTCGTCGAATAGCTCGACTTCGCCGAACACCAGGTTGCGGCCCATGCGCAGCACACGCGCGGTGATCAGCACGTCGCCGTTGCGCACCGCGCGCATGAAATTGATGTTGAGTGACACCGTGCTCATCGGCTTGAAGCCGCCGAGCGCGGCCGAGATGGCGACGATCATTGCCGTGTCGGCTGCGGCCATGAAGACCTGGCCGCAGATCACTCCGCCCGAATGGCGCAGGCCGCCGGAAAACGGCAGGCGCAGCGTGGCGCTTTCTTCATCGACCTTGACCGGCGTCAGCGTGAGCGCGCGAACCCACGGCGCGAGGATGCGGTCGAGCAGTTCAATAATCTCCTGGTCACTCATGGCAATCCCCCGGTCGAAAGCCGCATGGCACTTCGTGCGGCAAGATATCGCGACATGATACCGGGACGATGAACCCAGCGGCTTTTTCACGATGGCGCGCCAGCCGAGGGATGCCTCGAGGCGGGTGACGCAGATTTTTTTAAGAAATCTGCTAAAGGGGCTTGGCAAGTTCGGAGAGTTACTGCATAATTTCGCTTCTGTTGGGGCGTTAGCTCAGTTGGTAGAGCAGCGGACTCTTAATCCGTAGGTCGAGTGTTCGAGTCACTCACGCCCCACCAAAGAATTCAAAGGGCTACAAGCGATTGCTTGTAGCCCTTTTTCGTTTACGTCCTTTCCGTCCGCCAATCCGAAATCTCCGCAGCGGCGCTCACTCCAGCCCAAGATCGTGGCGCCACTCGCTTCCCATGTTGTCGTCGGTGACCGGCGCCCTGCCCGCCGTGCGCGCGAGAATTCGCGAGCATGACTCGACCCACTGCTCGTGGCTCGACGCGTCGGTTGCGGTGAACTTAGCTTTCAGCAGTTCCCAACCGCCGCGACCGTCCAACATTTGGCGACTCTCGGAACTGAGCACCGGCCGGCCGTCGATCCGATAGGCATCCAGCGTGCGATGCCAATTTTCGAAATCCCAGTTCAAGGGCGAAAGCGACACGACCATGTGATTGGAAAACCGCGCCCCGTAGGGAAACGCGAGGCAACCGGTGCGCTGTACCCGCTCGGAGTCAGTTGTGTTGTAGAAGAAAACGCCGTCCGGCTTCAGATGGGCTTTGACCAAGGTGAGAAATTCGCTCGACAGCAGATTCGTTGCATTGGCCCTGAAGTACCACGTGGTATTTGAAACGACCACATCGAACCGGCGTCCCGCGTTCAGAAGCAGCCAGCGACGACCATCGTCGGTAACAATATGCACTTTCGGATTGGTCAGCACCGATGCCACCTCGGGCGTTTGAGCCAGCAGTTGCAGATAACCAGGGTTGATCTCGACGATGGTCAGCGACGCGACCTGCGGGTTGTTGGCAATGACCTGCGCCCATGAGCCCGATGCGAGCCCGATCATCAGCACATCGCGCGGCTGGCGATGAAAGAGGCTCAGCGCATAGGGCCGCACGATGCCATTGGTATCATTCATCAGGTCGGTGTTGAAGCGGCCGTCATACATCCCGTTCCCGTAGACCGTTCCGGTTCGGTCGACGGTGATGATGCCGCTGCGGTTCTCTATGACATGTGTGAACTGTCCCTTGGCGTCGGGCGAGCCTTTCCAAAGCAACGCTTCGAGAACGCCGGACGTCACCGCCGGCAGCAACGGCACGATGAGGGCGCCCACGGCTACAGCCAGTCCCGCCTGCCGCCATTTCGCACGTCGCGTGGCCGGCAACGCGGCCGCAAGGAGCAGCCCGCAAGTGAGCCCCGTACCGACCAGCACCGTGGCGATCTGGACCAGGCTGAGCCGGTCCATCAGCACGAAGCCGGTGAGCACGCTGCCGACCGCAGACCCCGCAATATTGGCGAGATACAGCAACGCGGTGCGCATTCCTGCCCGGTCGTCAGGCGTCACGCCGAGATGGGCGAGGCACGGCAGCAAGGTCCCCCAGTAACGGGCGAACACATACACCATCAGCAATGCAACGCCCAGCAATCCGCGTTCGAGCCACGCAAGATGCGCTAGCAAAGGCAGAAACAGCAGGCCGACGAGGTTAGCCTTCAGGAGGCTCCCGACAACCCGCCGGGGTGCGTCGTCGCCGGACGTCGCGCACCAGTCTCCTGCTTGACGCGAGCCGGAAGCCAAGCCGATGAGAAACGCGCCCAGCGTCACTGAGAAAGCTGTGGCGCTACCGCCCGTCGCATAGGACAGGGTGCGAACAAAGAAGACCTCATAGGACAGCGAGATGAAGCCTCCCGTGAAGGCCAGGGCAGTGACCGGCGCGAAGCGCAGCGTCGCCGTCTTCGCCACGGACGCCATCTGGTCGACCGCGACCGAAGACGTAGCGCGATCACTGCGCCAGTAGGCACCGAGCGCGCCCAGTGCCACCATGACGTTCATCGAGACGGCCAGGTAGACGGACATCTGCATGCCGAGGAACGGAAACAGCAGCACGGTGGAGATCAGGCAGGCCGCACCTGCCCCAAGCGTGTTGACGTAGTACAGACGCCCGACCGAACTCCCCACATTGCCTGACCGGTTGGCCAGGTGACCGACCAGCACCGGCAAAGTCGCGCCCATCAGTAGCGTGGGCAGAGCCACGAGGGCGAGAGCCACCATTCCGATCACAGGAAGTGGCATACCCAACGCGAGCACCCCGACTTTGTCGAAGACGCCGAGCGATACGATGCCGAAGCTTCCGGTCAACAATTCGATTGTGGCGAGCAGAAGCAACAGTGGAATATTCCGCCGCTTTGACAGCCATCCCCCCGCCAGGCTGCCGAGCCCGAGGCCGAGCATGAAGGCCGTGACGACAATCGTCACCGACTCGATGTTGACACCAAAAATGCGAAATAGCGCGCGCTGCCAGACGAGCTGATAGATGAGCGCGGGAAAGCCGGAAAAGAAAAAAAGCGTACACAGAAGGCGTGTCCATCGTCCGCCCGGCTCGCCTGCACTTTCTTGATCGACGGATCGTGACGACACGACCGCCGACGTGATTGGCTGTTCAGGTGATTCCGTAGAATTCACGATAGCCCCCGGTATGTTGTTATTGGTTGTTTTCTATTTGGTACGCCTGACGGTGCGCATCAGTCGTAGGTGCTGCAGGTTAGCCGACTTCGCGCTCCGCCCATGGTTGACTATCGCACATATCGGGAAATGGCAGTGGTGCGATTCAACAAGCGCTCCCAGCAAGATGGCGATGCAACGCGCTGTTCATCTGGGCAGCCTAAGCGACAGGCCTCGAGCACCTGGTGGACTGTAAAAGACACTTATAAGAAGCGGATAGCCCATCTCCAGCCCCTTCTAGCTACATTTATGAGGCGCAACGAGCGACCTCATGGGTTGCACGCTGCGGATATTCCTCCACCCCGAGCTGATTCCACGTGCACTGAGATGGTATCGGCCGCACACCGAGGCGTCAGCCGCCGGGTCGTCGAGGACATCGAGCGCGGGACTGGAAATCCGACCGTCGACTCGCTCAACAGCATTGCGAAGCTCTTTGGCCTGCAGGTCGGATTTGTGCCGATCAGGCGGAGCGAACCGGCATCGCCTGCTTCGAGCTAGCGCCCCCAAAGCAATTTCCTTCAATACACCCCGCCCCCTCCCCGATACCGTTGCCATCGCAAATCCCGCGCACCCACATATCGAGGCATCAGATGACCGCATTACTCTCCATGGCCGCCTTCGCGCTGGCCTGCTCCATTTCGCCCGGGCCTGTGAATGTCGTAGCGCTCAGCGCCGGCGCCCAGCACGGACTCGCCGCGAGCATGCGGCACGTCACCGGCGCGACCATCGGTTTCACCGCACTGCTTCTACTGATCGGATTAGGCCTGCATGAACTGCTCGCCCAATTCCCCCACCTGATTACCATCGTCAAATGGTCTGGCGTCGCCTTCCTGCTCTACATGGCCTACAAACTCGCCGTCGACGACGGCAAGCTCGGCGCGGACAAACCGGCCCGCGGCCCCTCCTTCGCCTACGGCGCGGCAATGCAATGGCTCAACCCGAAAGCGTGGCTTGCGTCGCTGGCCGGCATGGGCGCGTATGCGGCCGACGGCGACGGCAGGCTCGTCTGGCAATTCACCGTGGTGTATTTCGTGATCTGCTACGTGTCGATTGCGTGTTGGGCGTACGCCGGCACGTTCCTGCGCAAATACCTGCAGGAACCCCAGCGAATAAAGCTATTTAATCGCGCGATGGCAGCGCTTCTCGCCGCTAGCGCGCTCTATCTGCTTGTCGCCTGACACGCCGCGCAGTCGCGCGATTCAACTGCGATATTGCCCGGGCGTCGCCGCGACAAGCCGTTTGAAGGTGCGCTGTAAATGCGCCTGATCGGCGAAACCGGCATCGAGCGCGACATCCGCAATAACACGGCCACGCCGAAGTTGCGCGCGGCTGTACTGAATGCGGCGGTTGATCAGGTAGGCATGCGGCGTCATTCCATAGCGCTGTTTGAACGCGCGAATCAGGTGCGATGCTGACAGCCCGGCCGCCTCGCACACTTCGTCCAGTTTCAGCGAGCGCGTGCAGTTCTCAGCGATGAACTCCGCCGCGCGCGTGATCTGACTGCTTGCGTCGTAATCCGGCAGTGCCGCCGGATTCAGCTTATGTTGTACTTCGGAGAAGAAAGTAATCGCCGCGCTTTCCTTGCGCAGCATGTCGGCGTCACTATCGACGAGAATCGCATAAAGCTGGTTCAATCCGTCGAACAACGCGTCATCCAGCGTCATGGTTTGAGAAAACGCATGAAATGCGTGGTTCGCGCTGAAGCCCAGATCGTGTTGGAGCTCGGTGAGCCATGCCACATCGACATGCAGCATCCGATACGACCAGCGCTCGTCGGCAACGGGATTACACGCATGCACGTCATCGGGGTTCATCATGACGACCGCGCCCGCGCCGATCCACTCACGCGAGTGGCGATTCAGATACACGCTGCGTCCGCCGGTGACCGAGCCAATCGAAAACGTCTCGTGTGAGTGCTTCGCGTAGCACACCTCACGGCCGTCTTCGATGGAGCGCGCCTCGATGTACGGCAACGCGTCACTGCGCCAGAACTTCGGCACACTAGCGCTGTTCGCGTGAACTGCCGCCGCCTCCACCTTGCTCATTTCGCGCGCTCCGATTGTTGCGTGGACCTCGCCACCGCAGCGAGGCCTACGTATCGTAGCCGCCAAACTCACCTTCAACAAGTGAACTCACAGACAACCCACGCAGCGCTATATCCGGTTAGATACGCAGCGGATTATTTCGCCGACACGTCGATACTGCCGAGATACTTCGCGGCCAGCGTCTTCACCGTGCCATCAGCCTGCACCTTCGCGATCGCGGCGTTCAACTGGTCACGCAGTGCCGTATCGCCCTTGCGAATCCCGTAGGCGATGCCGCTCCCCAGAATTTTGTCGTCACGCACGGGCTCGCCGACGAAGGCGTAGCCGTTGCCGTTCGGCTTCGACAGAAAACCCGTTTGTCCCGCCGGCGCCAACACGAGCGTTGCGTCGAGACGGCCAGCCACGAGATCCGTATAGACCTGGTTCTGATCCTGATACGGCACGACTGTCACACCCGCCGATTCCCAGTGCGTCTTCGCGAACGTTTCCTGAATCGACGCCTGCAACACGCCCACGCGCTTGCCCTTCAGCGAAGCGGGCGTCGGCAGCAAACCGCTGTCGCGTTTCGCAATCAATTGCGTCGGCACGCGATACACGACCGTCGTGAAATCTATCGCCTGACGGCGTTGCTCAGTCGCGTTCATCGCCGAATTGATCGCGTCGAACTTGCGGCCCTGCAGCGCGGGAATCAGCCCGTCGAACGAGGTTTCGACCCATTTGCATGTCATGTGCGCGGCAGCGCAAACCGCATTGCCG
Organism: Paraburkholderia sp.; assembly: GCA_036383775.1. Classification (GTDB taxonomy): domain Bacteria; phylum Pseudomonadota; class Gammaproteobacteria; order Burkholderiales; family Burkholderiaceae; genus Paraburkholderia. The sequence continues at coordinate 5,011 of DASVNP010000203.1, read as the reverse complement.
ACGTCGATATCGAGCCCTTGCAGCTCACCATTCGGGCCTTTCGACTCGAACGGCGGATACTGCGCTTCGAGTCCAAAACGCAGCGTCGAGGTATCGGCAGCGCTCGCGGCAGACGTCGCCGCGAGCGACGCGAATGCACAGGCCAGCGCCAATAGAGGCTTGAGCAACTTCATAACAGGTCTCCCTTTCCCATCGATTGTATTTTCACGCCGCCGTGCGGCGCGCTGTTGCATGACGGTGCGACGATCATACTGCGTTCAAAAACTCCGCCGTCGCGTCCCGGATCAGATCTCGCACAAACGCCGCGCGCCTTCGATCAGGGTCGCGTCATCCTTCGAAAAGCTCAGGCGGATCAAGCCAGAATCCGTGCCGTCGGTATAAAACGCCGATAAGGGAATCGTCGCGACCCGCGCATCGCGAATCAGGCGCAGCACGAAATCGCTATCGCTTTCCTCGGAGAATCCACGAAAGCGCGCGAGCATGAAGAAGCTGCCTTCGCTCGGCAACAACTCAAAGCGCGATTCGCGCAGCGCATGCGTGAGCAGATCGCGCTTCCTCTGATAGAACGCGGACAAACCGAGGTAGCTTTCGCGATTGGCCAATGCGTCGACGAACGCATGCTGCATCGGTGTATCGGCAGAAAACACCATGAACTGATGGACTTTGCGAATCTCGTTCATCAACGAGGCAGGCGCGAGGCAATAGCCGACGCGCCAGCCCGTCACGTGATACGACTTGCCGAACGACGAGACGATCACGCTGCGCTCCGCGAGCTCGGCGTGGCAAGCCATGCTCTGATGTTTCGCTCCGTCGAACACCACATGCTCGTAGACCTCGTCGGCGAGAATCACGATATCGGTGTTACGGGTGATAGCCTTCAGGCGCGCGACGTCGGCCTCGCTGAACACGGTCGCAGTCGGGTTGTGCGGCGTGTTGATGATGATCATGCGGGTCTTCGGCGTGATCGCGGCGGCGACCTCGTCCCAGTCCACGCGGAAGTCGCTCAAGGACAGTTTGATCGCTACCGGCTTGGCGCCTTGCAAGCGGACGATCGGACCGTAGCTGTCGAACGAGGGCTCGAAGTAGATCACTTCATCCCCGGGGTGTACCAAGGCGCTGATCGTCGAATACAGCCCTTCGCTGGCACTGGCGATCACCGTCACTTCGCTGGCCGGGTCGTAGCGCACGCCGTACAGCGTTTCAACCTTGTCGGCGAGCGCTTCGCGCAACGCGGTGATGCCGGCCATCGGCGCGTACTGATTGTGGCCGGCGCGCATGGCTTGAGCCACACCGTCGATCAGCTTCGCGTCCGGCGCAAAATTCGGCGCGCCCTGCGACAGGTTCAGCGCATCGTGCTGCGCGGCCAGTTGACCGATCACGGTAAAAATCGTCGTGCCCACATCAGGCAATTTCGAGCGGGCTTGCATGGCGCTCTGCATAAGGCTATCTCCCTTTCTTCATCCGGCAGCGGATTCGTGGACGGCCGGCTGCGCGGCGGTCCGTTCCGGTTTGGTGATTAGGCATCAGCCAATGAACCGTCACAATCGAAACTTTGTCATGCGCGGCATGCGTTTACGTCATGGCTGGCGCGAACGGGCGCCTGGCGGGGCAAGGCCGGTCAGATAGAGGTTTGCGGGGAGGAAACGGGGCCGCGCAAAGAACGCGGAAAATCGCAGAGGTATGACGTAATGTGATGCGGACGGCCGCGAGCAAAGCGTGCGTGGCCGTCCTTTCCTACTATCAGGCGTCGTCCATCCGTCGGACTTTGACCTTTTTGCCCTTCACCTTGCCGGCACTGAGCTTGCGCACCGCATCGCGCGCGACGCTGCGCTCCACCGCCACATAGGTGGACATTTCCGTCACGTTGATCTTGCCGATCTGCGAACCGGCGAAACCTGCTTCACCGGTCAGCGCACCGAGCACGTCGCCGGGACGGATCTTTTCTTTGCGGCCGCCGAGAATCTGCAGCGTTTCCATGGGCGGCAGCAATGGCTCATTGCTCGCCGCCTCGAGCTCGGACAGCTTGTGCCATTCGACGTCGCGTTTTTGCGCCTGTTCGAGACTGCCGACGCGACCCATCTCGTTCATGCTCGCGAGGCTCAGCGCCCAGCCTTCCTGATCGGCGCGGCCCGTGCGGCCGATGCGGTGCACGTGCACTTCCGGATCCGGCGTCACGTCGACGTTGATCACCGCCTCGAGTTGCGCGATGTCCAGACCGCGCGCGGCGACGTCGGTGGCAACCAGCACCGAGCAACTGCGATTGGCAAACTGGATCAGCACCTGGTCGCGTTCGCGCTGATCGAGTTCGCCATGCAGCGCGAGCGCATGAAAACCCTGCGCGCGCAGCACGTCGAGCAGATCGCGGCATTGCTGCTTGGTATTGCAGAACGCGAGCGTGCTCACCGGACGATAGTGGTTCAGCAGCAGACCGACGGCATGCAAACGCTCGTCTTCGGTCACTTCATAGAAGCGCTGACGGATCTTGGTGTCGTCATGCCGTTCGGTGAGTTTGACTTCCTTCGGACTCCGGAGGAATTGCTGACTCAGCTTGCCGATACCGTCGGGAAACGTCGCCGAGAACAGCAGCGTCTGCCGTTCTTTCGGGCATTGCTTGACGACAGTGGCGATATCGTCGAAGAAACCCATGTCGAGCATGCGGTCCGCTTCGTCGAGCACCAGCGTGTTGAGCGACTGCAACGGCAGGCTGCCGCGCTCGAGGTGATCCATGATGCGGCCCGGCGTGCCGACCACGATGTGCGCGCCGTGTTCGAGGCTTGCGGTTTGCGGGCGCATCGGCGTGCCACCGCATAGCGTCAGCACTTTGATGTTTTCTTCCGCGCGAGCAAGACGCCGGATTTCTTGCGTGACCTGATCGGCGAGTTCGCGCGTCGGGCACAGAACCATGGCCTGCACAGCGAAGTTGCGCGCGTCGAGGCGCGCCAGCAGCGCCAGCGAAAACGCTGCGGTCTTGCCGCTGCCGGTTTTCGCCTGGGCAATCAGATCGTGGCCGGCAAGCGCGATCGGCAGGCTCGCGGCCTGAATCGGCGTCATCTCGACATAGCCGAGCTGCGTCAGATTGGCGAGCGCCGCGGGCGGCAGCGGCAGCTGGCTAAACGGCGCGCCGGCGGTGGTGGGGCTGTTCATAGAGGTGATGGCTCGTTGTCGGCTGGAGGCGGCTAAGCGTAGCTAAAGCCAAAAATTATTCGGCCATGGGGCCAAGGTCGGGACGGCCATCGAGCTGTTCGTACAGCACCGAACCGTCCTCCGCGTCGAAACGCTCCACGTAATTACGCGCGCCGCACATCGGACAACGGAACAGGAGCCCCTGCCCTTCGTTCTTGATGACGACGTCCGATTGCTCCCACTGCGCCTCGCAGGACTGATTTCTACAGGTAAACACGTTGATTCTCCAACTGGATTCGATGATGTATTGGACAGGCCGCACGAGCGGCCCAGCCATGAACGAGGTCGCCGCCGCGGACTACCACTTACCGCTCGCGTGCTTCAGCCCAGGTGCGTATGCCGCGCACGCGGCGCGCTCACGTCCATTTCGGTGAGACCCTGCACGATGCCGCAATCTTCCACGGCCTGGTCGCCGTGGCATTGCTCGCGCAGTACGGTCAGTTGCATTTTCAGCTGCTTCAGCTCGTCGATGCGCGTGTCGACGTGCGCAATGTGCTCGTCGATCAGGTCATTGATGCCGCCGCAGCCGTTCGCGGGCGCGTCCGTCAGACTCAGCAACGCCCGGATTTCGTCGTGGGTCATGTCGAGCGCGCGGCAATTTCGGATGAAGCGCAGCCGCTCGACGTGCTTCGCCGTGTAGCTGCGGTAATTGGCCTCAGTGCGCTCCGTTTCGGGCAACAGGCCCTCTTTTTCGTAGAAACGGATGGTTTCGGTCGTGCAATGAGCGATTTTCGCCAATTCGCCGATTTTCATGGACCCTCCGGATGGCGGCCTTGACCTTGTAGTGGCTTCAGGGTGTTTACTAGACCACAAATCGAACCAGGAAGCCACCATGCCTCAAGCCAACCTCGCCGAAGCCGACCGCCTCGAACCGGTGAAACCCCGCGCCGAAGGGCACGAAGGGCATGCTCACGAGCACAAGCACGCTCATGGACACGACGCGCAGTGCAAGGGGCATGGCCACGACGCGCACGGACATGAAGACCACGGCCACAGCCACACCCATGGGCATAAGCACGACCACGATCACGGCCGCGCGCACGACCACGCCGCCTCGGCCTGCTGCTCCGCGGTCCCCGCACCCTCGCCCATCCGGCTGCCGCAATCCGAGGCCGTCGGCAACGATCTGCGCACGGCAATCCGCATCATGCAGATGGATTGCCCGACCGAAGAAGCGCTGATCCGCAAGAAACTCGGCCACATGCCGCACGTGCGCAGCATGGACTTCAACCTGATGCAGCGCGTGCTGACGGTCGTGCACGCACCGGAGGCGCTCGACACGATCCTCGCCGCGCTGCGCTCGCTCGACTTCTCGCCCGAACTGGCGGATGCCAATCCGGGCGCCGTACCGCAGTCGCCGCCCAAGCCGTGGTGGCCGCTCGCGCTCGCCGCTGTAGCCGCGGCGGGCTCAGAGGCCGCTGGCTGGCTCGGCGCACCGGCCTGGCTACCGGCAGGTCTGGCGATCCTCGCCATCGCCTCCCGCGGTCTCACGACGTACCGAAAGGGCTGGCTTGCGATCCGCAATGGCAACCTGAACATCAATGCGCTTATGAGCATTGCGGTGACCGGCGCGCTGCTCCTGCGCCAGTGGCCGGAAGCCGCGATGGTGATGGTGCTGTTCACCGTCGCCGAACTGATCGAGGCCAAGTCGCTCGACCGCGCCCGCAATGCGATCCATAATATGCTCCTTCTTATCCATGATTTTAACAAGAACCTCTTCATACATTAAATCTTACGCTATTTCGTCCGGTTCTAACTGAATAATGTGGTTTGGATCTTCCACATATTTACGTAATATAGATATGTAAAAAAAATATTCTGAACACGC
>DASVNP010000202.1:0-7204 GCA_036383775.1 Paraburkholderia sp. | reverse complement strand
GCCGCCGAGCGACTTCGCGTGACGAAGGATGTCCGAGGCGATTTCCTTCAGTTCATCCTGGGTATGCGGAAAAAAGCGCTGCTTGACGTCCATGTCTGCTGCCATTGTCGTTGCCGTCCTGTTCGGGGCCGAGCGGCCCTGGGTGTTCGCTCATGTCACGCGCGTGCGGACGCACGTGTGCGAGATTGTGCATCCCGCGATCATAGCAAGGTACGCGATGCTGCACCTGGCATTCGCCTGGCATTCGGCTGGCATTCACCAGGCATTTGCTGCCATGACGTTCGCCGCCGCCTGGCAGAACGCGAAACCTTGTGCAGGGCAGCACGTCGGGTTCGGCGGGCGCGGCACGCTACAATATCGGTATGACACGCAAAACCCGCATTCAACCCATCGAATCCGCCGAGCCGGAAGTCGACGAGAACGGCTACGACCGCCCCAGCAAGTCCCAGCTCAAGCGCGAAATGCACGAGCTGCAGGAACTGGGCGCGGCGCTGATCGCATTGCCCAAAGACGCGCTCAAGCGCATGCCGATGCCCGAAAAGCTCGACGACGCCGTACGCGAAGCGCGCCGCATCACCGATCACGAAGGCAAACGCCGCCAGGTGCAATACGTCGGCCGCGTGATGCGTTCGCTGCTGGACGAGGAAACCGCCGCGCTGCGCACCGCGCTCGACACCTATAACGGCGTCAACAAGGCGGAAACGGCCAAGCTCCACTGGATCGAGCGCACCCGCGAGAAACTGCTCGCCGACGACGCCGCGCTGACCGAGTTCATCCGCCAGCACCCGAACGCCGACCCGCAGCAGGGCCGCACGCTGATCCGCAACGCCCGCAAGGAAGCGCAGCAGAGCAAGCCGCCGCGTTACTTCCGCGAACTGTTCCAGTGGATCAAGAACGCGGACGGCCCGTCCGCCGAAGCCGATTCCGACACCGACGAAGCCCTGGACGAAGACGATGACGAGCGCGACGCCTGAGCAGCCACATAAGCGGGCGCAAAAGCAGCCCCGCCAGCATCCCGACGAGATCGTGATCGGCCTCGTGTCGATCAGCGACCGCGCGTCGGCCGGCGTGTACGAGGACAAGGGGCTGCCGTCCCTGCAGGAATGGCTGTGCGCGGCGCTGAGCTCGCCGTGGCAGGTCGTCACCCGCCTGATTCAGGACGACGCACCGACCATTTCCGCCACGCTGATCGAGCTGGTCGACGAGGTCGGCTGCGATCTGGTGCTGACCACCGGCGGCACCGGCCCGTCGCGCCGCGACGTGACGCCGGAGGCAACGCTTGCAGTCGCGACCAAGGAAATGCCGGGTTTCGGCGAGCAGATGCGCCAGATCAGCCTGAATTTCGTGCCGACCGCGATTCTGTCGCGCCAGGTCGCCGTGATCCGCGAAACGGCGGATCATGCGGCGCTGATCGTCAACTTGCCGGGCCAGCCGAAGTCGATCAAGGAAACGCTGGAAGGCTTGCGCGACGCCGAAGCCGGCGGCGCGGTAAAGGTGCCGGGCATTTTCGCCGCGGTGCCCTACTGCATCGACCTGATCGGCGGTCCGTATGTGGAAACCCATGCCGAGGTAGTCAAGGCGTTCCGGCCGAAGAACGCGCAGCGCGCTCCCCGGCAGGCTTAAGCGCGCTTATTCAGCGGCGGCGGACGCGCCCGGTGCTTCTGGCGCTTCCGGTGCTTCCGGCGCCGACGGAATCAGGAAGTGCTCGCGGTAATACTTCAGTTCGTCGATCGACTCGTGAATGTCGGCCAGCGCCGTGTGCATCGCGCGCTTCTGGAAACCCTTGTAGATGGCCGGCTGCCAGCGGCGGCACAGTTCCTTCAGCGTGCTGACGTCGAGGTTGCGGTAGTGGAAGAAGCTCTCCAGCTCCGGCATCCAGCGCGCCATGAAGCGGCGGTCCTGGCAGATCGAGTTGCCGCACATCGGCGATTTGCCGGGCGGCACGTAAGCGCCCAGGAAATCGCGAATCAGCACCGTGGCATCGGCTTCACTGACCGTGGAGGCCTTCACGCGATCGATCAGGCCCGAGCGGCCATGCGTGTTCTGATTCCACTGATCCATCTTGGCGAGCGTTTCGTCGCTCTGATGAATCGCCAGCACCGGTCCTTCGACCATCCTGTCGAGGGTGGAATTCGTCACCACCACCGCGATTTCGATGATGCGGTCCGAATCGGGCTCGAGCCCGGTCATTTCCATGTCCAGCCAGACGAGATTCATGTCGCTGCGCACGAGCGGCGGCTGTTCGGTGGATGCGAGGATGTCAGTCATGAAGGCAGCCCTGATCGCCCGGCGGACGGCTGGCCGGAAGCCCGCCTCGCCGCGGCGAATGTTCGTTTGAGATTGGTTTGCGTCGGTTTGACCATATCGCCCGCCGCGAGGCGGGAAGAAACATATAATTCTCGCATAGATACCACGGAATCCCCGGATGCCTACCCTGTACTTCACCGTTCTGTTCGTCGTCGCCGTCGTGGCGATGGTCGGCACCAAACTGTGGCTCGCGTCGCGGCAGATCCGCTTCGTCGCCGGCCATCGCGAACAGGTGCCGAGCCAGTTCTCCGGCACCATCGCGCTGAGCGCGCACCAGCGCGCCGCCGACTACACCGTAGAGCGCACCCGTCTCACCATGATCGAAATCGTCGTCAGCGCGGCCGTGCTGATCGGCCTGACGCTGCTCGGCGGCGTGCAAGCCCTCGATCTGTCGATCTCCGACTGGCTGGGCCGCGGATATATCGGTCAGATCGCGTTGGTCGCGGCGGTGATCGCGATTACCAGCGTGATCGACCTGCCGTTCGATTACTACCGGCAGTTCGTGATCGAGCAACGCTTTGGCTTTAACCGCATGAGCAAGGGCATTTTCTTCGTCGACCGGATCAAGGGCGTTCTGCTCGGCGCCGCGTTGGGCCTGCCGCTGCTGTTCGTCGTGCTGTGGCTGATGAACCAGGCGGGCAGCTTGTGGTGGCTGTGGACCTGGATCGTCTGGGTCGTGTTCCAGATGCTCGTGCTGGTGCTGTATCCGTCGTTTATCGCGCCGCTCTTCAACAAGTTCGAGCCGCTCAAGGACGAAGCGCTGAAAAGCCGCATCGAGGCGCTGATGCAGCGCTGCGGCTTTGCCGCCAAGGGTCTGTTCGTGATGGACGGCAGCCGCCGTTCGGCGCACGGCAACGCCTATTTCACGGGTTTCGGCGCGGCCAAGCGGATCGTGTTCTTCGACACGCTGCTCGCGCGCCTGTCGGGCAATGAGATCGAGGCCGTGCTCGCGCACGAGCTCGGCCATTTCAAACGCCGTCACGTGATCAAACGCATGCTCGTAACGTTCGCAATCAGCCTCGCGATGCTCGCCCTGCTCGGCTGGCTCACGCAATGCGTCTGGTTCTATGAAGGACTGGGCGTGCGACCGTCCCTGATCGACGGAAATAGCGGCCTTGCGCTGGTGCTGTTCTTTCTCGCGCTGCCGGTGTTCCTGTTCTTCGTTACGCCGCTCGGCAGCCTCAGCTCGCGCAAGCACGAGTTCGAAGCCGACGCGTTCGCCGCGACGCAGACCGACGCGCAAGACCTCGTCAACGCCCTCGTCAAGCTGTACGAGGACAACGCGTCGACCCTGACGCCCGATCCGCTCTACACCGCTTTCTACTACTCGCATCCGCCCGCGTCGCAGCGGATCGACCGTCTGCTGCGTCACGCATGAGCGGCCGCTCCCCGAAAGCGCCGCGCGCGCCGTCCAGCACGCGCGCCGGCGGCCTCGTCATCGCCGCGCATGGCCGCCACTACCTGGTCGCACCGGACGACGGCGGCGCCATGTTCCAATGCTTCCCGCGCGGCAAGCGCAGCGAGGTGGCGGTTGGCGATCGCGTGATTTACGAGCCGACTTCCGCGGATCAAGGCGTGATTGTCGAGATCGGCGAACGGCGCAATCTGCTGTATCGCTCCGACCAGTACAAGTCGAAGCTCTTTGCCGCGAACCTCGACCAGTTGCTGATCGTGCTCGCCACCGAACCGCATTTCAGCGAGGACCTGCTCGGGCGCGCGCTGGTGGCCGCCGAGGCGAACGAGCTGAAGCCGTTGATCGTGCTGAACAAGACCGACGTCGTCGATGCGCTCGACGGTGCGCGCAAACGGCTCGAGTCGTATCGCGAGCTGGGCTATCCGGTCGTGGAGGTGTCGATCAAGATGCAGCCCGAGGCCGCCCGCGCTGCTTTGATCGAACATCTGCATGGGCATTCGACGCTGCTGCTCGGCCAGTCCGGCATGGGCAAATCGACGCTCGTGAACCTGCTGATTCCGGATGCCGAAGTCGCCACGCGCGAGATTTCGACCGCGCTGAACAGCGGACGCCACACCACCACGTTCACACGCCTTTATCCGTTGCCAGACAGCACGAGCGGCGAAGGTGGCGCATTGATCGATTCGCCTGGCTTCCAGGAATTCGGCCTGCATCACCTGACCGAAGGCCGGCTCGAACGCGCGTTTCCCGAATTCCGTCCGCTGCTGCCGAACTGCCGCTTCTACAACTGCCATCACCTGCACGAACCCGGCTGCGCGATCCTCGAAGCGGTCGAGGATCGCCGCATCCGCCGCGAACGGCATGCGCTCTATGCGCAACTCGTGCACGAAGCCAGCCAGATCGTGCGCTGACATGAAGCTGATGCGCGCGCCGAATCTGATCATCGGACAGCATTGGGTCAACGTGCTGGCCACTGCAGGCATTGCGTGCGAGTTGCACAACCGTTATCTGAACGGCGCGCTCGGTGAGATTCCGGCGGATCAGTGCTCGCCTGAGTTGTGGCTCCTCGACGACCGCGATGAGGCAATGGCGCGCAGCTTGATTGATGCGGCTTCTCGTGGGCCGGCGGCGGGGGCGCCTGGATGGCGGTGCCGTCAGTGTGGTGAGGAGCTGGAGGCACAGTTCACCGTGTGCTGGCAGTGTGGCACGGCGCGTGATCCACGGGATGGGTGAAATGCCACGCACAATAAAAAACCGGACCTGAGTCCGGTTTTTTATTGTGCCGTGCTAGCGAGGCGTCAAGCGAGCCACACCGCGATCGTCAGCATCAGCAGCAGAATCATCCACAACACCACCGCGCGCCACACCAGGCCCACCGCCGATTGCAGCGTGCGCGGGGTGCAGTCGTCGCCGACCTGCATCGGGCCGCCGTCGCCGGTGGCAAGCGCGTCGAGGCTCGACGGCTCGGCGAGCGGCCCGCTCAGCCGCGCGCCCAGCGCTCCGCTACCCGCGGCCAGCAACACGCCGTCATTGGCGTCCGGCCACTGACGCGCATGGTTGCGCCATGCATAAATCGCGTCTTCGAAATTGCCGACAATCGCAAAGCCCAGCGACGTGAGCCGCGCCGGCACCCAGTCGATCACGAAGAAAGCACGCTGCGCGAAGCTCGAAAACGCGACGGTACGGTCGTCGGCCGGCCGCGCCCACGTGCGCGCCAGATATTCGGCAATCCGATACAGCACCGCACCCGCCGGGCCGACCGGAATCAGGAACCAGAAGAACACGCCGAACACGTGCCGATGCGAAGCGACCACCGCATGAATGAGCGTATGGCGCACGATCTCGCTGACGGGCATATCGACGGTATCGAGCCCGGTCCATTCATTCAGGATTTCGCGCGCGCGCGGCACGTCGTCGTTGTTCAGCGCGAGGTGGATGTCCGTAAAGTAATGGCTGAACTGGCGGAAGCCGAGCGTGAAGTACAGCACCGCGACGTTCCACAGGAACGCCAGCGCAAAGTGAATGTGATACAGCACGTAATAGACGAGCGCGGCGGCCAGCGTCCACGGCACCACCACCACGAGCCACGCGAGCAGGCCATGCTTGGGCTTGCCGGCGTCGAATCCGTGCGCCGCCGACTCCGCATGGTATTGAAGCAGCGCGGACACCGGATTGTTCGGCGACAGCGCGCGCACCTGTTCAATGATCAGAGCCAGCAATACGGAGAAAAAAGTCATGCGATGCGCCGTGCTTTTCGAGTTTTTACGATTGTTTTATAACGATAGCACAGGGTCGGATGAGACTGAGAGCCGACGTTGACAAACACCCAACAACTGCACGGCCCGGCATGGCTCACGCCGGGTCATGCCATCAGGAAGCGATAGAAGTTGCGCAACATCGCCGCCGTCGCGCCCCAGATGAAATAGTGGCCGCCTACCTCGCTTCCGGGCTCCCCTGTTTCAGCCGACGCCGCACGCGGATAAGGCATCGCGAAGAATCGGCGTTCGCCCCCTTCGTAGCGGAACACGCGCACTTCGTGATGCACGGGGTTCATGAGAAAAGCGAGCGGCACTTCGAATACTTCGGCCACCTCCAGCGCGTCCGCTTGCAGCGTAAACGGCGGATGCACGAGACCGATCACTGGCGTGACACGAAACCCGGTGCCCGTCAGATAGTCGGGCAACGCGCCAAGAATTTCCACCCGCGACGGCGCGAGACCGACCTCTTCCTCTGCTTCGCGCAGCGCGGTAGCAGTGGCATCGGCATCGAAAGGTTCGTGACGGCCGCCGGGAAAGCTGACCTGGCCCGCGTGATCGTTCAGATGGTCGGCGCGCTGGGTGAGCAGCACAGTCAAGCCATGATCGCGAACCACCAGCGGCACCAGCACTGCGGCAACGCGCGGATCGGCGCGGATATCGCGCCAGGGCGGTTCGACAATCGGCTCGGGTGACCAGGAAAGTCGCTGCGTGAAGCGTGCGCGCATGCCTTCAGGCGTGAGGCGCTCGCCGGGTACCGGCGGCAGATCGGCACTGGTCGCTTCGACAGGTAGTTCTTCGGGCTCAAAGACGGGGCGGATCAACGGGTCTCTCGAATGAGCGAATAAAGGAGATGCCGCTATTTTGACCTGGCAAACAAAAAAGCACCCGCGAGGGGTGCTTTTTCTTACAGCATTTACGCTTGGGAAGCAGCGCGGTCTTTCGAGACCAGCTTTTCCTTGATTCGAGCCGACTTGCCCGAACGGTCGCGCAGGTAGTACAGCTTCGCACGACGCACATCGCCACGACGCTTCACGACGATGCTTGCCAGCAGCGGCGAGTACGTCTGGAACGTACGCTCGACGCCTTCGCCCGACGAAATCTTACGGACGATGAACGACGAATTCAGACCACGGTTACGCTTGGCGATCACGACGCCTTCGTAAGCCTGAACACGCTTACGCGTACCTTCAACCACGTTCACGCTGACGATCACCGTATCGCCGGG
>DASVNP010000201.1:0-38647 GCA_036383775.1 Paraburkholderia sp. | reverse complement strand
TGACACCCCACAGAAAAACCTTCCTTTCATTACTGTGTGAGACTTGATACTTTCGCTGTTGCCAGACCCCGAAAGATCCGGCATCGCGTCGCGCATCAAGCGCCCACACTTATCGGCTGTTAGTTTTTAAAGATCGATCCGCAGTCACGACCGAACCGGCACCGCACTTCAACCACCCGGCACCGCTTCGTTCTGCGTCGCTGCATCAGCAGCAGAGAAACGAGATTATGAAGGCTCTTTTTCGTTTCGTCAACAACATTTTTTCGCTTTCGCTTAAAACCTTGTTGACGCTACGGCCGCTGGTTTCTGCCGCGGCCCTCGTTCGCAAACGAGGAGGCGAATCTTAGGCGAACGCGAGCCATATGACAAGGGTTTGACGAAAAACTTTCCGGGAAACTTATTTGCGGGCCGAATTCACCACGGCCTCCATCGGAACAGCGTCTGCCATTGCCGTGTAGCCTGCATCGCTGGGATGGATGTGATCGCCACTGTCATAGGTGCGCCGCAGACGATCCGGCTGCGACGGATCCCTTAGAGCGGCGTCGAAGTCCACCACGCCGTCGAAAGCGCGGCTGGTTCGGATCCACTGGTTGACGGCGAGCCGGATACTTTCCCGCTGCGCCGGCAGCGACGCCGGCGTCAACGTGGCGCCAAACACCTTCACGCCAGCGTGCCGCGCGGCGGAGATCACTCGCTGATACCCGGCGATCAGATCGGCAGCCGTCACCGAGGTGTGGGGGAAGTCGCAGTCGAGGCCACCATGTGGCGGCATCGCCGCGAAGTTGATGTCGTTGATGCCAATCAACAGGATCGCGGTCTTGATACCCGGGCGCGCGAGCACGTCACGCCCGAAACGCGTTGCAAGCGCGTCGCCATAGCAAGGTGAGTCGCTCAGCAGACGGTTGCCGCTGATTCCCAGATTGACGATCGCAGTCGATCGATCACCAGTAGCGACCAACCGGCGGGCCAGCCCGTCCGGCCACCGACGATTCTGGTTCAGGCTGGAACGCATGCCGTCGGTGATCGAATCGCCGATCGCGGCGACGGCAGCCGATGAGGGCGCCGCCTCCACCGAAATCCCGGTCACCCACACGTATTGCGTGAACCTGCCGCGAAATGCTTCCGCCGACGCATCCGCGGTGTGATTACCCGGCGCGGAAACATAATTCACCTGATTCGACACGCGATGCCACGCCACAATCCGCTGTTCCGGCCCCAAGTACGCGCTAATGGCATAGGGCGCGCCTTCGGCAAGATCAACAGCGACCGGGTCGCTGTCCAGCTCTCCTCCCGGCGCAATCGAAATCGCGCTCTTGCCGCCGAACGTCACACGCACCTGACCATTGCTGGAGACAGCCGCGCCGTCTGCCGAACGCGCAATGCGCAGATCTTCAATGACAAGCGGCGCCTTACCGTACTGATTGCTAAGGTGAATCCGTGCGGACCGGCCAGATAGTGTCGGATAAACGATCTGACGAACCGTGCGACCGCTCACTTCTGGAGCGCGATACAACGGCGGCAGATCCGCCCGTTGCGGAATGGGTTGCAGCGCGGTCGCCCACGCGGTGACCCAGTGCGCGGGGACGTCGGCAGCGCAAACGGTCGGGGAGGCGGCAAGTTGAACGAGCAGCGCCGCGCTACATGCAGCGGCGAGGGTACGGGAGGTCATTCTGGCGGTTGGATCGAGGCGAAAGGTGCATTGTGCCCGATCGCCTCGCCCCTAGCGGAGGGGCATTGACACATTCCGCCGCCAGAGCTCAGGCAGCCGCCTGCGCCCCAGTCATATTCAATGCGAGCGCTTCGGCAACCTCGATCCCGTCGATAGCCGCCGAATAGATCCCGCCGGCATAGCCAGCTCCTTCACCCGCCGGATACAGCCCCTCGACGTTCATGCTCTGATAGTTGTCCCGGCGACGCACGCGAATGGGCGACGACGTTCTCGTCTCGACGCCCGTCAGCACCGCGTCGTGCATTGCAAAACCGGCGATCTTCTTGTCCATCTGCGGCAACGCCTCACGAATGGCCTCGATCACGTAGTCGGGCAGCGCGGTGCTGAGGTCGGTGGGATGCACGCCCGGCTTGTAGGACGGCACCACCGAACCCAACGAAGTGGACGGCCTGCCGGCGATAAAATCACCGACCAGCTGGCCCGGCGCCATGTAGTTGCCGCCACCCAGCTCGAACGCCCGCTCTTCCCATTTGCGCTGGAAAGCAATGCCGGCGAGCGGCCCGCCCGGATAGTCGTCCGGCGTAATACCGACCACAATCCCCGCATTCGCATTGCGCTCAGCTCGCGAATACTGGCTCATGCCGTTAGTCACAACGCGCCCCGGCTCGGACGTCGCCGCCACCACCGTGCCGCCCGGGCACATGCAGAAACTATAGACGGCGCGGCCGTTGCTGCAGTGATGCACCACCTTGTAGTCGGCGGCGCCCAGCTGTTTGTGGCCGGCAAACTTGCCGAAGCGGCTGCGATCGATCAACCCCTGCGGATGCTCGATCCGGAAACCGAGCGAAAACGGCTTGGCTTCGATATACACGCCGCGGTCGTTCAGCATCTGGAACGTATCGCGCGCGCTATGCCCGACCGCCAGCACCACGTGATCGCACCGCAGCGTTTCGCCGGTCGACAGCTTCAAGCCGCGCACCTTGCCCTGATCTATCTCGATATCGTCGACGCGGGTCTCGAAGCGCACCTCTCCGCCGAGTTCGTGAATGGTCGCACGCATTTTTTCGACCATGCTCACCAGCCGGAACGTCCCGATATGGGGCCGGCTCAGATAGAGAATGTCCTCCGGCGCGCCGGCCCGCACGAATTCCTCGAGAACCTTGCGGCCGTAGTGTTTCGGATCCTTGATCTGGCTATACAGCTTGCCGTCCGAGAAGGTACCCGCGCCACCTTCGCCGAACTGCACGTTCGACTCCGGATTGAGCACTGACTTGCGCCACAGTCCGAAGGTGTCCTTCGTGCGCTCTCGCACGGCTTTGCCGCGCTCGAGGATGATCGGCCGGAAGCCCATTTGCGCGAGGATCAGTCCAGCAAAGAGGCCGCACGGCCCCATGCCGATCACCACCGGGCGCAGCGCGCCCAGTTGCGCCGGCGCTTGGGTGACAAACCGGTAAGCCATATCAGGCGTCACGCCGCAATGCGGAACGTCGGCGAGCCGCTTGAGCGCGTGTGCTTCATCCGTAACCTCGACATCGACGATGTACGTGAGCTTGATGTCGGCCCGCTTGCGCGCATCGTGCGCGCGGCGAAACACGGTGTATCGGATGAGCCCGTCCGCGGCTACGCCGAGTTCCGCGAGGCGCGCAAGGACGGCGGCTTCGAGGGCGCTCTCGGGATGATCGAGCGGGAGTTTGATTTCGCTTAGACGTAACATGAGTACCGGGGGATGCAGGAAGGCCGCAAATCGCGGCCAATTCGCAATTTTATAGGTTAAGTGTCGGCACGGGGCGGCGACGCTGACGAAACGCCCCCACGACGAAATCGCCGCCCCCTATCGGCGCAACCGATCTATCTTAAAAAATTTATTAACCGACCGGTCGGTTGGCTTATACTGTGCGCACACAGACAACTTCCGCAGAGAGCGTCCTCATGTACACGCAATCCCTGGATATTCCCGGCAATGTCGCTCCGCTCGACGCAGGCGCGAGTGCGCCCGAACAGGCGCAGTTCGACGCGGTCATGGCCGCCGACGGCAAGATCGAAGCTCAGGACTGGATGCCAGAGGCCTACCGCAAGACGCTGGTCCGGCAAATCTCGCAGCACGCGCATTCGGAGATCGTCGGCATGCTGCCGGAGGGCAACTGGATCACGCGCGCACCCAGCCTGAAGCGCAAGGCGATTCTGCTCGCCAAAGTGCAGGATGAAGCCGGCCATGGTCTCTATCTATATAGCGCGGCGGAAACGCTCGGCGTCTCGCGCGATCAATTGATCGCGGCGCTGCACTCGGGCAAAGCCAAATATTCGAGCATCTTCAATTACCCGACTCCCACATGGGCGGACGTTGGCGTGATCGGCTGGCTGGTCGACGGCGCGGCGATCATGAACCAGATTCCGCTGTGCCGCTGCACCTATGGCCCGTACGCCCGCGCCATGATCCGCATCTGCAAGGAAGAGTCGTTCCATCAGCGCCAGGGTTTCGACGCGCTCATGTCGATGATGGCCGGCACCGACGCCCAGCGCGAACTGGTCCAGCAGGCGGTGAATCGCTGGTGGTGGCCGGTATTGATGATGTTCGGCCCGAGCGACAAGGATTCGATCCACAGCAACCAGTCATCGAAATGGGGCATCAAGCGCATCTCGAACGACGATCTGCGCCAGAAATTCGGCGACGCCACAGTCGACCAGGCCAAGGTGCTCGGCGTCACGTTGCCGGATCCGGACCTGAAATGGAACGAAGCGCGCGGCCATCACGATTACGGCGACATCGACTGGGAAGAATTTTGGCGCGTCGTGAACGGCGACGGCCCGTGCAACCGCGAGCGGCTCGCCACCCGCGTCAAAGCTCATGAAGACGGCGCATGGGTCCGCGAAGCCGCCCTCGCCCATGCCGAAAAACAGCGCCAGCGCGCACAACAGCAAGCCGCCTGATCAGCGCGGCATGCCGGACAAAGAATCAGGAGATTTGCAATGAACAAGGAATGGCCGATTTGGGAAGTCTTCGTGCGTAGCAAGCAGGGACTCGACCACAAACACTGCGGCAGCCTGCACGCCGCCGACGCGCCGATGGCGCTGCGCATGGCGCGCGACGTCTACACGCGCCGTCAGGAAGGCGTGAGCATCTGGGTGGTGCCGTCGTCGGCGATCACGGCGTCCGCGCCGGAAGACAAGGCCGAGCTGTTCGAACCGGCGGGCGACAAGATCTATCGCCACCCGACGTTCTACACGCTCCCCGACGAAGTCAACCACATGTAAGCGCGGCCATGCACATCACGCCCCAACATCTCCAATACGTGCTGCGTCTCGCGGATACCGCGCTGATCCTCGGACAGCGCAATACCGAATGGTGCGGCCACGGCCCGATCCTGGAAGAGGACATCGCGCTGTCGAACATGAGTCTCGATCTGATCGGCCAGGCGCGCTTGCTGTACACGCACGCGGCCACGCTCGAGCAGCAGCTCACCGGCAAAAACCGCACGGAAGACGACTACGCGTACTTCCGCGCCGAACGCGAATTTGCCAACTACACGCTCGCTGAGTTGCCGCACTACGGCCCGCTCTGCGGCACCGCGCAAGCCGAAAAGGATTACGCGGTCACGATCGTGCGCAATTTCCTCTACTCGGCGTTAATGGCGCATTTGTGGACGGCGCTCACGGGTTCCACCGACGAGCAACTGGCCGCGATCGCGTCGAAGTCGATCAAGGAAACCAGCTATCACGTGCATCACGCACGCGAATGGCTGATCCGTTTCGGTGACGGCACGGAAGAATCGCATCGCCGCGCGCAAGCCGCCCTAGACTACCTGCTGCCGTACACCCGTGAGTTCTTCAGCACGGATGCCGTGGAAGAGACCATCGCCGCCGCCGGCATTGGCCCGTTGACCTCGGGCCTCGAAGCAGAGTGGCTTGCCGACGTGCGCGCCACGCTGGACGAAGCGACCCTGGCGCTGCCCGAAGCGGTCAAGCACATCACCAGCGGCAAGCACGGCGAGCATTCCGAGCACATGGGTTTCGTGCTGGCCGAAATGCAGAGCCTCGCGCGCCAGCATCCCGGCGCCACCTGGTAATCCGACGATGACGACTTCGACCGCCTCCCTCACAGCCGATGCCGCGCTTGAACGCGCATGGGCCGTGCTCGAAACGGTGCCTGATCCGGAAATCCCGGTGGTGTCGATTCGCGAGCTCGGTATATTGCGCGACGTGCGGCGCACCGCTGACGGTACGCTCGAAGTCGTGATCACGCCGACCTATTCCGGCTGTCCGGCCATGTCGCAGATTGCCGAGGACGTCGCCCATGCGCTCGACGTGGCGGAACTCACGCCGTATAGGATCGCCACCGTACTCGCGCCGGCGTGGACCACCGACTGGATGACCGCCGAGGCACGCGACAAGCTGCGCGCTTACGGCATCGCGCCGCCCACCGGCAACTGCGGCGCTGCCGCGGTGCCGCAGGAAAAAGTGATGCGCTTCGTGCCACGCGCACTGCCGGCGCCGTCGTGTCCGCGTTGCGGCTCGGCGCATACCGAACGTCTCGCGCAGTTTGGCTCGACCGCCTGCAAAGCCTTGTATCGCTGCCTCGACTGCCGCGAACCCTTCGACTACTTCAAACCATACTGATATGGCCACCCCGCAATTTCATCCGCTGCGTATCCGCGAAGTGCGGCCTGAAACCGCCGACGCGGTTTCGGTTGCCTTCGAAGTCCCTGCTGAACTGCGCGACCAATATCGCTTTACGCAAGGCCAGTTCGTCACCCTGAAGACGCATATCGACGGTGAGGAAACACGCCGTTCGTATTCGATCTGTGTCGGCGTGACCGATTACGACCGCGACGGCGAGCTGCGTATCGGCATCAAGCGAGTTCGGGGCGGACGCTTCTCGAACTTCGCCTTCGACACGCTGCAACCCGGCCACACGATCGACGTGATGACGCCGGACGGCCGCTTCTTCACCCATTTGAACGCGGATCAGGGCCAGCAGTACCTGGCGTTCTCGGGCGGCTCGGGCATTACGCCGGTGCTGGCCATCATCAAGACGACGCTCGAAGTCGAGCCGCGCAGCACGTTCACGCTCGTGTACGGCAACCGCAGCGTCGATCAGATCATGTTCGCGGAAGAGCTCGAAGATCTGAAGAACCGCTACATGAACCGGTTCGTGCTCTATCACGTGCTGTCCGACGACCTGCAGGACGTCGAGTTGTTCAACGGCGTGCTCGATCAGGAAAAGTGCGCGGCCTTTATCGAGAATCTGCTGCCGGCCGATGCCATCGACGAAGCCTTTATCTGCGGCCCCGCCCCGATGATGGACGCCGCCGAAGCCGCCCTGAAAACCGCCGGCGTGCCGCAGGAAAAGGTGCACGTGGAGCGCTTCGGTTCGCCGCTGCCGCAAGCGGGCGTGCCGCCAGTCGAAATCACCGAAAACACACCGGTTGCCGACCTGGAAATCGTACTCGACGGAAAGCGCCGCAAGCTGCGCCTGCCGTATCAGGGCGTGAGCGTTCTCGACGTCGGCCTGCGAGCCGGCCTCGCGCTGCCGTATGCGTGCAAAGGCGGTGTCTGCTGCACCTGCCGCGCGAAGGTGCTGGAAGGCGAAGTGAAAATGGAAAAGAACTACACGCTGGAAGAACACGAAATCCGCGACGGTTTCGTGCTGACATGCCAATGCCATCCGATCAGCGATCGCGTCGTGGTGAGCTACGACGAACGCTGAACCGCTCACGGACGGTTGGCGGCACGACGCCCGTCGAGCTTTCAGCAGTTCCTCGATCCGCTTACACTAGGGGCCGCTCGCGATCGGACACCTGTTCCGGTCGATGAGCGGCCCATTTTGTTGTTATCTGCCCTACGCCACTGCTTCCACTGCTGATGAGCACCATCCACCTCACCAACGGCGATGTCGCCGCCGAATCACTGCGCACCGCCTTGCGGGATGCAGGCCGCGACGATCGCGTGCATGCACTGCGAGACGATCTGGCGGTCGGCCCGCTGCGCGGCGTGGACGACACGCCCGACGTGCGCACAGCCTTCTGGGACCGGGTGAGCGCCGACACGAAGCGCGATTTCCTGCGGGAATTCCGCGAGCAGGCGGCGGCGCTGGAAAACATCGCGCGCGGCGAAGCGAATCTGGTGATCTGGCATGGCGAAAGCGCCGCGGATCAATTGACGCTGCGCCGCGTCTGCTACCACCTGCGCAACAGCCCGCAGCGTTTGAACGAAGTACGCCTGTCGATTCGTGATCTCACCGATCCGAACGCATGGGCGCACAGCCGCAAAGACCAGGCAACCTCCGTCGGCATGTTCGAGCTGGCCGTGCTGCAAACCCGGCTGCAGGATGCGGCACCCATTTCCGTGCTGCGCATCAGCCGCCTCGCGCTCGAATGGCAGGAAGTCAAACACGCGAACGGCGAAACGCGGCGCTGGCGCGACAATACGTTCACGAGCGGCAGTTTTGCCGAACTGGACGCGCTGATTCTCGAGCGCGCCACCGAAAACTGGCAGCTCGCAGCGCGCGTTGCCACCGAATTGATGACCGCCGAACTCGGCTTTCTGGTCAGCGACAGCATCGTGCTGTGGCGCTTGCGCGAACTGGCCTCAACGCGGCGCGTCAAGCTGCGCGGCGACGCGAACGCGTGGCGCACGCTGGAACTGTGCGCGGCTCTCGCCGCTTGTCCACACTAATAGAACACACGACTATGGCCCGCACCCGAGCCCCCGACCACGAAACCCAGCGCGAGCAGATTCTCGAGCTCGCCGCGGCGAAATTTGCCCAGACCAGCTACCCGAGCACCTCGATGGCCGATCTCGCCGCCGCTAGCGGCACCTCGAAAGCGCGGCTTTACCACTATTACGCGAGCAAGGAAGCGATCCTGTTCGACCTGCTGGACCGTTACACGAAACGGCTGATGCTGATCATCGCCGAGGTGGAAGGCTCAAGCCAGCGGCGCGAACTGTCAGAGCGGGAAACGTTCGCCGAATTGATCCGGGCGTTTCTGTCCGAGTATGAGACATCGCACAGCCGGCACGTCGCGCTGTTGAACGACGTGAAGTATCTGGTCGACACCCAGCGTGAAGTGATCCTGAACCGCCAGCGCGATGTGGTCGCCGCTTTTGCGCGGCAATTGGCGCGCGCCTACCCCGAGCGGGCCACGCGCGAGAATCAGACGGCACTCACCATGATGGTGTTCGGCATGATCAATTGGACATTCACCTGGCTCAAGCCGGACGGCCGGATGGGATACCGCGAGTTCGCCGAGCAGGTGGTCGGCATGGTGGATCACGGTTTGAGTTCGAACCCGGCGTAATTCCGCACTGCACCAATATTCATACGAAATAACACGCAAAAATTGTCGGTGCGCGACATCGTGTCACGAACGTCCGTTTCATTTATTTTTCCATAAAAATCAAAAGCCTAAAAATAGGGTGCGATATTTTTAGGCAACGGCCTCGAAATTAGATACGGGTTTTCCCTAGTGATGGATGAGGGTTTCCGCTAAAATTGCTTTTGCGGTGCACCACATCGCATGATCAAAAGGAGAACCCGACCATGAACTTGATTACACCCCGCGCAGCCAAACCGATCGTTGCACACGATCGCTTGTCGCAGCACGCCGGTCGTGCGCCTGCTCTGGTCCGCGAACTCACTGCCGCCGACCGCGAACGGTTGCTGACCCACTTCCTCGCACTCAACGAAGACGATCGCCTGTTGCGTTTCGGCCAGATCGTGCCTGACCACGTGATCGAAAACTACGTCCGTGCGATCGACTTCACGCGCGACACCGTCTTCGGCGTTTTCGACAGCCAATTGCAGCTTACCGGCGTCGGCCACCTCGCCTACCTGCCCGCTGAAGGCGACAAGCGCACCGCCGAATTCGGCGTGTCCGTGCTGGAAAGCGCTCGCGGCCAAGGTATCGGTTCCAAGCTCTTCGAGCGCGCTGCCATTCGCAGCCGCAATACGCACGTCACCATGCTGTACATGCACTGCCTGTCGCGCAATTCGACCATGATGCACATCGCGAAGAAGGCCGGCATGAAGATCGAATACGCCTACGGCGAAGCCGACGCTTACCTGACGCTGCCGCCGGCGGATCAGTCCAGCATCATCGCCGAAATGCTGCAGGAACAAGCCGCCGTGTTCGACTACGCGTTGAAGCGGCAAGCGCGTCAGGCTGCCAAGCTGTTTGACTCGTTCATGCCAACCGCTGCCGCAGCCTAAGCGGCTTGCGCTTCGATAAAACAAGAAGGGCAGCCTGACGGCTGCCCTTCTTGTTTTACGCCTCGATTGCTTTCGGCTCTGCGCTCACAAAATCGGCAACGCCGTCGTCTCCTTGATCTTTTCGAGCGAGAAGCTGGTTTTCACGTCGATGACGGAAGGATGGTGCAGCAACTGTTCCTGCACGAAACGTGAAAAATGCGCCATGTCCTCCACCTGGACACGGAGCAAATAATCCATCTCGCCGGCCATCGCGTCGCACGCAACCACTTCTGGCCAAGCCTGGACCGCCGCGCGAAACAGGTCCGCATGGGTGGCGTCACCGCGCGGACTGAATGCCCGGCCCCCGCGTTTCTCCAACCGGACACTCACGTAGGCCAGCAAGTCGAGCCCGAGCCGCTGCGCATCGAGCAACGCAACATAGCCGCGGATCACCCCGCTCTCCTCCAGCCGGCGAATGCGCCTCAGACACGGGCTTGGCGAAAGATTGATGCGCTCGGCGATCTCCTGATTCGACAACCGGCCATTCTCCTGAAGAATCGCCAGAATCCGCCTGTCGATGGCGTCTATCTCTGTTTTGGCCACTATCTGCCTTTCATGAGAAATATTGCGCTAGAAAATAGCGCCATCGTAGTGATGCACGATTAAGTTCGCAAGTTTCCGCCGCCGTGACGCCTATACACTTGCGTCATTCAGTCGTGTTCAATTGCACACCTCAGGAGACAGGCATGCAGGTTCCAACATGGGAAAATCCGGTCGGCACAGACGGCTTCGAGTTCATTGAATACACGGCACCGGACCCGAAAGCGCTCGGCAAGCTGTTCGAACAGATGGGCTTCACCGCCGTCGCCCGGCATCGTCATAAAGACGTGACGCTGTATCGCCAAGGGGAAATCAACTTCATCGTCAACGGCGAAAAGGATTCGTTCGCGCAACGCTTCACGCGGCTGCATGGCCCGTCGATCTGCGCCATCGCCTTCCGTGTCCAGGACGCCGCGAAGGCCTACAAGCTGGCGCTGGAAAAAGGCGCCTGGGGTTTCGACAACAAGACCGGCCCGATGGAACTGAACATTCCGGCCATCAAAGGCATTGGCGATTCGCTGATCTATTTCGTCGACCGCTGGCGCGGCAAGAACGGCGCCGAGCCGACGAGCATTGGCAACATCGACATTTACGATGTCGACTTCGAACCGATTCCGGGTGCCAATCCCAATCCGGTCGGCCACGGCCTGACGTACATCGACCATCTGACGCACAACGTGCATCGCGGCCGCATGCAGGAATGGGCGGAATTCTACGAGCGCCTGTTCAACTTCCGCGAAGTGCGTTACTTCGACATTGAAGGCAAGGTGACGGGCGTGAAGTCGAAGGCGATGACTTCGCCGTGCGGCAAGATCCGCATTCCGATCAATGAAGAAGGATCGGAAACCGCAGGCCAGATCCAGGAATATCTCGACGCGTATCACGGCGAAGGCATTCAGCACATTGCTCTCGGCAGCAACGACATCTACCGCACCGTGGATGGCTTGCGCGCCGCCGACATTTCGCTGCTCGACACGATCGACACGTATTACGAACTGGTCGATCGCCGCGTGCCGAACCATGGCGAGCCGCTCGACGAGCTGCGTAAGCGCAAGATTCTGATCGACGGCGCGCGTGAGGATTTGCTGCTGCAGATTTTCACCGAGAACCAGATCGGGCCGATCTTCTTCGAGATCATTCAGCGCAAGGGCAATCAGGGCTTCGGCGAGGGCAACTTCAAGGCGCTCTTTGAATCGATCGAACTGGATCAGATTCGCCGCGGCGTGGTGCAGGACAAAACCTGACGCGTAGCCGCCTTGAGGCGTAGATATCAAATGAAAAGGGCGAGGATCGTGAGATCCCCGCCCTTTTTATTTGCGCCGCTGCCTCAAGCAAATCGAGTAGAACCTGAGCGAAACAACGGCCGATTATCAACCGACACACCGCGTGAGCGGCGCATCACGAATTCTTGCCGGCCTTGCTGGTTTGCGCGGCCTGGCTCATTGCGATGCGCGCGGGCGCAACTTGCGCGGCACGCGTCACCGCGTTCGACAGCGCCCCAACGCTGCCCGCATTCGAGCGCACCGGTGCGCTCATGGCAAAAAATGCGGCCGAAACCATCAGGAACGTCTGGATGTTTCTCGTGTTCATGCGTACTCCTTTTCTGACTGCCCTGCTGTCGTGAAGCTCCGCAGAATGCGGAGCATTGCGCAGACATTGCTCGCAGGTGGGGGGTTAGACAGACATTTCAACTACGGTTCCGTGAATTTGTAGTTTTTACAGCTTGTTACAGGCCACCTCCGAAGTGGGGTCGCACTCCTCGCGGGCGGCACGCCCACCTGCCGGGTCTCGCCGCAATGCAGCATTTCCGACCCGCTGCGGCGGGTTTTCACCAGTGCTACCATCACTTAAAACACGTCAATATGGCGGCCCGGCCCTACGCATTCACAAGATGCCGCGGCCCAAAAAGTTTTGGCGATCCCAAACTGGGTGGAGGAGTACACATAATGAATGCCCCGCTAGACGCAGGTCAGCGAGCCTCGCTTGAAGCCGCGTTGTCTTCCGTCACGCTCGACGATAAATACACCCTTGAACGCGGCCGCGCGTACATGAGTGGCATCCAGGCGCTGGTGCGTCTGCCGATGCTGCAGCAGGAACGCGACCAGGCCGCCGGGCTCAATACTGCCGGATTCATCTCCGGCTACCGTGGATCGCCACTCGGCGGACTCGATCAATCTCTGTGGAAGGCGAAACAGCATCTCGCCGCGCATCGGGTCGTGTTCCAGCCAGGCGTCAACGAAGACCTCGCGGCGACCGCCGTCTGGGGTTCGCAGCAGGTCAATCTGTACCCCAGCGCCAAATACGATGGCGTGTTCTCGATGTGGTACGGCAAAGGCCCGGGCGTCGACCGTACCGGCGACGTCTTCAAGCATGGTAACTCGGCCGGTTCGGCGCGCCACGGCGGCGTTCTGGTACTTGCCGGCGACGATCACGCAGCCAAGTCGTCCACGCTGGCGCACCAATCCGAGCACATTTTCAAGGCATGCGGCCTGCCGGTGCTGTTCCCCTCCAACGTGCAGGAATATCTCGACTTCGGTCTGCACGGCTGGGCGATGAGCCGCTACTCCGGGCTGTGGGTGGCCATGAAGTGCGTGACCGACGTGGTCGAATCGTCGGCTTCAGTCGATATCGATCCGCACCGCACCAAAATCATCCTGCCCGAAGACTTCAACATGCCCGATGGCGGCCTGAATATCCGCTGGCCGGATCCGCCGCTGGTGCAGGAAGCGCGTCTGCTCGACTACAAGTGGTATGCCGCGCTCGCCTATGTGCGCGCGAACAAACTGGACCGCGTCGAAATCGATTCGCCGCATGCGCGCTTTGGCATCATGACCGGCGGCAAGGCCTACCTCGACGTGCGTCAAGCGTTGACCGACCTCGGACTCGACGACGAAACCTGCTCGCGGATCGGCATTCGCCTGTACAAGGTCGGCTGCGTGTGGCCGCTCGAAGCGCAAGGCGCGCATGCTTTCGCGCGCGGCCTCGACGAAATCCTGGTTGTCGAGGAAAAGCGCCAGATTCTCGAATACGCGATCAAGGAAGAGCTGTACAACTGGCCCGACGCCCAGCGTCCGCGAGTGTTCGGCAAGTTCGACGAGAAGGACGGCGCAGGCGGCGAATGGTCGGTGCCGATGGGCAACTGGCTGCTGCCGGCGCATTACGAACTCTCGCCGGCGATCATCGCCAAGGCCATCGCTACTCGCCTGGACAAGTTCGACCTGCCGTCCGACGTGCGCGCCCGCATCGCCACGCGCATCGCCGTGATCGAAGCGAAGGAAAAGGCGCTGGCGCGCCCGCGCGTGGAAGCCGAACGCAAGCCGTGGTTCTGCTCGGGTTGCCCGCACAACACGTCGACCAACGTGCCGGAAGGTTCGCGCGCCATGGCCGGCATTGGCTGCCACTACATGACGGTCTGGATGGATCGCAGCACCAGCACCTTCAGCCAGATGGGCGGCGAAGGCGTCGCGTGGATCGGCCAGGCGCCGTTCACCAACGACAAGCACGTATTCGCCAATCTCGGCGACGGCACCTACTTCCACTCCGGTCTGCTGGCCATTCGCGCTGCGATCGCGTCGAAGGCGAACATCACCTACAAGCTGCTCTATAACGATGCGGTCGCCATGACCGGCGGCCAGCCGGTCGACGGCGTGCTCACCGTGCCGCAGATCACGCACCAGCTCGCCGCCGAAGGCGCGTCGAAGATCGTGATCGTCACCGACGAGCCCGAGAAGTACTCGGCCAACGTCGGTCTCGCGCCGGGAATCGACATTCACCATCGCGAGAAGCTCGACGAGGTGCAACGCCAACTGCGTGAAGTGACCGGCACTACGATTCTGATCTACGACCAGACGTGCGCGACCGAGAAGCGTCGCCGCAGGAAACGCGGCACCTATCCGGATCCGGCCCGGCGTGTCGTGATCAACGACGCCGTCTGCGAAGGCTGCGGCGATTGTTCGGTGAAGTCGAACTGCCTGTCGGTCGAGCCAGTCGACACCGAGTACGGCACCAAGCGTCAGATCAATCAGTCGACCTGCAACAAAGACTTTTCGTGCGTGAACGGATTCTGTCCGAGCTTCGTTTCTGTTGAAGGCGGTCAGTTGCGCAAGCCCAAGGCCGCTTCGGGCGTAGCCGGCGACGCGATGCCGCCGGTGCCGGAACCCGAACTGCCGTCCATCGAGCGTCCTTACGGCGTGCTGGTGACGGGTGTCGGCGGCACGGGTGTCGTGACGATCGGCGCGTTGCTCGGCATGGCCGGGCACCTGGAAAGCAAGGGCGTCACGGTGCTCGACGTCACCGGCCTCGCGCAGAAAGGCGGCGCCGTGATGAGCCACGTGCAGATCGCGAAGAGCCCGGCCGACATCCACGCCACCCGTATCGCCATGGGCGAAGCGAGTCTGGTGATCGGCTGCGACGCGATTGTCACGGCCAGCGACGAATGCGTCTCGCGTATGCAGGCGGGCCGCACGCGCGTCGTGTTGAACAGTGCGCACACGCCGACCGCCGAACTCATCAAGAACCCGAACTGGCGTTTCCCGGGCAGCAGCACGGAAGCCGATGTGCGCGCCGCCGCGGGTGACGACGGTGTGGATACGGTCGACGCGAATCACTTCGCCGTCGCGCTGCTCGGCGACGCGATCTATACCAATCCGTTCGTGCTCGGCTATGCATGGCAACGTGGGTGGATCCCGCTCACGTATCAGTCGCTGATCCGCGCTATCGAACTGAACAACGTTCAGGTCGAGAAGAACCGGGCGGCATTCGAATGGGGCCGCCGTGCGGCACACGATCTGGCTGCGGTGCGCAAGCTCGTGCAATCGCAAGGACGCGCCACCGCAGCGGAAACGGCCAGCAGCAAGATCATCTCGTTGCATACGCCGAAGGCGCTCGACACGCTGATCGACAAACGCGCAGACTACCTCGCCGCGTGGCAAAACAGCGCGTATGCCGACCGCTATCGCGCGCTGGTGTCGCAGGTGCGGGTGGCCGAATCGGCGCTCGATTCCGTCGACGGCCAGTTGCCGCTGACCGAAGCGGTGGCGAAGAACCTGCACAAGCTGATGGCCTACAAGGATGAGTACGAAGTCGCCCGCCTGTACAGCGACCCTGCGTTCATCGAAAAGCTGAAGGCGAATTTCGAAGGCGACTGGAAGCTTCATATTCACCTTGCACCGCCGACGTTCTCCAAGAAGGACGCGCAGGGGCATCTGGTGAAGAAAAAGTACGGTCCCTGGGTGTTCAGCGCAATGCACGTGCTCGCCAAGTTCAAGTTCCTGCGCGGCACCGCGTTCGACGTGTTCGGCAAGACGGAGGAGCGTCGTACCGAACGTGCGCTGATCGGCGAATACGAGGCGCTGGTGCGTGAACTGATCGGCGGCTTGAGTGCGGCCAAGCGTGAGCTGGCGATCGAACTGGCGAATCTGCCGGACGGCATCCGCGGCTACGGCCACGTCAAGGAAAACAACTTGAAGGGTGTACGCGTCAAGTGGAACGAGTTGCTGACGCGTTGGCGTTCGACTGAAGCGGGCAAGGCGCAGCACGCCGCGTGACGGTAATCGTCTGACCGGCGCATCGGTCAAGACGGAAAAAGCGGCAGTCCTCCTGGACTGCCGCTTTTTTTCACGACACGCCGTATGCATAAAAAAACGCCACGGAATCAGTTCCCGTGGCGTTTTCACAGACTCCCAGACTCGTCGCGGACGCCTCCACAGGCGCCCGCTTCAAACCTCAAAGCACTCGCACTACTTCGCGTTCACCGACTTACGTGCGTTGGCCGAGGCCACCGCCGTCATGTTGATGATCCGACGCACCGTCGCAGCAGGCGTCAGGATGTGCACCGGCTTTTCCGCGCCCAGCAGGAACGGACCCACCGTCACGCCTTCACCGCCCACCATCTTCAGCAGGTTGTACGCGATGTTCGCCGCTTCCACGTTCGGCATGATCAGCAGATTCGCTTCGCCGGTCAGCGTCGTGCCCGGGAACGCAGCCTTGCGGACCACTTCGGACAACGCCGCGTCGCCGTGCATCTCACCGTCGATTTCAAGTGCCGGCGCGCGCTCGACAATCAGCTTGCGAGCCGCGGCCATGCGCTGCGACGATGACGAAGGCGCGCTGCCGAAGTTCGAATTCGACAGCAGGGCGACCTTCGGCGTGATACCGAACTTCTCGATTTCACGCGACGCCAGCATGGTCATGTCAGCGAGCTGCTCGGCGGTCGGCGTCTCGTTCACGTAGGTGTCGCAGATGAACAGATTGCGGCCCGGCAACATCAGCAGGTTCATGGCGGCGAAGTTCTCGACGTTGTCCGCCTTGCCCAGCACCTGCTCGATGAACTTCAGATGCGTGTGGTACTGGCCGATCATGCCGCAGATCATGCCGTCGGCTTCGCCGAGGCGCACGAGGATCGCGCCGATCAGCGTGTTGAACTTGCGCATCGCGGCCTTCGCGACGTCCGGCGTCACGCCCTCGCGCGCGCCGAGTTCGTGGTACGCCTGCCAGCACTGCTGATAGCGCGGATCGTCTTCAGGATCGACGATCACGAAGTCTTCGCCGCACTTGAGCTTAGAGCCCATTTTCTTCAGACGCATCTCGATCACCGACGGACGGCCGACCAGAATCGGCTTGGCGATCTTTTCCAGCAGCACGAACTGCGCGGCGCGCAGCACGCGCTCGTCCTCACCTTCGGCGAACACGATGCGCGCCGGCTCCGACTTCGCCGCGGCGAACACCGGGCGCATGACCATGCCCGTGCGGTACACCGTCGTGCCGAGTTCTTCGCGATACGCGTCCATGTCCTTGATCGGACGGGTTGCGACGCCCGAATCCATAGCCGCTTGCGCGACAGCCGGCGCGATCTTGATGATCAGGCGCGGATCGAACGGCTTCGGAATCAGGTAGTCGGGGCCGAATTCCAGCGAGTGACCTTCGTAGGCCTTCGCGACTTCATCGCCCTGATCGGTTTCTTCCGCCAGTTCGGCAATCGCGCGCACGCAGGCGAGCTTCATTTCTTCCGTGATCGTGGTCGCGCCGACGTCCAGCGCGCCGCGGAAGATGAACGGGAAGCACAGCACGTTGTTGACCTGGTTCGGGTAGTCCGAACGGCCCGTTGCGATGATGCAGTCCGGGCGCACCTTCTTCGCGTCTTCCGGGCGGATTTCCGGTTCCGGATTGGCCAGCGCGAGAATCAGCGGCTGGGTGCCCATTTCGACGACCATTTCCGGCTTCAGCACGCCTGCGCTCGAGCAGCCGAGGAACACGTCGGCGCCGCGGATCGCGTCAGCCAGCGTGCGCGCCTCGGTGTTCGCCGCGTAGCGCTCCTTCGACGGATCGAGGTTGCCGCGGCCTTCGTAGATCACACCCTTCGAATCGGTGACGAGCACGTTCTTCTTCGACAGCCCCAGGTTCACCAGCAGATCCAGACAGGCAATCGCCGCCGCGCCCGCGCCGGAACACACCAGCTTCACTTCGTCGAGCTTTTTGCCGACCACTTTCAGGCCGTTCAGAATCGCCGCCGATGCGATGATCGCCGTGCCGTGCTGGTCGTCGTGGAAGACCGGAATCTTCATGCGCTCACGCAGCTTCTTCTCGATGTAGAAGCACTCGGGCGCCTTGATGTCTTCGAGGTTGATGCCGCCCAGCGTGGGTTCGAGCATCGCGATCGCTTCGACCAGCTTGTCCGGATCGGACTCGGAGAGTTCGATGTCGAACACGTCGATGCCCGCGAACTTCTTGAACAGGCAGCCCTTGCCTTCCATCACCGGCTTCGCGGCGAGCGGGCCGATGTTGCCCAGACCCAGCACGGCCGTGCCGTTCGTGATCACGCCGACGAGGTTGCCGCGCGAGGTGTACTTCTGCGCGTCGAGCGGTTCGTCGTAGATCGCCATACACGCCGCGGCGACGCCCGGCGAGTACGCCAGCGACAGATCGAGCTGGTTCGACAGCGGCTTGGTTGGGGTAACCGAAATCTTGCCGGGTTTCGGATTCTGGTGGTAGGCGAGAGCGCTTTGCTTGAGTTGTTCGTCCATTTTTGACCTGCGAGACGTAAATAATTGGGCCCGGCACATCGCACCGTTCGCGTCGCTTGCGTCTATCGAATGGATAATCGACCGAGGCAGTTTTCGCGTGCACCGGTTGGGCGCGGCGTCGAACCTCGGTGGAGGACAGGACGGTGCGGAGTGCTTCGTGGGGCGATTAGTGTACACCCCGAACGCGTCGATGCACCGAGTGGTTAACATGACTCGCCATCGGCGAAACAGGGGCCGGCAATGCTGCGGCGCCGCATCTGGCCGCTGTCTGGCCGCCTGTCCCGCGCTTGTCATAAGCCGCTGTTAGGCGCGCGCGATGGCAGGCCGTGCGCGCTCGCTGAAGTTCACTGAAGTTCGCTGCCGCGCCGCTCCGGAATCAGGAAAAGCGTCGCGACAATGTCGAGCACGTAAATCGACGCGAGCAAGGCGAGCGCCGCGCCAAACGAATAGCGCGCGGCCAAGGCACCCACCACCAGCGGCCCGAACCCGCCCACGGCGCGGCCGATATTGAACAGCACATTCTGCGCGGTGGCGCGCGCCTCGGTGGGATAAAGCTCGGAGATCAGCGCCCCGTACCCGCCAATCATGCCGTTGACGAACACGCCCATCGCCGCGCCGCCAATCAGCAGCGCGATCGGCGTGGTCAGGTGCGCGTAGACGTACACCATCGTCACCGCACCCGCCTGGTAGAACAGAAATGCCGGCTTGCGGCCAAAGCGGTCAGCGGCAACACCGAACAGCCAGATACCGCACGCCATGCCGAGAACCGTCACGGCGGTCCACAGTCCGGATTGCGTCAGCGAATAACCGAAGGTCTTCGACAGATAGCTCGGCAGCCAGATCATCAGACCGTAGTAGCCGAAGTTCTGCACCGAGCAAAGAATCGCCACGCCGATACTGGCTCGCGTGCTGCGGCCATCGGCCACCAGCAGTTTCAAAGGCAGCTCGCGCATACCGCGCGTTACGCGCTCGGTGAACAACGCCGGCTCCTCGACGCGGCGTCGCACGAAAAACGACACGACGGCGGGCAGCAACCCCAGCGCGAACATGCCGCGCCAGCCGATCACCGGCAGCAGCAGCGGGGTGAGTAGCGCCGCCGCCAACACGCCGAGCTGCCATCCCAAGCCGACATACGACGACACGCGCGCCCGCTGCGATGCGGGCCAGGCTTCGGCCACCAGCGTCATGCCGATGCCGAACTCGCCGCCCAGCCCGATCCCGGCAATCGTCCGGTAGGCCAGAAGATCGGCATAGCCTTGCGCCAGCGCACACAGGCCGGTAAAGACGGCGAAGATCAGAATGGTCCACGTCAGCATGCGCACTCGGCCGAAATAGTCGCTGAGCACGCCAAAGATCAGACCGCCCGCTACCGCGCCGATCAACGTCCACGTGACGAGTGACCCTGCCTGAGCCGAGCTCAGATGCAGATCGGCGGCAATCGCAGGCAGCATGAAACCGAGAATCAGCAGATCGAAGCCGTCCATCGCATAACCCAGCACCGAGGCAATCAGTGCGCGGCCGGCGTAGCCTTTTCTGACGGGGGCGCGGGTGGCGGTGGCGGAGGGAGCGGCATCCATTGAAAGCACTCCGTAGGTCGAATGGGCGTCAGCAGCAACGCGCGCCCGAGAAATTCGCGTGAGTGTAAAGGCGCCCCAGATTGCTCACAAGCAAACCCGACACCTCGGCAGGACGAGGTACACAGGCAGGCTCCCCCGAAGCGAATCAGGCGCTGCCGGCACGGCCCTTATGACCGTCATTCGCCCCGCCGCGCGCGACGGCCTCCTCGGAAGGGTCTGTTTCGGGTAAAATGTCCGGCTACGCGCGCAGCAAAAACCGGCCCGCACTCCGCTGACCGGTTGCGTATTGGTGGCCTATCAAGGCGCCGCCCGGCAAGGCGCGGCATACCACACTGCTGCGCCACCGGGCTCCGCGCCCGCTTCTCCTCGCTCACACCCAAGGATTCGCCCATGACAGGCTTCGATCGCCAGACGATCTCCGACACGACCGCCAAGATGCTGCTGGAAGTTCAGGCAGTGCACTTCAACGCGGAGAAACCGTACATTTTCACGTCCGGCTGGGCGAGCCCGGTTTATATCGACTGCCGCAAGCTGATTTCGTATCCGCGCGTGCGCCGCGGCCTGATGGAAATGGCCGAAACCACCATCCTGCGCGACGTCGGCTATGAGCAGATCGACGCCGTCGCGGGTGGGGAAACCGCCGGCATCCCGTTCGCGGCATGGCTCTCCGACCGCCTGATGGTGCCGATGCAATACGTGCGCAAGAAGCCGAAGGGTTTTGGCCGTAATGCGCAGATTGAAGGCCTGTTGACTGAAGGTCAACGCGTGCTGCTGGTCGAAGACCTGACCACGGACAGCCGCAGCAAGATCAACTTCATCAACGCGCTGCGCACCGCCGGCGCGACGGTGAACCACTGCTTCGTGCTGTTCCACTACAACATCTTCAAGGAAAGCGTGTCGGTGCTGAAAGACATCGACGTCGATCTGCACGCGCTGGCCACGTGGTGGGACGTGTTGCGCGTCGCCAAGGAAAACAAGTACTTCGACACCAAGACGCTCGACGAAGTGGAGAAATTCCTGCACGCGCCGGCTGAATGGTCGGCTGCACACGGCGGCGCAACCTCTACGCCGCAATAAGCGCAACTGCCTGACGCGGTCGCAATAAAAAGGCCGCCTGTCTTACGACAGGCGGCCTTTTTCTATTTCATTCCTATAAAACGCGTGTGACCTTAAGGCAGGTCGCCTTTGGTTTCTGTCATATGCGACGAGAGATTCAGCAAGCCATTGCTTTGCGCGTACTGGAACAGCTCCGAATCCCGATCGATGCCAAGCTTGCGCATGGCCGTGTTCTTCTGCGTGCTGATGGTCTTGATGCTGCGGTTGAGTTGCTCCGAGATCTCCTTGATCGTCATGCCCGACACGAACAGGCGCACGACCTCCAGTTCGCGCCTCGACAAC
Source organism: Paraburkholderia sp. (assembly GCA_036383775.1). GTDB lineage: Bacteria > Pseudomonadota > Gammaproteobacteria > Burkholderiales > Burkholderiaceae > Paraburkholderia. Next base: position 17,197 of record DASVNP010000201.1, on the reverse strand, counting down.
ATCACTTCGTCGCTCTTGCCGCCTGCATTCATGCGCAATGTATCAAGCGCGGCTTTGACGGACGGACTCATGTATTCGAGGTTGCGGCTGACATGCTGCACCGCGAGCCCAATGTGGCTCAGGTCGTCCGACTTGTTGACGACGGACGTCACGCCCAGTTCGCTCAGCCGCTTGAGCAGCGCGGCGTTTTCCAGCATGGTCAGCACCACGATGGCAAGGTTGGGGAAGTTGCGGCGCAGATACCCGACCAGCGGCAGGCCGTCGCCATATTGACCGCCCGGCATGGCCAGATCCGTGACGAGCACGTCGCAGGCAACGGTTTGCAGCACCTTGATCAATTCCGTTGACTGTCGCGCACGCGCGACGACCTGCAGACCGGGAAACTTGAGCAAAGCCTGCTCGGCGCCGAAGAGAATAACCGGATGGTCGTCGGCGATCACGACCCTGACTGGATCTTGCATTGCCCTCCCCTCGACAGATAAACCACTCTCCAGAACTTCTGACATGCCTTTGATTTCTATGTGCCCAAACGGATGAGAACGCGGCCAGTGATCGTGCCGATAATTCCTCCGACTATAGCCGATTTCCCATCCGCAAAATCCGCCAGATCACAACAATGATGCATCGTAGAGCTAATGTTAGACTTGATTCGACCTTGGGGCACAAAATAGGGACAATAATCATCGCGAGGACAACCGCCTCGCGCCCTGACAGGAGAACCGGCACATGCGCTCGCGTTGCCAGGTTGTTTCGAATGCTTCGCCGTTTCGCCGTTCACCGTTTTTCACCTGCGCCATGCTGGGTCTCGCGCTATGGGTGGCCCATGGCCCCCGCGCCCTCGCCGAGGGGACGTTCGCGCTAACGAGCGCCAGCGTCCGCGCAGGCGGCACGATGGAGGCCGCTCAGGTTTTCAATCAGGACGACTGCAAGGGCGACAACCGCTCCCCGCAACTGAGCTGGCATGACGCGCCGCCCGGAACACGCAGCTTCGCTGTCACCATGTTCGATCCGGACGCGCCGGGTCGCGGCTGGTGGCATTGGGCGGTCGCCGGCATCCCGGCCAGCGTCACTAGCCTGCCCGAGAACGCCAGCGCGTCGGGCTTCCTCAGCAAGCTCGGCGCGGTTGAGGCGCGCAACGACTTCGATATCAGCGGCTATGGCGGCCCGTGCCCGCCGCCGGGCAAACCTCATCGGTACATCATCACCGTCTATGCGCTCAGCACCGGCGACCTGCGACTCGGACAGGGCCGCCCCGCGCTGATGTTCGACCACGAGATCAGCACCGCCACACTCGGCAGTGCGCGGATGGTGGTCAATTACGGACGCTAGCCTCGAGCGCCGTGGGATTTGGATCGTCCCCGTCGGCGCCGGGCCGAAGTCCGGTTGGTGTACCGCTTGTCCCGTATTGGCGCCTATGCGGAATTTCTGTCATTCGCGCACGTTAAGGTGCAGCCGGGCGATGTGCGCCATACTTGCCGCTGCCTCTGCGTACCTTCGCCGTATCTAACCCTTCCCCTTCTTACTTTGCGGAGAGTCCATGTCGAAGATCGTCATCGTTTATCACAGCGGCTACGGCCACACGAAAAAAGTCGCCGAGGCCGTGCTGGCGGGTGCCCTCGACGCCGGCGCGAACGCGAAACTCCTGCCGGTCGGCGAGATCGACGACGCGGCGTGGGCCGAACTGGCCGAGGCCGACGCCATTATCTTCGGCGCTCCGACCTACATGGGCGGCCCTTCTGCCGACTTCAAGAAATTCGCCGACGCGAGCTCGAAGGCATGGTTCGGCCAGACGTGGAAGGACAAGATCGCGGCCGGCTTCACCAACTCGGCGACCATGAACGGCGACAAATTCTCGACGATCCAGTACTTCGTTACCCTGGCCATGCAGCACAGCATGATCTGGGCAGGCACCGGCATGATGCCTTCGAACACCAAGGCGGCCACGCGCAATGACCTGAACTACGTGGGCGGCTTTACGGGCCTGCTCACGCAGTCGCCGGCAGATGCATCGCCTGAAGAAGCGCCGCCCGCCGGCGATCTCGAAACGGCGCGCATGTTCGGCGCCCGGATTGCCGGGGTCACGGCGCGATGGCTCGCGGCGGTCCGCTGACGCACGGCTTGCCGCAAGCCGGCCGATTCCGTTTGAATCGGCCTGAACCGGATGCATGACCGGTCATGCCGGTGTCACGTCAGGCGCGCATCGTCGTTTTTTCATCCCTTTTGCGCGCCTGGCGCCGTCAGGTCTTAAAATAGCGTTCCGGCGCGGCGTCGCGCCCCGTTTCCAGCAAGCCAGTGAGATCGAGATGAGCACGAAAGTATTTGTCGACGGACAGGAAGGCACGACCGGCCTGAAAATTTTTGAATACCTGTCGCAGCGCGCCGATGTCGAGATTCTGCGTATCGAAGAAGCGAAGCGCAAAGACCTCGATGAGCGCCGTCGTCTCATCAACGCCTCTGACGTCACGTTCCTGTGCCTGCCCGATGTCGCCTCGCGCGAATCGGCGTCGCTGGTCGAGAACGATCGCACCGTGCTGATCGATGCCAGCACCGCCTTCCGCACTGCTGCCGACTGGGCTTACGGCCTGCCTGAACTGGCCCACTCGCAGCGCGAGCGTCTGCGCACGGCGAAACGCATTGCCGTGCCCGGCTGCCATGCATCGGCCTTCGTGCTGGCCATGCGGCCGCTGGTCGAAGCCGGCGTGGTGGCGCCCGAATTCGCCGCGCACGCTTACTCGATCACCGGCTACAGCGGCGGCGGCAAGAAAATGATTGCCGACTACGAAGCCGGCGGCAACGACAGGCTCAAGAGTCCGCGCCCGTACGCGCTCGGCCTCACGCACAAGCACCTGCCGGAAATGGCGGCGCACACGGGCCTGAAGTCGTCACCGGTCTTCACGCCGATCGTCGGCGACTTCTATAAGGGTCTCGCGGTGACGACCTTCTTCTCGCCGAACCAACTGGCCAAGAAGACCTCCCCGCAAGACGTGCAGGCGTTGTTCGCGGAGTACTACGCAGGCGAAGCATTCGTGCGCGTTGCGCCGTTCGACGCGGAAGCGAACCTCGACGGTGGCTTCTTCGACGTGCAGGCGAACAACGACACCAACCGTGTCGACCTGTTCGTGTTCGGCAACGAAGAGCGCTTCGTGACCGTCGCGCGCCTGGACAATCTGGGCAAGGGTGCTTCCGGCGCGGCGATCCAGTGCATGAACCTCGCGATCGGTGCCGCCGAGGAAACCGGCTTGAAACGCTAGGCAAGTTCGAGATACAGCCAGCAATTCGCTGTCAATCCACGCAAAAGCCGGTTCACCAGAACCGGCTTTTCTGTTTTAAAAATCCGCCAATTCAAATTCCCCGCCTCACGGTTAATCAGTAGTAGCCCGCATTACTTAAAAAATAAAAATCGGACTACTCAGCAAAGCCCCGGTAATTCATCCCTGTCAGCGACCCGCTCAGCATAGTTTTCCGCATAGGGAAACTCCGGACTTCTTGTCGAACGATCGTTCGAAGATGATAGAGCCATTTTGCTGTAACGCTTACCTGGCAAGGGTGTGCGGCGAAGCAACGATATCGCTCCTCGCGCGAAATTCTCTTTTTTGTTTAAAAGGGCGGCCGACGTCCACACGGCGCGCAGCCGGCTACAAATGCACTGTTTGAATCGGTCTTTTTAGACGGCTCATTCAATTGACAGGCATTAATAGCGCGGCGAAATTAGTTCGCACAATTACATGAAGGGAGACAGCAGCATGTCGCAAGCCATTACTCGAGGCCTGGCGATGGCCATTGCCACGGCCCCATTCCTGATCGCTTGCGGCGGCGGCAAGGCCGACAATCCAGGCCCGGTCAACGCTCCGCAATGCTCAGGCGCGAGTTGTGGCGTGCAAGGTCCGCCGGCTTCCGCCCCGAGCACGGCGGCGCTCTGTCCCGCGACCGCCGACATCGTTAAGACCACTTTCATGGGTGGCGCGGGTAGCGGCGAAGTGGTGCAGCTGAACATCGACGCGACGGCGATGAAGTACACCCTCAAGTGGCTCGAGTCGCCGATTCCGTTGCGCACCGGTCAGGTCACGCCGACGCGCGCCGGCACGCAGATCACGGGCGCGGTTATCCACCCGCCGACCGGTGCGCTGCCGACAGCCGAACAGACGCGCTGCGCCTTCATTCTCGGTGCCGGCACCGGCACCGCGGCCGGCGACGGCCAGCCGTACACGACGCCCGATTTCGTCAACAACCCCAATCCGCCGATGATCCTCGTAGGCCTCGGCGTGGCGGGCGGCGGCATCCCAGGCGCGACCGTCGAGTTCGACGGACTCTCCATTCCGCTCGTGGGCTCCGGCATCGGCGCGGTGCCGAGCCGCCATTTCGACTTCTATCCGTTCCTCGGTTTCGCCAGCACGACAACCGACATCACCAAACTGCCCGGCACCTATAACGGCCTGCTTTATCACCTGGCGCCGTCGGGCAACTATGCGACCGTCGCGACCAACACGGTTGAAACGTTCGATGCCAGCGGCACCTGCACCAGCAGCAACACCGCCAATCCGAACTACTCGCCGAACGCCGGCGGCTGCCTGACGACCGGCAATCCGTGGACGCTAAACGCCAACGGCTATTTCGACAGTCAGCAGGCGCCGCAGATCGTGCAGCAGTTCAAGCTGCCGATCATCGGCGCGACCGGCAAGTCGGGGACGGCGCACATGATTCTCGGCCAGATCAACGGCGCAACCGTGCCGCTGGTCGTGCGCACGGGTTTCATCAATCTCGGCACCGCCCCACTGCATCTCGACGCGAAGGTCGACGACGAATCCGGCATCGCCATGCTCGCTGCCGCCACACCGCTCGCCTCCGGCGGCTTCGACGGCGGGTATGTCGGCGCGGATTCGAACTTCAAGACCACCGCGACGTTGATCCAGGGTGCCGTCGGCACATTCATCAACCCAAGCACGTCGGCAGCGGAAAGCGGCTTCGGTCTGGGCTATGGACTGCCGAGCCCCGGACTCGTCGGCGTGCAGGACACCAACGGCAAAACGGGCCTCGCGATCGCGTCGGGTGGCTTGTACGCCATCGCGATTCAGGGTGTGGAGAACGGCGGCATCACATCAACCTCGGCCAATTCGGATACGCCAAGTACGCCTTACTTCGGCATTGGAGCGCAGATCAGCAAATAAGGCACCAGGGACCGGCAATTCGCAGTACGAGACATAAATAAAGCAAAGGTGGCTGGACTGGGAGCCGGCCACACAACGAGAAAATTCTGGAGGCGGTATGAATTGGAGAATCATTTCGGTGCTCGCTCTTGCAGCACCGTTGCTGGGGGCGTGCAGTGGTAGCGGCGGTGATGGCCCGGTGACGGAAGTCCGTCTGTGTCCGGCCTCGCTCGACTACAACACGGTGTTCACGGGCGGCGGCGGCGACGGCGAACTCGTCAAGCTGCAACTCGATACGACCAAGATGACCTGGCAGGTCAACTACATCGAGTCGCCGATCCCGGCAACCACGGGCACCGTCGTACCGACGCGAGCGGGCCAAAGCGCCAGCGGCACGCTGACCCAGGAGACCCTGCTGCCGACCAACAAGCTCAATCAATGCGCGTTTCGCCTGAACGGCGCGAGTCTCGATCCAAATCGTCCGGCGCGGATTTTTGTCGGCGAGGGTGTGGCGGGCGGCACGATCCCGGGCGCGGAAATTTCGTTCGGCGGCATTCTCGGCGTTGGCGCCGTGCCGGATACCAAGTTCCCGTACTACCCGTTCATCGGCTTCTCGTCGATTGAAACGAATATCGCGAACGTGGCCGGCACCTATAACCAGCTCGGCTATCACCAGGTTCCGTCGCAGAACTTCCTGCCGGTCGCGGTCGATACGAAGATCACGATCAACGCGGACGGCACGTGGACCGAGTGCGACAACTCCGGCGTCAACGCAGGCAAGTGCCAGCAGCCCGGCAGCAACTTCGCCCAGTCGGCGGACGGCAGCGGCGCGTTCCAGACCAACAATTTCCAGGGTCAGGCGAAGCCGACACTCGCGACCACGCCGGAAGCGCGCGGCTACATGATCGTCGGCAAGCTGCGCAACCAGTTGGTGCCGATCCTGGTGCGCACCGGCGCGGCGAACTCGTCGGTGACCGTGCCGCAGAACGGCGCGCTCGGACCGTACGCCGACGACGAATCGGGCATCTCGATTCTGGCGCCGCAAAGCGCGATCACAGTGAACTCGCAGAACGGTGAGTACATCGGCGTGGATAGCCAGTTCGACTACCGCACCACCGCGCTCGAGGGCACGCAAGCCACGCTGCTCGATCCGTTCAACGCATCGCAGGCATCGCTCGCGACGGCGCTGAATCTGGACTTCACGCAAGCCGTGCCGGGCGTCGTCACCACCACGCGGGTGGGCGCAACGACCGGCACCACGCCGACCGGAAAGATGATCTTCACGGGCGGCGTCTTCGGCTACCTCGACCTGACCAACGCGGCCTCGCCGTACTTCACGATCGGCGCCTTCGTCCAGTAACAGGTGCAGCACGCGCCGCCAATCCGCAACGTGGCGTTCGCGTCCCGGCTGCCGCGTAGCCTCGCGGCGCGGCAGCCGATGCCCAACGAACAGGCAGCGCGCCGGCGTATTCGCCGAGCGCCGCGGGCGATGTGCGATACGCGTGCCTCAGGGAGAAGCAACATGAAAAAATTCTTACTTGCGATACTGGCCGCCTGCTTGTGCGCCAGTGCGCACGCCCAGCATGCGGGCGACAACGTCGCTGTGCTCGGCTGGTTCCATGTGACGCCGACGAAATCGAGCCAGCCGCTCACCACCAACGTCGCGCCGGTGCCAATCAACACGCCGCTGCGCCTGCCGAGTTCGTTCACGTCGTCCGGGACGAGCCTGTCGAGCAGCAACGCCGACACCGCCGGTCTGGTATTCAGCCATTACGTCACCGATCACATTGCCGTATCGACGGTGGCGGGCATACCGCCGGTGTTCCAGATCTCCGGGCGCGGCACCATCAAACCGCCGGGACCGGCGGGCGCGCTCGGCACGCAGAACCTGGGCGATCCGCAGGCCAATCCGATTGTGAAGAGCGTGCGCCAGTGGAGCCCGGCGTTGCTGTTCCAGTACTACTTCAATGAGCCGACCGCGAAGTTCCGGCCATTTGTCGGTGTCGGCGTGTCGTATAACTGGTTTTCCGACCTCCAGCTGAGCCAGAACTTCATCACATCGACGCAGAACAATCTCGGCGCCGTGCTGGCCGCCGGCGCGGGCAAGCCGGGCCAGACGCAGGTGTCGGCGAAGGCCTCATCGTCATGGGCGCCGGTGTTCAACGCCGGTCTGGCGTACAACATTACCGACCACTGGGGCCTGGTGGCATCGGTCACGTACATTCCGCTGAAGACGACCTCGTCGGTCATCATCAAGGCCGCGGACGGTACCGAACTGTCTGTCACCAAGGCGGAGCTGGCGGCCGATCCGATCATTTCGTTCGTGGCCCTTTCTTACAAGTTCTAGCTCAGGCAGGCGTTTGCGCCATGTAGCCGGCGGCCCCCGCGCAGGGGTCGGCCGGCTTTGTCGTCTCTGGGAGAAGCGGGAAATTTGGGCAAAAAAAAGCCCGCCTAGGTCGGCGGGCTGAATCCATATCAGAGGAGACATGGAGGAGACAAGACGAACTATAGCAAATCGTTTGGTGCGACGCAACATGAAAATTAGGGTTGACCCTTAGGTTGCAAAAATGCAACGCGCCACCATTCATCTCGCCATAGCCGGTCGGCCGGGCCGTGCGCCCTGCGCCTAGTGACGCACCAGCGCCATCGTCGCGCCGAAGCCGACAAACACGCCTCCCGTCAGACGATTGAACATCCGCGCGACGCTGCGGCTCTTCAGCTTCGCGCCGATCCGCGTGCCGAAGCCCGCGTAGACCAGGTACCAACTCACCTCGATCGTGGCGAAAGTGGCAACCAGCATGCCGAACTGCGGCAGCTTGGGTTGCGCGGCGTCGATGAATTGCGGCAGCAGCGCGGCAGCGAAAAGGATCGCCTTGGGATTGCTGCCCGCCACCAGAAAACCGTTGCGAAACAGCGCGAAAGCCGAGCGCGCGGGCTTTGCGGCCAATGCGTCGGCGTCACCGGCGGCAGCTTCGTCAGCCGGAGCGCGCCAGGCCTTGACTCCGAGATACACGAGGTAAGCCGCGCCGATCATGCGCAGCGCGTCGAACATGGCCGGCCAGGCCGCGAGAAATACGCCCAGCCCCGCCGCTGAGACCGACAGCATCAACACAAGCGCTGACAGGCACCCCGCCATGGTCGCACTGGAGCGGCGCAGCCCGTGCTGGGCGCCGTGCGTCATCACCAGCAGCATGTTCGGACCGGGAATCGCGGAAATGACAAAGACCGTGGCAACAAACAGCCACCAAGTATGCAGACTCATGGGACTCAGGACCAAAATGAGGATTGGGCGGCCATTATGCCCGCCCTCGCCCGTCGGCATTTGCCCATGCTTGCTGTTTCTTAGCGCCCGGCCCGCCGTGCGGCAACCTGGCCCAGCACCGCGAAATCCTTCTCACCGTCACCGTGGGCCACGGCTTCGAGCAGGCTGTCGCGCACCACGCTCGCAATCGGCAACGGCGTCGTGACGGCATCGGCCGCGGCCAGCGCGAGGCGCACGTCCTTCAAACCGAGGCGCGCCTTGAACAGCGCCGGCTCGTAGCGCTGCTCGGCGATCATCTTGCCGTAGCCCGCATAGACCGGGCCGGGGAACATGCCGCTCGTGATCACGTCGAGGAAATCCTGCATGCCGACACCATGGCCGGCCACCAGCGTGGCCGCTTCGCCCAGCGTCTCGACCGCCGATGCGAGCATGAAGTTAGCCGCGAGCTTCATGACGTTCGCCTGTTGCGGCAACGACCCGATGCGCCAGGTTTTCTGACCGATCGCATCGAAAATCGGCTGGACGCGGTCGATCGACTCAGCCGGTCCGCCGGCGACGATCGTCAGCTTGCCCGCCGCCGCTACGTCAGGCCGGCCCATCACCGGTGCGGCGACATAATGAACGCCGCGCGACGCGTGCGCCGTCGCCAGTTCCTCGGCCAGCGCCACCGAGATGGTCGCCATGTTCACGTGGATCAGCCCGCGCGGAGCGTGCTCCAGCAACGACGCAGTCACGACTTCGCGCAAGGCGGCGTCGTCGGCGAGCATCGAGAACACGGCGTCGCCCGCAAACGCTTCGGCCGGCGTCGCGACGACCCGCGCACCGGCGTCGGCGAGCGGCTGCGCGCGCTCCGGCGAGCGATTCCACACGCGCACCTGATGCCCAGCTTTCAGAATGTTTGCAACCATCGCGGCGCCCATCTCGCCGAGGCCGATAAAACCGATATCCATCTGTCGCTCCGTCTTCTAAAGAACTGGAAGTAAAGCACACCCATGCGACAGATGCAGGGCAGCGCACAATGAAACACAGTGCGATACTGGAGCGATGGTCACCGCGACTTTCCGCTTCTACGAGGAGCTGAACGATTTTCTCGCCCGGCCGCTGCGCCGGCGCGCGTTCAGTTGCGCCTGCGCACCGGGCGCCACCGCGAAGCACATGATCGAAGCGCTCGGCGTGCCGCACACCGAAGTCGAACTGATTCTGGTGAACGGCGAGTCGGTCGGTTTCAATCATCCCGTTTCGGAAGGCGATCGCATCGCCGTTTATCCCAAGTTTGAAGCGCTCGACATCCAGCCGCTCCTGCGCGTGCGCGAGCGGCCCTTGCGCGTGGTGCGTTTCATCGCCGATGCGCATCTCGGCGGTCTCGCGCCGCTGCTGCGGCTTGCCGGCTTCGATACGCTGTACGACAACCATTACCCGGACGCCGACATAGAAGCGCTCGCTGCCGCGCAACAGCGCATTGTCCTGACACGCGACCGCGAGCTATTGAAACGCCGCAGCATCACGCATGGCTGCTACGTTCGCGCGCTCAGGCCACGCGAGCAATTACGCGAAGTGTTTGAACGGCTCGATCTGGCCGGCAGCGCGCAACCGTTCCGTTTATGTCTGATGTGCAATGCGCCGCTGCGGCGTATCGCCAAAGAAGAAGTCGGCACCCGCGCCCCCGACGGCGTGCTGCAGCGGCATGCCCAATTCGTGACCTGCGACGTGTGCCAGCGCGTGTTCTGGGAAGGTACGCACTGGCAACGAATGCGTGCGCTCATGGATAGCGTGGCGGCGCCGGGGGACCCCCGTTCGTGAACTCCGCCCGGACAGTGCCGGTTCCGCGCATGGCTACGCGGCGCCGCGCGCTCGCGTGAGGCCCGGCGCGGTGCGTACAATGCGGGATTACTTATCTGGCAGAGGCCTTCCGTATGGCGATGAAAAAGACCGACCTTGAGAAAAACAAGGCACTCAAGCTGAACAACGCAATGAAGCAGGCAACCGCCGACCGCTTCGGTAAAGCAGCGGCTGCAGACGCGAAAGTCGACCGCCGGGAACAGCGCAAGCTCGATCAGGCGCAAGGCCTCGTCGCCTTTGCATGCAAACTGAATGAAGAACTGGTCACCGAGCTGAAAGCGCGGGCTGCTACCCATCCCGAAGGTATGACGGGCGTGCTGAACGAAGTGATCAGGCGCGGCCTCGCAGGCTAATTGCCGCGCAATTCCACGCCTCAAAACAAAAAGGCCAGAGTTCGAGCTCTGGCCTTTTCGCTGGCGACGCCTTCATCCAGGTTTCCGCTGCACCAGCCGGCTGGCGGCGCAATGCGGAGAATTAGTGAGGCTCGCCTGACGCGACGAACGTCAGCTTAGTTTGCCGTGCCCTTGTCGTTCGTGCCAGCTGCCGAAGCTGCTGCTGCAACCGGAGCACGCTTGCCGTGCGTCTTCAGTTGCTTGATGTGGTGCTTCTTCGGCGCGCTAGCTGCGGCAGCCGGTGCTGCTGCGTCGGACGCTTGTGCGAAAGCTTGAACGGAAACCAGCGCGATCGAAGCGGCTGCGAGCGAGACGATAACTTTTTTCATGTGTTGTTCCCCAAACCTGACGACTGAGTCAATGTGAATGAATAAGCTGCACGGTGAAGCAGACAGGGCTTGAGGCGCCTTCCCGCTCCCCGCGGGAGAGTATTACCCAGCGTAGGCAGTTTGTCATGCGCAAAACTCGATGTGTATTTTCCGGGAGACAGCCTACTTTCGAAACGCTTTCACTCACCAAGCATCGAATACTAGGGAGACTACCTAGTCGAACTCAGGCAAGGTTGTCGTCACGTGTGCGCGTTCTTCGTCGCGGTCGCTCGATTACAGTGCGAGTCGCGCTAGCGCCCGGATAAAATTACGGTTTGTAGGCAAACGCTGCGCCGCAAATCAGCCTCGAATGCCTTGTCAGAACAACTCATTTGAAAAACCGCCTTTGAAAGCCGACACCCGCCAACACCTGCGTGCCAATCTCCTGATGCTGCTCGCAGCGATGATCTGGGGCTCCGCGTTCGTCGCGCAACGCCTGAGTCTCGACGCCATCGGACCGTTTCTGTTCACCGGGCTGCGCTTCCTGCTCGGCGCGCTCGTCGTGTTGACGATGATCGTATGCGTACGCCGCCCCGCACTGGCCGAGCTGACGAAACACGGCGCCGGCGGTGCCCGTGAGTTGCTCGGCGCCGGCGCGCTGCTAGGCCTGGTGGTGGCCGCGTCGATCTCGTTCCAGCAGATCGGCCTGCAATACACGAAGATCGCCAACGCCGGTTTCATCAGTTCGCTCTATGTGGTGATCGTGCCTTTGCTCGGCGTGCTGTTCAGGCATCGCACGGGAATCGGCACGTGGCTCGGTGCGGCGCTCGCGGCCGTCGGCATGTATTTCCTGAGCGTCAACGAACACTTTTCGATGCTGTACGGCGACTGGTACCAGCTCGCCGGCGCGCTCGTGATTTCCGTTCAGATGATGCTGGTCGGGCGTTTCGCGCTGCGGCACGACACGCTTATGCTCGCGCTCGTGCAATTCGTGACTTGCGGGCTCGCGTGCCTGCTCGTGGGCCTCGCCATCGAGCCGCTCAGTCTCGCCGCGATCGTGCGCGCTGCGCCGACCATCGTGTATGGCGGTGCGTTGTCGGTGGGCGTCGCTTATACGATTCAGGTGGTCGCCCAACAGCATGCCGCGCCGTCGCACGCCGCCGTGATTTTCAGCATGGAAGGCGTGTTCGCCTCGATTGCGGGCTGGCTGGTGCTCGGTGAGACGCTGTCGGGGCGCGCGATATTCGGATGCGCGCTAATGCTGGCGGGTTTGATCGTCTGTCAGGTGATGCCGGCGTGGCAGCGCGGGCGTGAACGCGCGCCGCAGGCGTCGCTATAAGAATCCGGCGCGTCGTCTCGGCCCGCAGCGAGACGCTGCCAGGCCGGCGTCGTCGGGATGCGTACCCCGTCAGGCCGCACGCGGATATGCGAGAGCGGTCGGCGTATCCGCAGTGGGCGGAAACACGCACCAGCACCCGTCGTCGTGACGAAAGAAGAATAATCCGCGCGAGCCCCCCTCCAGCAAAGTCTCGACGCGTACGTATCGTCGGCCTCCTAGGCGGGTGCGGCTAAATTCGGTGACGTGAACGGGGGCCGAAGGGGTCGGCGCGAGCCATTTCTCGACCAGAAAACGCAGTGACTGTTCGCTCGCGGCTCTCATGATCCGCTCCGGACCGGCTTTTCATACGGCGTATCGTGTGTGGCTTCGGTGCTCTCGTCGCTACTCGCGGCGGACTCATCCTTTTCCGCGGAAGCCAGCGCCATCGCCCGATTGGTGGCGGCCGCCCTTAACGTACTGCAATGGGTGGCATGTCTGATATCCGAGAGAAGACGGACTAGCTGTCGTGCTGTTCTGCGTTTCATTGCACACCCCCCGCACCGCACCAATAACTTCAGAAAACACTTTAACTTTATGCCTGGATCGGTCGTCGCCGAAATGGTTTTGACGAAATAGCAACAGTTGCGTATGCAAAAAGAGAGACGCAATCTTCGTACCGTCCGGTTTCAATGTGCGCGTCTGATGAATGGCGGTCTGTGCGCTGCCGAGCGCTCGCACGCGACGAATAAAGTCACGCGGCAACCGGTAAAAACCCGATCCGAAAGGCAAGTTATCCACAATTCCCTATGAATAACTTCGGGATAGCGCACGGAACAGCCTGTGAGTGGATTCTTGATAAAACGAAGCGGCAGCCAAGCCCCGTCAAAGTTATCCCGGTTTTGTAGTTTTTCTACAGACGTGTTCCGCAGGGTTATTGGACTTGCATGACTTTGATGTGACGCGACATTTTGGAGTTATCCACAGAAGGGGTTAACCCTTGTTAACTATTACTACATATATATACGTATGAAGTAAAAGACATAGGATAAGTACCGCTGCGCGCTGAGATTGAAGGCTGATCAGACCTTGATCAGCCTTAACCTCGTGAACCTGCGCTGACGAATCAGGGCGCTACCGCGGTTCCACTCGCCGGTTGCACGGCAGCCGCCTTATCGATGGCGTCCGGCATTGCGAAACTGGGCGCAGGAGCCGGAACTGGGGCCGGCGCCTCGACCGGGATCGGCAAGAGACTCGTCTCGATGCGGCTGCTGGTGACCGGCTGGGTACGCACCACCGTTTGTAAATAGTGATCGACGAGCCCAAAGAAGCGGTCGTAGAACTTGCCGGAAGGAATCGTCTCGCTCGAGACCTTGACCATCGCGTCGTTGTTCGAACGGATCGGCAACGACAGCGAACCCAGCACGCTCAGTCCGACGCTCGCCGACGTATCGCTCTTCTTCAACGCGAAACCGTTCTGCACGGCATTGACGTACACGATGCTGGTATCGCTCGCCTCTTCCCCTGGCGTGCAGACAACGTGAAATTCGACAACCACGTGCGTATCGCCTGTCGGCTGGAAATTCTTGGTGCCGTCGACGGTATCGCTGCGCGGCATCGTCGTCAGATAGCCCTGGCTCAGAAGGGCGCGGCGGGCGGCCTCGCAGGCGTCCGTGGTGCTCGAATTGAAATTGCGCGCATACGGGCTCGCGCCCGTCTCGAATAATTCCTGCTGGAATTTCGGCTGCGGCGTGCTGCTGCAAGCGGCAACGGCCAGCAGGCCGAGCAACGCGGCCGCTGTGGTTCTGGAAAAGGAGGTCAACATGGTCGATCGGAAGGGGCGCGACGTGCGCGCGAATGGGAATGCATTGTAGAGCGGTTACCTGATGTGCGTAAAAAGTACGCAGCGCGGCGTCCTGGGAGATTTGACAGTCGACGGCCGCAGGCGCTCCCGGTGCGGTGCACCGAAGCAAAAGAAAGTGGTGGACGACGCTTAGCGTGACGTCGCAGGAATGCCTGGCGGCTGTGTCACCGCGCCGTTTAGCCCGGCGGCATTGATGGCCGGCAGCGTGAACGCATTAGCCCAGCTCCCCGGCACGGCGCAACGCTCGGCAGCGGACTGTGCGTCGCACATGGCCGCCGGGCCGTCCGCGTTTTGCGCGCCGTCTTGCGGCGCATTGAGCGCCGCGAAGTCGCCGGCGCGCAGGCTCACTTTCTGCGCATACGCTTGCGACCCGCCGTAGCTTTTGAGCGCGGCGCTCAGGTCGCCATTGGCCGAGCGCATGTAGCCGTAGAGGATCGCCGAGCCCACGTCGATATTCGCGGTCGGCTCGGTGAGGTCTTTCACGTTCCTCAGCAGACCACGATGCGCGCCCGGCACGACCTGCATCAGCCCAGTCGCGCCATTGGCGCCTTTGGCCTTTTCCTTGAAGCGGGATTCGATCGAGATGATCGCCAGCAGGAGCGCCGGCGGGAGGGAATATTTCGATGCGGCCGATTGCACCGCGTCGGAAATCTTTTGAGCCTTTTCCTTGGCCAGACCGAATTTTGTCGTCAGATACGCGGCCATGCGGTCGCTGTTTTCGTCAGCCGACGCGGCTTGCATCAGGCCGAGCGAAAGCACGATCAGGCAAAGTAACCGGCTCATAACGAAGGACGGGGGAAAAGGGGATCAGAGCATTATAGCTCTGCCCCCAAATTAGACCCAAAATCGTCTTAGGATTCGCGCACCGGCAATGCTTCCGAGCGGTTCACTGCTGCTTCGGTTTCAGCACGTAGCCGTCGTTGAGCGTCGCGAGAAAAGCAGCGACGTCGTCGATATCCCGCTCGGACCACACCGGCCGCTCCCCCGCTTTGCGTGTGAGCGGTTCGTCGGTCGTGTCGACGTTCACGCGTAACGCAACCGGCAAGTCGTTGAATTTGTCGACCTTGCCGTGGGCGTCCTTTGGATACCACTTCGCCGGATTCGTATCGCGTTGAACGTAGAAACGCAGCGCGTCCTTTAGCGTGTGGAAACGGCCGTTGTGGAAGAACACCTGGCGCGTCGCCGTGTTGCGCAGCGAGACCGATTTGAACAGGCCGCAGTTGCTCGTGTCGCTCGCCTGATCGGTGCGTAGCGGTCCGCACAGACCCATATCGAAGTACTTCGGATCGGCGTTCGCCCGCAACTCCGGATTGCGCGGCACGCCCAGCGCCTGGAAGTTGAAGTCGGTGAACAGCGGATGGGAACCGTCGACGCCCGCTTGATCGATATGGCACGAGGCGCAATTGCCGCCCGACGGATTGTCGAACAGTTTTTTGCCTCTCAACTCTTGTGCCGTTAGTTGCAATTTGCCGTCGAGATAGTAATCGAACTTGCTGGTGTACGGATGAAAACTCGGGTCTTCGAGTTCGAAGCGCTCGATCGCATACATCGCCTGCGTGAACGCCTTGGTGGGATCGGCAAAGATGTTCTGGCCAAATACTTCCCTGAAGCGCGCCGCGTACCGCGCGTGCTCCAGTTTGACGAGCACCGCCGCCGGGTCCCTGTTCGCCATCTCATTCGGATTGAGCAGCGGGAAGCTCGCCTGATCGCGCAAGCGGTTGAAGCGCCCATCCCAGCCGAAGCCGCCCACCGGCGCGTTGTCCGTTTCGCTCAGCCGCTCGGACATGCTGGCCGCCTGCGCGTGGCTCCACATGGGCGTGCGGTTCAGCACGTAGCGCAGGCTCGGCACAGCGCGCGTGCCTTGTGAGTGCATGTCCGCCCCGCCCAGTTGCGCCGCGAGGCCGTTGGGCGGCCCGTACGCGTGCGACGGACTATGGCAGCTTGCACACGACATCTTGCCCGAGGCCGATAACGACACATCGAAGAACATCAGCTTGCCGAGCGCGGCAGCGTCGCTATAGACGGGCGTCGCGCCGGCAGGCACGGCAGGCTCCGCAGCCGTGGCCGCTGCCGTAGCTGCTGCCGCGCCCCGCAGCAGGACGGCAGCAACGAGTGCGGCAAGCGCCATGAATCGCGCGCCGGTGCGCGCGTTGAAACGCATTGCGGGAAACAGCATCGAGTCGCTTACAGGTTCGTGAAGATGTCGCCGCCGAACCCGACGAGACCCGCCTGAGCCGCATAACCGAGGTGGTCGAGCTGGAAGATGTCTTCAATGCTCTTGAGCATCGAGTAGTGGTTGTACTGCACCGTCGACACCGTGCCCGGCTTGATGAACTTCGAGATCATGACGGCACCGGTGCGGTCGCCGCCGAAGCTCTGCTTGGTCAAGGTGATCGTCGAGCCCTTATACGTCAGCGACGAAGTCGCCGGAAACGCCGGCAGGTTCGGACCCGGCTGCTGGCTGCAGCAGGTCGTACCCGCGAAAGTCAGTTGCGTCTGACCCGCCGACGGCTGGCTCACCGACGCATAACTGCTTTCGTCGAAGTTGATGATCAGCAAGCCGTCCTGCTGGAACGCCGGCGAAGCCGTAATAATCGGCACCCACTTCTGCAGGAACGTGTTCGCGCTCGTCAGGCCGCCCGGCTGGCCGTTCACGCACGGCGCGTCGTGACCGTCGTCGCACAGATTCGGCGTGATCAGGTTGAAGTTGGCGGTGGTCGAGATCGACTGCAGGTCGGTCGCGAGCCTGTTCAGATTGACGACGTTCTGGCCGCAGTCCGCCGAATCGATGATCGAGTGGAAGTACATGAACGGGTTGTGACGCGTCGCGTACTGGTCGCCCAGCGGCACCGCCGCGCTCGGCGCTTGCGCCGACTGCGTCAGGTCGGTCGTGTTGAGCGTCGGGTGACCGCAGGTGGCGGCTTCGCGCGTCGGGTCGTTGCCCATGTCGCCCTCATAGCCCTTCCACGTGTAGCCCGCCGCCTTCAACTGGTCCGGCAGCGTCTTGATGCTCGCGGGATACACGCAGCCCGAGCCGATCGCCTGACCGTCCGGCGTCGTGCCGGTGAGCTTG
>DASVNP010000200.1:0-20894 GCA_036383775.1 Paraburkholderia sp. | reverse complement strand
CTTCACGCTGCAGCAGCGCTTCGACGCGCCAGCCGGCGTCGAACGCGGGCGCGCCCAGCGTGCGCGCGCCGAGCATCACCACTGGCTTGTGCGGCAGCGCGCTCCATGCGCTGCGCAGATCGCCGATCGCGTCGGGATCGTAGCGATAGGTCAGGCGCGAAGTCGGCGCGACGCGCCACACGTTGCCGATCGCGGTCTGATCGGCACAGATGTTCTCACTGATCACCGACGACCAGTCGAGCCCCACGCGCACGAAGCCGCCCGGCCGCGCCGCGCCGTCCACGCCGAGCGTCGCCGACGCATCGCCCTGATCCTGCGTGGGGCTGCGCGAAAGCACCGGCGAGCCGTCCAGCGACACCAGCATGGTCGTGCGTCCGCCGTTGCCGCGCAGATAGCTGCCGTCGATCTGCAGCGTGGCGTCGGCGAGCGGCACGCCTGCCGGCACCGGCAGATACAGTTCCTGACGGCCGTCCGGCGCATGCAGCACGAGCGGATCGCGGACGCCCAGTTCGGCCAGCGACACCGTGCGCGTCGCCAGACGGCCGCTGCCGAGCTGCGCGAAGCTGCCAGCGAGGTCGGCCGCGAGTTTGGCAGGTTCCTGAGCATGAGCGCCGCCCGCGAGCAGCAGCAGCGTGGCGAGTACGTTCAGGCGAGGGCGCGCAAGGCGGCGCATTGACGTATTGGGGATCACTTTTTGTCTCTACATTAGCGAGCAAGCCGCAAAACCGGATTGCACGGCGTGGATCATCTGGAGCGGCCAGCCCGGCGCTAAGTCGGGTTCTGTCTGTTTGGCCAGTCGTCCAAGCTGGGTTGTCGGCGCGCTCGGGCAGTCGTTGATCTGGCTGCACGCGCGGCGCAGGGTGCGTCGATCGTCGCGACACGGGCCGGTCAAAGCGGGCCGGGCTGAATCGCGGCCCTGCCCTGCAGGACGGCGACGAGCGCGCTAGTGCACGGTCTCGGCGAACCGCACGCGCGCAACGTCCGCTGCGTTTGGATTCTCGGCGCCACTCGCGCCGCCGCGCGCGAATTCCTCGACCGCGCACCCGGTGAGCGCCGCGACGATCCGCTGCGACGCACGGCCGTCGCCATAGGGATTGATGCGATTCGCGAAGTCGTCGCGCTGGCGCGCGTCTTCGACGAGACCCAGCACCGCGCTCACGATCGAGTCGCACTGCGTGCCGACCAGACGCACCGTGCCCGCCGCAACCGCTTCCGGACGTTCGGTCACGTCGCGCATGACGAGCACTGGTTTGCCGAGCGCGGGAGCTTCTTCCTGTACGCCGCCGGAGTCGGTGAGGATGATCGACGCGCGCTGCATGAGACGCACGAAGCTGAGATAGTCGAGCGGGTCGATCAGATGAACATTGCGCGCATGACCGAGCGACTCCCGTACCGGGCCACGCACATTCGGATTCAGGTGCACCGGATAGACGATCTGCACCGTGTTGGTACTCGCCAGCTCGGCGAGCGCCGCGCAGATATTCGCGAAGCCCTCACCAAAGCTTTCGCGGCGGTGGCCCGTGACGAGCAGCACCGGCAACGCGCCGTCGAGGAACGGCAGGCGCGCGTCGAGTTCGGTGCGCAACGCGGCGTCGTTGTCGATACGCGTGGTGGTCAGGTTCAGCGCGTCGATCACCGTATTGCCGGTGACGATGATCTTGCCGTGCAGCGTTTCCTGTTCGAGGTTGGCTCTCGAACTCGCGGTGGGCGCGAACATCAGGTCGCTCATCACGTCGACCACCCGGCGGTTCATTTCTTCCGGCCACGGCTGCATCAGATTGCCGGTGCGCAGGCCCGCTTCGACGTGGCCAATCGGAATACGGCGATGGAATGCAGCGAGCGCGGCCGCCGACGCCGTGGTCGTGTCGCCGTGCACCAGCACGCGGTCGGGTTGAACCGTGGCGAGCACCTCGTCGAGCGAGGCGATCAGACGCGCGGCGAGCCCGTTGAGCGTCTGGTTGCCGGTCATCAGCGCGAGATTGTGGTGCGGTTTGATCTCGAACAGATCGAGCACCTGATCGAGCATCTGCTGATGCTGCCCGGTGACGCACACGACCGACTCGATCTCGCTGCTGGCTTCAAGCTGTTTGACAAGCGGTGCCATTTTGATGGCTTCCGGCCGCGTGCCGAAAATCGACAAAATCCTCGATGGCATAAGTTCTGGTCTTTTTTTTGATGTTTTATTGTCGGCGTGCAACGCAAAACGCGAATAAATACCGCGCCCCCGCATTTACCGATTCGAGTTGCCGCCGCCGATTTCACCCGGTATTCCCGTACACCATGAGCGATGGATCGGACGCAATATCTGCCGTTTGGATTGAAGCAGGCCGTGCTCAAACGGGCGGACTATAGTGCGTGAATCGCCGCGCATTCTAGCGCGATTCTCCGCCACCGCCATGATCGGATCTGGCTATATAACGCTAATTGACGATTGCTCCGGGTGCTCGCACGCGCCCGATTTTTGACCGACGCGACCAAATCCCAATTGCAAACGTTTTACATTGAATTAATGAATCAGGTAAATTTAACTTGGCAACCGTCAAATCGCTGATTTCCGGTGGCGATTTAACATTCCGCAGCCTCAATCAATTAACTGGATATAGCCCGCTGAATAAGGCGCGCAAACGTTAAATGCGGTTCTGATTCGCAATGCACAAAATCGCCGTTCTGGCGGCGAATGGCACTGGGTGTGAGGTGGCTGCGCCGCTTTCGATTGCGGCGGACCGTTCAGAGATTTGCGACTCCGCGAAAATACGGATGCCGTCATGTTGCGGCAACACGACAGTACGCCGGTTGCCGCGTGAGTCCAGACGCTAGAACACGCCCATCAATCTGGACAGTTCCGCCACATAGTGGCCGTACAACGGGTCGCTCTTGACCTGATCGGGCTGCCGCGGCCGTGGTAAATCGATCCTGACGTCGTGGATCACACGCCCCGGCCGCTCCGACATCACCAGCACGCGGTCCGACAGGAACACCGCCTCGTGGATGCTATGCGTGACCAGCAGCACAGTGAGCGTGCTCTGCTGCCAGATTCTCAGCAGCTCGACATTCAGGCGGTCGCGCGTCAGCGCATCCAGCGCGCCGAACGGTTCGTCCATCAGCATCACACGCGGTTCCAGCAAGAGGATCTGCCCGATCGCGGCGCGCTGGCGCATACCGCCCGACAGCTCATGCGGATACCGATCGGCGAACGCCGTCAGGCCTAACGTCTCCAGCAAAGCGGGCAGCCGCTTGTCCACTTGTGCCCGCGGCAGGTTCCGCAACTTCGCCCCGAGGCGAATGTTGTCGCCGACAGTCAGCCACGGCAGCATATTGCTGGTCTGAAACACGACGCCGATGTCCGGCACCGGCGCGGTAATCGGCTCGGCGCCAAGCAGAATCCGCCCGTCGTCGCACGGCACGAGACCCGCGACCATGCGCAGCAAAGTGCTCTTGCCGCAACCGCTTGGGCCGAGGATCGATACGAACTCGCCCTGGCGGATTTGCATCGAGACGTCGTCCAGCGCGCTGAACGCCTCTGCCCCGCCGCGGGCGGCGAAACGCTTGCCCACCTGTTCGACGGCAATCAGCGCAGGCGCCGCATCGCCGCGCTGCATGGGCCGAACATTCTCGCCGGTGGCCGCGGCGCGCTGCACGATACGCAATTTGTCGACCAGTGCCATCAGACCGTCACTCCTCTCCACCACACGCCGCGCGACACCAGTTCGACGGCCCAGTAAAACAGCATGGCCAGCACGGTCACCATCAGGATCGCCGCGAACGAGAGCGCCGTTTGCGCGTTCGACGTCGCGAATACGATCAGATGCCCGAGCCCCGCTTCCGCGCCGATAAACTCGCCGACGATCGCGCCGATCACCGCCAGCGGCATTGCGATCTTCAGGCCGTCGATCAGCGCGGGCAAGGCCGCCGGCAAGCGCAAATGCCAGAACGTCTTCGCCGGCGATGCACCGAGCGCGCGGAAATGTTCGTCCAGATTGCGCGGCACGCCGGCGAGCCCGCCCATGGTCGCAATCACGATCGGGAAGAAGGCAAACAGCACGGCCGCCGCCAGCTTCGAGGCGAAGCCATAGCCGAACCACACGATCAGCAACGGCGCGAGCGCGATCTTCGGCATGCTCTGCAATGCGGTGACGAGCGGCAGCAAGGTGCGCCGCGCGATGCTCGACATGCTGGCGAGCAGACCCACGATCAAGCCGCCGGCAAGCGCCAGCGCGAACCCGGCGAACACCTCCCAGGCCGTGGCGAGCGTATCCGAGAGCAATTGCCCGCGCATTTCCCAACCGGCGGCGAAGACCTGCGAGAGCGCCGGCAATACGTAGTCGCGCGTGCCTGTCCAGCGCACGCCGAATTCCCAGATCAGGCCGATCACGGCCCAGAACGAGACGGTTTCGATCAATCGCTTCATAAGGGTTCCGAATTATTTGCGCTTCGACGGATCGGGTTTCGCAGGTTCCTCAGCGGTGCCGGACGCATTGGTCTGGTTCGCGGCCTGCGCCGACTTCTGCGCGACCAGATGCGGCGGCGGCGGAACCACGAACCGTTCGAACCGGTATTGATCGAACGATTCGATCGTGCGCTCCCACACCTGCGGCTCGTGCGCGTCGCGCTCGCCGATTTGCGTCATTTCGCAGTAGACCTCGACGTTGTTGCCGTCCGGGTCCTTGAACACCAGAAAGAGATTGTTGCCAGGACCATGCCGGCCGATGCCGCGCACAATCTCGACGCCGTGCTCCTGCAGGACTTTCACCGAGCGCTCCATCTCTTCGTAGCTGTCGATCAGATACGAAAAATGCTCCAGACCCGGCCGCGAGTAGCGGGGCAGATCGTCGAAGTCGGCGGAATCTTTCGGCAGTTGCGCGAGCGCGAGATCGTGATGATCGGTGCCAGCGCGCAGAAACACCATCTGGTCGCCGATCCAGTCGGATACCTTGAGGCCCAGCACGTCGGTGTAAAACTTCGCGGACTTGTGGATGTCGCGCACCATCAGCACCATGTGCCCAAGCCGTTTCGGACGCAAACTATTCATTACCTTGTCTCCATCAAATAGCGCCAACGCCGCTTACTCAACGAACCGATTCGTATACACATCCACCGCCTTCACCTTCGCCCCAGTCCCAAACGCGCGCGAAACAAAAGCCGCGGTGGCATCCATGCGCGCCGGACGCAGCCAGCCAATCTTGTGCCCCGCCGGATCATCCACAATCAGCCCGTTAGTCTCGACGATCTGTTGCAGCAGGATCGCCTTGTCGAGCACCGGATACTGCGCCGCGATCGCATCCGCGGCTTGCTGGGGATGCTCCCGCATCAGCGCATAACCGCGATACGTGGCGTCCAGAAAGCGCTTCACCACATCGGAGTGCTGGGCCACGAAGGTATCGGTGGTCACGATGCCGTTGCCCATCATGTCCAGTCCAAAATCGCGGTAGTACACGTGGCCGAGCTGCTGCCCCGCGCGTTTGGCAAGCGCGGCCTGCACCGGCAGACTCGCGCCCTCCCAGCACTCCGACAGGTCGATGCGCTTTTGCAGCAGCGCGGTGTTTATCACAGCCGGGTCGAGCCGCACGGTGCGGATCGCGTCGGGCGCCATGCCGTTCTGTTTGAGCCAGGCGGGCATGATGTTCTGCACCGGCGACGCGCCGCCACCGCCGAGCGTCAGACCGGCCAGGTCTTTCAGCGAGTTCACCTTGAAGCCGGGCCGCTCGAGGTAGCACATGGCACCCGGCCAGCGCGTGTTGATCGCGCCAACCATCACGGCATGGCCGCCATGTGCGCGGTTCAGCATCACGCTCAGCGGGTCGCCGTAGCCGAACTCGAACAGCCCGCCATCCACTTCATTGACGGTACGCTGACCACCGTAACCGCGCATCACGCTGACGTCGAGCCCCGCCTCGCGGTAGTAGCCTTTCGCCTGCGCGAGCAGTATGCCGCCCGTACTGCCCTGCGGCAGCCACGCCAGATTGACGCGCACTGTATCGGCTGCTTGAGCGCTCGTGAGGAGCGCCGTGGCCGCCAGCGCGGCCGCGCCCAGCGCCGCTCCCCGCGCCGTGCTGCGCGAAGTGCTCCGCGCCGTGCCCCGCATCAGTCGCGACGCTTGCCGTGAAAGCGCGCGCCGTATCCGCTGCAACATATCGTGTCCCCGTCCATGAGAGGCGTGAGTGGATGGCGCGGCGAGCATGCTGACGCTCAGCCCGCGACCAGCGGATTCTCGATCGTGCCAATGCCGTCGATCGAGGCGACCATCACGTCGCCCGCTTTCAGATAAATGCCGCGCCCCATGCCGACGCCGGTCGGCGTGCCTGTCGCGATCAGATCGCCGGGCTGCAGCGTGAGGATCGTCGACAGATATTCGATCTGCTCGGCAATGTTGAAAATCATCTCTGACGTGTTGCCGTCCTGCATCATCTCGCCGTTCACCGCGAGACGCATGCGCAGATTCTGCGGTTCGGCGATGCAGGAGCGCGGCACGAACCACGGCCCCAGCGGACCAAAGGTATCGAAACTCTTGCCGCGAAACCAGTCGTGTTTGAACGGATAGTCGGTGCGGCGATTCAGATCGCGCGCACTGACGTCGTTGAGAATCGTGTAGCCGGCCACGTAGTCGTAGGCGTCGCGCTGGGCGATGTGGCGCCCCGCCCTGCCGATCACCACGGCCAGCTCCACCTCCCAGTCCACTCGCTCCGCGTGCGGCGGAATCACCACGTTGGCAAGCGTCGGCACGACACTCGTTTCGGCCTTGATAAACATGTACGGCGTGCTTTCCTCGCGCGGGGCGAGCTCCGTGCCCATCTCCCGTGCGTGCTCATAGTAGTTCGAGGCCGCCGCGAAAATGCGCCGCGGCTGGAACGGCACGCACAGCCGGTGTCCTTCCAGCGGCGCGAGATCGAGCGTGCCCGCCTCGATTGCGCGTGCCGTGCGTTCGAACTGTTCGACGGCGGCCGCGCCGTGCGTCGCCCAGCCGGCGATCAGCGCGCCGAGATCGGCAAGCGGCGCGTCGCCCGCGACATGCTTGAACGCCGCGTGCGCGTCGTACAGCTTGCCGCCGACCGCCAGTCCAGCGGCACGGCGGCCGTTCAATTCGTAGGTTGCGATACCAAACCAGGTCACGTGTTGCCTCGCTTTTCTTGTTTGCAGGGGTAAGTTGACAGCTGTCGAGGGTTCAATCATCGGGCTGCTTCATTGGGTAACTTATTTCGTATACATTTATGTATCTGTGTATTTCTATTAAAATCCTCGTATACACTTATCGGGGCATGAACGCGATCGCGCGTACACTGCATGGGCCTGCAAAGACCGGATATGCGCGGTGGCGATTGAGGCAGCCGGGCCGCTGGCGCATAATGAGGGCCGCTTGCCCACGGTTTCGCTCAACCCACGACCATCACGATGACCACGCTCTCTTCCAAGATTTACCGCCTGCTGTGCGACGAGATCATCGACGGCACGCTCGAACCGGGCCAGAAGCTCGAAGAGGCCGCGCTCGCCGAACGCTTCAACGCATCGCGCACGCCCATCCGCGAAGCGCTGCGCGAGCTCGCCGCGCGCGGCATGGTCGAGCTGACGCCGCGCAAGGGCGTGGTGGTCGCGCAGTTCAGCATCGACGAACTGGCCGACATGCTCGAGGCGATGTGCGAACTCGAGGCGCTGTGCTGCCGTTTGAGCGCGCAGCGCATGAGCCTCGTCGAGAAAAAGCAGCTCGAGGAGCTCGAGACCGAAATGAACGCCGCGATCGCGCGCGGCGACGAGACGGAGTACTTTGCGCTCAATCGCGAATTCCACGAACTGATCTGCAAGGGCGCGCAAAGCAAGTCGCTCGCGTCGATCATGGCGGTGCAGCGGCAGCGTCTGGCGGGTTTTCGGGCCGCGCAGCCGGCTTCGCCGTCGCGCTTCGAAGCGGCCACCGACGAGCATCGCGAGATCGTGTCGGCCATCCTCAACTCCGAGCCGGAACGCGCGTACAACGCGATGCGTGACCACACGGCGCGGTTGTCCATCGTCGTGCTGGGGCGCTTGAAGCGTCAGCGCACGGAGCGCGCGAACGCCTGAAGCTTGGGCTGGGTTGAAGTCCAAGTCCAGGCCGGATACGGAGTGGGGGCGAAGGCCAAGACCGTGACCGGAGACCAACTGTTCCGTCTCCCTACCGCGCACGCCTTGATGAACGCACCCACCGCGGCGCGCACTCGCCGCACGGCATGAGTAAGCGCACCACCGGCTCATGCAGCCACCGCCGCAACCGATGCCAGCGACGGCATCGAAAAATCCAGCGCTTCCAACTGCCGCAATAGCGAGCCCGC
This sequence comes from Paraburkholderia sp., assembly GCA_036383775.1. Taxonomy (GTDB): domain Bacteria; phylum Pseudomonadota; class Gammaproteobacteria; order Burkholderiales; family Burkholderiaceae; genus Paraburkholderia. Next base: position 12,600 of record DASVNP010000200.1, on the reverse strand, counting down.
CTGGCCCGAGTCCATCGCCGTCAGCGGCGGACGCACACGCGCCCACGCCGCGTCGTTCGCGAAATGCGCGACGATGTGCTTCAAGGCGGGGATCATCGGTTGCGCTTGCACAGCAAACCGCACCGTGGCCACCTTGCCCTCCCACTCCGCCCGCTCTTCCGCCGTGGCCGCGTTCAGCAGGCTCGCGATCGCATGCGGCTGGATATTCGCCGTCGCCGAAATGCAGCCGGCCGCGCCGAGCGGCAGCGCTTTGCCTAGCAACGCCTCGGACGCGGGAAACACCGCGAAACCCGGGAATTTCTCCAGCATCGCCGCCGTGTTGGCCCAATCGCCGGAACTGTCCTTGATCCCCACCACCGTGCGCGGATACGCCGCGATCAAACGTTCGATCAGCGTGTGCGTGATCGGCACGCCGGTGAACTGCGGGATGTGATACAGCAGCACGCGCAACCGGTCCGAGCCGACCGCCTCGATCACGTCGGCGTAGTACGCGAAGAGGCCGTCGTCGCTCACGCCCTGGTAGAAGAACGGCGGCAGCATCAGCGCGCCGGCACAACCGGCTTCGCACGCGTGACGCGTCAGCGCGATCGCGTCGGGCAACGCGCATGCGCCGGTTCCCGGCAACATTCGCGCGGGGTCGATGCCCGCTTCGATCACTTCGTCGAGCAGCGCGTGACGCTCGCTCAGACTCAGCGAGTTGGCCTCGCTATTGGTGCCGAATAGCGCCAGCCCGGCGCCCTGCCCGACGAGCCAGCGGCAGAACGCGACGAAGCGCGGCGCGTCGATTCCAAATTCGGACGTGAATGGTGTGACGACCGGCGCGAACACGCGCGGTGTCGCAAACGCGGACGGCGGGCTGACAGACATGCAGTTCTCCTGAGTGTGCGGTATCGGCAAAAAACAGCGGGAACGACTCGACTCAAAGAGTCACGCGCCGAAAAAATCGAGCATCGCGTCTCCTAGCAGCGTTTCGCCCGAATCGAAATGCGCGACCACCGACGTATGGTTGTGCCGCAGCATCTGCATGAAACGCGGCGCACGCTTCACAGCCACATTCACAGCCGCATTCACAGCCACATTCGCAGCCGCAGCGTCCGCGCGTTGGCGCGCCTCCAGCACGCGGGCAAAGAACGCCGCGCCGTACGCATCGAGATAAGGGTTTTCGTATTCGGCGACCACCACCATGAGCGGCGCGTCGATCCGCGCGGCATGGGTCAGGGGCGAACGCGCGGCGTAGCGGGTTTCGTCCGCGCCGAAATAGGCGCGCACGCCGGCGGCGTTGGGATTATCCGCATGCACGTCCGCCACCAGCCGCGCGCTGATCAGCACGGCGCCCGCCACGGCTGGCGTGCGCTCTCGCAGATCGGCAAAGAGCGGATCGCCAAGATAGGTAGCGACATGCGCGCCGCCCGCCGAATGGCCGACCAGAAAAATCCGTCGCGGATTGCCGCCGAATTCCGCGACATGTGCCTGCGCCCAGGCCAACGCGGCGGCGACATCGTCCGCGCCCGCGGGATACGGTGCGCCGGGCGCCAGCCGGTATTCCACATTGAGCGCGACGCAACCCCGGCGCGCGAACCAGCGCGGCACGTTGTCGTAAATCAGTCCGTCAAAGCTCTTGCTGCCGCGCAGAAACGCGCCGCCGTGGACGAACAGCACCACATCGGCGTGGCCTTCGCGACGCGTCTGCCGGGAGGCGAATACATCCAGGCGCTGCCGCTCGTGGCCGCCATAGGCGACGTCGCGCGCCGCCTCGAACAACTCCTCGCCCGCGTCGCGCGCCGCCGCCACCAACGGCGCGTACGCGTCGATCACCAGATCGCGGTGCGCATTGATATCGCGCCCCCACACCGGCCCGATCTGCGCGAAGCGCTGCCTGAGCGCGGCGGAGAGACTGCCCAACGGTTCCTGCGAGGTGTGCATCGGTGGTCCTCATAACTCATGGCAGATGCGCATGGCAACTGAGCACAGCAAATCAGCGCGGCCGGACACGTCCAGCGTATGAAGACCATTCTGGTATATAAATTTAGTTCTGTGTATACATTTCTTATACGTAGTATACCTGGTGAAGTTGCGGGCACGCTTGATTCAAAGTCACGACACCCCACCCTTCGCCCGCGGGCGATTCACCTTCAGGACAACGCAAGGACATTTCATGGACAAGCTCCGTCATATCGCGCTTTCAGTCGAAGACCCGGAAGCCGCCGCGCAGTTTTTCGAGCAGGCATTCGGCATGCGCCGCGCGGGCAACGCGATGCGCGGCATCTATATGACCGACGGCACGATGAACGTGGCGCTGCTCAACTTCAAGGACGAGACCGTGCCCGGCTATGCCGGCCTGAAGGACGTGCGCGGCGTGATCCACTTCGGCATGTGGGTGGACAGCGTGGAGGAAACCGCTGTGCGCGTGGTCGCCGCGGGCGGCACGTATCTGACGGGCCGCCACGAGAAAGATCCGAACGTCTTCTATGAAGTGAAGTACCGGATGCCCGACGGCACCGTGTTCGACATCACCGAGAACGGCTGGAAAGGCGCGGTGAAGGAAGTGGCGCCGGCCGCGAATTCAGTCGCGCAGTCAGCCGGGCATTCAGCCGCGCATTCAGCCGATCCCCAGGCATGAGCGCGGGTATGAACGGCATTTCCGTGCTGGCGCTGATCCCGCTGCCCGCCGCGACGCTCGACGCGCTGCGGCGCGACTGCACGCTGCATCATCTTCCCGACGGTTGGCCGGCAGCCTGGCCGGCAGCCTGGCCGGCCGGTGCCGACCCACTGCGCGTGCGGGCGGTCGTGACCAACGGCTCGACCGGTTTGTCCGACGCGCAGATGGCCGCGCTGCCGGCGCTCGAAATCGTCAGCGCGTTCGGCGCGGGCTACGAGAATATCGACGTAGCCGCGGCCGCGCGACGCGGCATCGTGGTCACGCATGCTCCCGGCGCGAACGCGGCGACGGTCGCCGACCACGCCATGGGCCTTCTGCTCGCGCTCGCGCGCGGCTACGCGCCGCTGACTGCCGCGGTGCGCGCCGGCCGCTGGCGCACCTCGCGCAGCGAGCGGCCCACGCTGACGGGTGCGCGCCTGGGGATCGTCGGCATGGGACGCATCGGCGGATTGATTGCGGCGCGTGCGCAAGGTTTCGACATGACGCTCGGCTACCACGGCCGCGCGCCGCGCGCCGACACGCAGGGTCGTTACTACGCCGATCCCGTCGAACTGGCGGCCGCCAGCGACTTTCTGGTAATCGCCTGCAACGGCGGCCCCGCGACGCGCCATCTGGTCAATCGCGACGTGCTGCGCGCGCTCGGGCCTGACGGCTACGTGGTGAACGTCTCGCGCGGTTCGGTGCTCGACACGCAAGCGTTGATCGGCGCGCTGGCCGACGGCGCGATTGCCGGCGCAGGACTCGACGTGATCGAAAACGAACCCGAGGTGCCGCAGGCGCTGCTCGATCATCCGGACGTCCTCGTCACGCCGCACATGGCGGGACGCTCGCCCGCTTCGCTGTTAGCCCAGCGCGACGCGCTGCTCGCCAGTCTCTCTCAACACTTCACGCACGCCCCCGTCGACTTTGCGGTGCGCGCGGCATAACGCACGGCGGCGCATCACTGCGCCGCTGTATCGCCTGAAGGGCGCACTGTCGCCGCCGCTCCCCACCCCTCACAAGGACTCGCCATGAACGTTCGATCGTTGGGCGCGCTCGCGCTCGTTTGCGCGGCTGCCTGGGCCATGACGCCCCGCGCCGTGCAGGCGCAAACGTCTGTCACGCTGTATGGACTCGTCGGGCTGGACATCGCCAGCAGCAAACGCAGCAACGGCCCGCCGGCCGCAATCGCCGAACAGAGCCCGGGCCTCACGGCACCGTACTGGGGCATCCGTGTCAACGAGGAGCTCGGCGCGGGTTATCGCGCAATCGCCGTGCTCGAGAGCTTCTTCCAGCCGACCAACGGCGGCATCGGCCGCACCGCCGCCGACCCGTTCTGGGGACGCAACTCCTACGTCGGCATTGCCGGGCCGTTCGGGCGCGTCACGCTCGGGCGGCACACCAACCTGCTGTACCTGGCCGAGCAGATCGCCAATCCGTTTCAGGCGTCGATCCTGTTCTCGCCGCTCGTCATGCAGACCTTTACCGCGCCGTATGGCGGCTCGATGCTGGGCGACACCGTGTGGAACAACGGCATCCAGTACACGAGCCCGAATCTGCACGGGCTCACGGCGACGGCCGTCTACGCGCCAGGCGGCTTCGCCGGCGCGAACGGGACGTACAACGCCGCGCTGTCCACGCTCTACGCCGGCGGTTCGCTCACCGCTGTCGCAACCGTACAACGCACGCGTGTGGTTGCCGGTGTCGCGTCGCCGACACAGAACGCGTACCTCGTCGGCGGTGCGTACGATTTTTCGCTGTTCAAGGTGTATGGCGCACTGCAAGGACTGCGCACGGATTCGACCGGCATCGGCGCGCACACCTATGAAGCCGGCCTCGCCGTGCCGCTCACGCCAGAACTCACCGCCCTCGCCGAATGGGCCTACACGCGCCGCAGCGCGCCGCAAAACGCAGTCACCGGCCGCAATACGGGCTCAGCGGGCCTCGACTACGTGCTGTCCAAACGCACCGATCTATACCTGCTCACGGTCTATGACCGGCTCTCCGGCCACGGCACCGCGGTGACTTATGCAGGCGGAATCCGTCATCTGTTTTGACGCGCAATGCCATCCGGGTCAACCCGCTATAACCAAATCGCTGTTTTGTATAAAAAAATAAAGCTCGGAATCCAAATTTTTGCGTGGGTATAATTTTTACCAGATTGTGTATACACGACGAAAACGCCGTACCGTGGCTGTCGAGCGCGCCGACAGCTCTCAATCACACGAAAAGAACGACGATCTGTTTGGAGACTGAATGAAAAAGACGACACTCGTGTCAGGCGCCTTGATGCTCGCGTGCGCCGGGGCACATGCTCAGTCGAGCGTCTGGCTGTCCGGTTTTGTGGACCTGAACATCGAACATCTGATTTCTTCCGGGTCCGGCGGAAACGTGACGCGCATGTCGAGCGGCGGCCTGAACAACTCGCGCTTCAACCTGAGCGGCGTCGAGGACCTGGGCGGCGGCAACAAGGCGGTGTTCACCATCGAGCCGATGTTCTCCGCCAACACCGGCGTGCAGTCGGCGCAGTTCCGCCAGTCGTTCGTAGGCCTGAAGGGCAACTGGGGTGAAATCACGATGGGCCGCCAGTTCACGCCTTCGTACTGGATCGCGGGCTACGCGGACCCGAGCTGGGCCGCCGACTTCAGTATGGTCAACAACATGGAGTTCTTCTATGCGTCGTATCGCGTGGACAACGCGATCCAGTACAAGACGCCGAACTTCTTCGGCTTCACCGGGCGGATCATGGCAACCACCGGCGTAGGCGACAGCACGCGCGCCGGACGATTCTTCAGCACCGCTATCGAATACCGGCACGGTCCGATCTTTGCGGGCGCGGTGAGCGAGTTGCAATACACGCGGGATATCTTCAAGTCGTCGCAGATCCATTCCTCGCGCGACAACTATTTCTCGGCGGTGTACAGGTTCGGCGGTTTCGAGCCGACGGTGATCTATCACACGTACAACGGCTATTACGCGTATCCGCCGTACGTTGCGTTCAATTCGCAAGGCTGGGATGCGCAGATCGGCGCGCGCTGGAACATCGACGGATTCAATCGCGTGTATCTGAGCCTCGTGCATCGTCACGACGACAACAACGTGAAGATCTCCACCGCCAACGGCGGCGTGATCGGCTTCATTCATGCACTCTCGAAACGGACCGACCTGTATACGACTTTCGCGCACGTGCAGCATAAGCACGACGTGCCCATTCCCTACCCGGTGACGTTCCAGGTCTATCCGAACGGCGGACAGAACCCCAGCGGCTTCCAGTTCGGCATCCGTCACGCGTTCTAATATAAAAAAGGAGGAAGCTGATGCTTCGCAAACGCAATCTGAAATCATCTCTCGCAACAGGCGCGGTGCTGGCGTTCATGTCGGCGGCGGCCTGCGCAAGCGGCGAGGCCTCATCGGTGGCAGCGGCCGCTGCCCCCGCGGCTTCGGGCACGCAAATGACGCCCGGCACGCCGAATGTGAAGGACCCCTATCTCGCCGAGTGGCTGCGTCTCACGCCCGATCGCCGGCCTGCTCCGCTGAAGCCGGGTGTCGACTACGGCATGGACCCGGCGACCGGCCAGTTCGTGTGGCCGAAGGCCACGCCCGAAGTGCATCAGGGCCAGCGCTTCCCAGGCGAAATGACCACGTGGGACAAGAAGAGCTATGCCAAGGACGTGAAGGTTCTGGCGTTCTATCCGCTCGTCGATTCGCCCTTTCACGCGTGGAACAACATCGCCGACTTCGACGGGCGCCGTTATCTCTACATTCATGACCGCGACTATCTGCGCATCATGGACGTCACCGACCCTGCCAACGGCAAGGTGGTGTTTTCGCAGGGCGGCACGTGGGGTCCCAAAGGACCGACCGAACACTTCGACCCGAACAACGTGCATGACTATCTGGGCGGCGCCACCATCGCCTGGAGCAAGAAGCTCGGCAAGCCGGTGCTGGTCGCCTCGTTCGAGATCGGCCGCTATGGCCTGATGACCGAGAAGATCGACCAGCCGGACAAGGTCGAGGCGCAACGCCACTACAACGAGCTCAAGGGCTTCAAGGTCTTCGAAATGGACGGCCCGCTGCCGAGCCAGTGGAAGCTGATCGCCACGCGCACCACCGACTACAAGCACCCTGATGCGCCGATCGGTCAACAGCAAGGCTCCGGCTCGCTCGATGCGCCGGAATACTACGGCGGCAAGTACATGATTCTGTCGGCCGCGCCGGACGACAGCTATGGCTTGACCGAGTACCCGAACTATCTGTACTCGCCCGGCTATCAGGTATGGGACATGTCGGACCCGGCCGACCCGAAGTTCGTCTCGCAGATCGCGGTGCCCGGACAGATTCTCGGCAACGAGGCGCATGAGCAGGCCTATCTGACCAATCCGCGCGCGGGCAACCGCACCTCGTGGATGGGCTCGCGCATTCCAATCTTCCTGCCGAAGCCTTTGGAACAGGGCGGCAAGATCGGCTTCGGCGCGATGGGCGGCCTCGGCCTCTACTCGTTCGATCTGTCGAACCCGGCCAAGCCGAAGGTGCTCGGCAATGTGAATACGGCGCCGAGTTTCGCGGGCACCGAATACGACAATGCCGACGTGAGCCAGTACGAGCGCACCGGCTATGTGCTGACGAGCGGCTATCCGATGAACCGCGACTGCTACGAGCCGTACAAGGACATCTTCGTGGTCGATGCGCGCGATCCGTCGCATCTGCGGGTCGCGGCCAAGCTGCCTCGGCCGACGCCGCCCGAGGGTGCGCCCTTCACGAGTTTCTGCCAGCGCGGCGGAAACTTCGGACCGAAGCGTTCAAACGCGATCGGCCAGCCGGGCGGCTCGCGCCAGGGCGTGATTCCTTATTCGTTCTACAACGCCGGTGTGCAGATTTTCGATGTGCGCAATCCGGAGAAGCCGACCATTGCCGGCTATTTCGTACCGGCGCTGGCGGACGAAAGCGAGCTGCCAAGCTACACGCTGGGCAAGGGCGTGCTCGCTATTTATACGGAGTACGATCGAAACATCATCTGGGTCTTTACGGAAAATGGCGCGTACGCACTGTCGACGCCATTGCTCGGCAAGCCAGTGATGGGCGCGCCGGCCAAACCCTGGCCGACGCGGTAAGTTTGTTTTGAGGTTGGTTGCTTGAGTGCTTTGGCCCGCCGGCGGTTTTCGCTGGCGGGATTTTTTTAGCACAGTCGCGTAGAGCCTTCTTCGCCTGCGCGGTGCCCTATCGCGCTCGCGCCCTGGCGCCCTTTGGGCTGGATCTATTGAGTACGTCCCGTCGCATCCTTCAGCGCGACGGAAAATGCCAGGCGCCCGATTTCGACGCCCATGGTGTTGAGCATTCGCGGCGTGTGAAACGACGCGAATGCCGCGCGCTGCTCCGCCGTTCCAATGTCCAGCAGCCGCAGCAGTTCCGCTGCGACCGCATACAGTATGCCGATGTTGCCGTCCTCGACTTTCACGGCAATGCCGAGCGCGCCGTTCGCTCCTGCCTTCTCCGTCTGCCGCGACGCCCGCACACCGAGCGCATAACTGCCGTCCGCGCCGACCTTGCCGATCAAGGCGCCGTCGAAGGCGCGCATCAGTTGCGTGCAGAATCGGCCTTCGCCGCCCACCAGTTCCGGATACGCAGCCATCGCGCGATAGATGCGCGCAAGCGCCGCCGTGCGCGGGCTAATGGACTGCGCCTGGGACTGCGACTGGGACGCCGATTGCGATGCCTCGTCCTGCGCGGCGGCCAGCTTCGCGAACAGGCGCGCGAGACGGTCAAGCGCAAACGCCGGGGTTGGAAGATTGCAGCCGTCCGTGGCCCATTGCACGGCCTCGTCCGGCAGATCGCACACTTGTGCGACCGTGTGCTTCACACGCACCTGCAACGGATGCTCGGGCTGTTCGTAGCCTTCGATTGCCGCACCGATCGACCGTGCGCCGGCCAGCATGCCGGCGTGCTTGCCGGAACAGTTGCTGCATACGGCGCCTGGTTTGAAGTCGCGCTTCAGCCAGTCAACGTAGACGGCATCGGACAAGGGCGGATGGCCGCCGCAGCGCAGATCCGCCTCACTCGCCTGCACCTTGGCCAGCATCTGACGCGTCCGCTCGATGTGACGCGGCTCGCTGCTGTGCGAGGCGCACATCAGCGCAAGGTCGGCCTCGTCGAAACCGAAACGCTCCAGCGCGCCGGTCTCCAGCACCGCCAACGCTTGCGCGGGTTTCGCGGCGGAACGCGCCAGCGTCATGCGCGACGGGTCGCCGAATGAAGCCAGCAGACGGCCGCTTGCGTCGACAATCGCGACGTGCGCCAGATGGGTGTTCTCAATAGAATCGCCGCGATAGACAGTCGCCGCGATGGGCGCGATGGGTGCGATTTCGTGCAGGCTCATGCTGGTGTTCCCCGTGATCGCTGAATGGTGGCGAGCGCATTGAAGCACGCGCGCGACGGCCAGCCTATCACAGCACCTCGGCGATCCGTTCGGCGACCGACTCCCCGCTCACTTCCAGGAATCTCGCGGCAATCGCAATCCCGGTCGGGTCGCCGCTGCGCAGAACCGCAGCGACGCAGCGGCGCCAGTCCTTGTCGCCCAGAACGTAGAGGCACCAGCCCTGCAAGGCGAGGATAGCCGGCGAGCCCGGCTCGTTCTCTTCGATCTGGATCAGCAAGCGCAGCGCGTCGATCCACCGGCGCGAATTGACATACAACCGCACCTCGCAGATGTCGACCGCCGCCTGCTTCGGGTGGAGCAGGCGCAACGCAAGCAGCAGCTCCTCGAGGTCGGCATGCGCCCCCACCCTGAGCCCGGCGCCAAAGATGGACAGCAACACGCCGAGCACCTTCGGACCGCATTCAATGTTCGTCATGTTTCGTCCTCGCGAACGTGGCGTCGCCGCATCCGACCTTTCATTGTCCCGGTCTCGCCGCGGCATCGCGAGCCGGATACGAAGAACCAGCCACGCACGCGAAGCCCCGCACTTCCCCTTGCAGCCACGCGGAGAAAAAAGAACAAAGGGAACAGATCCGCGTGCGGCCCAATACTCGCACGCAGCAGATTCGCGGCTCGACACCTCGCTTCGCATCCGGCCACGCACCCTCGACGCAATCCCATACCCTCTTCGCTGGGACGGCGCGTGCCATCGACTTCGCCGACTCCCGGCTTCCGAATGACCAACCTGCGAGAGAGAACCATGGCCTCCAATGCGATTACGTCACAGTTTCTGAACAACGACTCGTCGATGTTCAACACGAACTTCAACGGCTCCCAGTCCACCGGCGGCGCCAACGGTGGAGAAGAACAACGGCTTATTTCCGACATTGAGCAGCTTTTTTCCGAAATGGGCGGCAACAATGGCTCCAGTTCTGCCCAGAACGGCCAGTACCAGCCGGCCTCGTATCTGAACAATGGCGGCAACCAGGGCGTGACCGGCAATCAGAATTTCAACCTCGGCCAAAACGAGGGGCAAGGGCTGGGCGGTTTCCGCGACGTCAAGATCAACTCGGGCGCGGGCGGTGATGCATTGCATCTGAAAGAAGGCCCGGACGGCACGCTCTACAACGGCAGCGGTAACTCGGTGGGTGTGATCGGCGCGGACGGCAGCGTCACGCTCAACTCCGGTGCGACCAAGGAGATCGACCGCCTGCAGACCGGCGGCAACAGTTTCCTCGGGGTGGTGGGAGGCGGAGTGAAAGGAACCACGGGCGACGGCGGCAACGTCACGTTCTCGTCCTCGCAAGTCTCGGTCGAAGACGGTGACCTGAATCAGCAGAACGACTTTTGATCGTGCCCGTCATCGCCGCGCCCTGCCTGGTCACAGGCAGGGCGCAATTCGCGCGCCTTGCGCGCCTTGCGCCCCTCATGCTCCTCATGCTGCGCGGCGCATAGCGACGCGAGCGGCGTCCGCGGCACGCCACGCTTCATGCCCTTCATGCCTTCAGTCAGCTCTGGCTCGAACGGCCCTCCTGATCTCCAGGTGCTTGCTGGTGATCCACATAGCGGTTCCAGCGCATGTCGAAGGTGCGCTTGTAAGCCCAGATGGAGGCCGCGCCGACAATCGTTTCGTATGATCCGGCAATCGCATACAGCACGGGCTGATGCAGAAAATATGGCCCCAGGGCCGCGCCCATCAGCGGCGAGGTATACGTGCCGATGGTCAGCCCGAGCCGCGCCGGATTGATGCCCATCGCCTCGCGCGCGCCCGCGCCCCAGGCTTCGCGCCATCCGGCCGGCTTGCTTTCTTCGAGGAGCGTGGCCGCAATTTCCGGCGCCTCCAGTTCGCGCATGCGCGCCACCACCGCCTCGCGCTCGGCGGGCTCCGCGCCGCACTGCTCCAACGCATCGCCGACGATCACGATCAGCCGGTCTTTCGAGAGGTCCATCGCGCTCAATTCATCGAGTTTGCCGTGCAATTCCGGCGGCAGCTTGAGATGGCCCGGCAGCTTGCCTTCGCGTTCGAGCTGGCGATAATTGTCGGCAAAATATTTGACCGACATGATGCCGGTCACCGCGGACAACATCACCGCCCCAACCGAATACAGCGCGCCGCCCGCGTGTTCGCCCACCTTGTGCGTCACGGTGTCGATCGAGCTGGCCGCCCCGAGCGCGGCCGTCGCGAAGGGCGCGAGAAACACGATGCGCTTGCGCATCTCGGCCGGGGTCATACCGGCGCCGCGCAGCGCCGACAGCTCGGCGGCTTCGGCCATGACGTCGTCGCCCGATGCCGCAATGAACTTGGCCACACCGCCCAGATGCAGCGCGCCCTCCACGACTTCCACGGTCGGCGCCATCACCGCGAGCGACTTGATGATCGCTTGCGCGCCTTCCGACGTGCTGTTGGCATCGTCGGCGCTCAGCAGACGGAGTGCGTACTCGCGGCCGAAGGTATCGGCAAGCTTTGTGTTCAGTACCGCCAGTTCGCGCATCGAGGCTGCGTCGCCGGCGTTCGACGTCACGCACATCACGCTGCGGGAAAACGTCTGGATCAACGCGGTCGAGCGGCCCAGGTCCAGCTTGTCGTCGAGCTCCTCTGCGGACTGACGCGCGAGCAGCCTGCCGCGGAAACTTTCCTCATCCACTTTCGACAAGGGCTTGGCCCATTGTTTAGGATGGCTTTCGTTGATGCGATCGAGGTCGGCCTGAAGCACGGTTGGCATGACGTCCGCCTTGACGAGCGCGGGCAGCCAGTTCGACACGAAATTGTGCTGCGACTGCGTCGCCACGTGACGGATCGCCTCCAGCACGCCATCAGGGGTCTGCTTGCATTTGAAGAACTGCAGCGTCGCGCCCTGCTGGTGCAGGGTCTGCAACGCGTGTTTCGTCTGCGGATCGAGTTCGCCAAGCCGTTCGAGCTCGCGCGGCATGGCGCTGTCGGCGTGCAGCGTCACGCACTCGAAGTGATCGTCGATAAAGGCCGGCACCTGTGGGCCATTTTCTATCCCCAGGGCCCGCCAAACGTCGCGGCGCGTGTCGAGCCATGCACGCTGTTCAGGTGGTAACGCCGCAAGCGCCTCGCGCGGCCACGCGAGCAGGTGGCCGGCGTCGAACGCACCGTGGACGGGTTGCGGCGAGTGCAACTGCGGCGACGCTTGCGGCAACAACGGCGCATACAACATCAGCGGCTGCATCTTCAGCGGCCCGCCCGAGTCCGCGTGGTCCAGATCGAGACTGGCTTGCACCTGTGAGCCGGCCGAGCCCAGCCATTGGATGAGGCGGACCTGGTCTTTCCGCTCCTGCTGTTCGGCGATGGCGCGCCGATGCAGATGATCGACCACTTCCTTGAAACGGTCGCAACGGCTCTTCAGGCGCGGCAAGCGACGCTTCATCGCGTCGACCGGGCGCCCCATCACCGGCGCTCTTTCGTAGCCCAGCACGTAGGCAATGTCTTTTGGCGAGAGCTTCACGTCGGCGCGACCGGCCGCCTCGATCGGCGCGAGCGCACGGCTGATGTCCTGCTCGTCGGCACTGTTGTCCTGCGGCGCCG
>DASVNP010000199.1:0-4219 GCA_036383775.1 Paraburkholderia sp. | reverse complement strand
GACGGCCTCTTCCACGCCGCACAGTCCGCCGCCGTTCTCCGCAATCGCGATGCGCGCGCCCTCGACCTGGCGAGCGCCTGTCTCACCGCGTAACTGGGTCACCAGTTCATAAATCTGGCCGAGTCCAGTCGCGCCAATCGGATGCCCCTTCGATTCGAGCCCGCCCGACGGATTGATTGGAATCCGCCCGCCTATCGTCGTCTCGCCTCGTTCCGCGGCCACCCCGCCCGTGCCCGGCGCGCACAGTCCGAGCACTTCAGACTGGATGATTTCGCCGATCGCCGTCGCGTCATGCACCTCGGCGACCGAGACATCCTGCGGCGCGACGCCAGCCTGCTCGTAAGCCTTCAAGGAGCCCAGCCGTACCAGATGCCGGTCGAGCGCCGTGGCCGGCCGGTCGCTGCCCGTTTGCAGCACGGACGCCAGCACACGAATGGCGCGCGAGCGCCGCCCGCCTAACCGCGCGAGGCCGGCCTCGCTGCACACGATCGCCGCGGCCGCGCCATCGCTGACGGGCGAGCACATCGGGAGGGTGAGCGGATAGGTAATCGGCGGAGCCCCGAGAATCTCGTCGATCGAATAAGCCTGGCGGTACTGTGCGAGCGGGTTGTGAACCGAATGTCCGTGGTTCTTGGCCGACACGGCGGCGAACTGCCGCTGCGTCGTGCCGTATTCGCGCATGTGCATCCGGCCCATCGACGCGTAGATATCCATGAATACGCTGTACGGTTTCGTCGAGACGCTGCCCTCGGGCGGCTCGATGCCCTCGCCCATCTCGAGCAGCCGGCGCTTGCCGTTCCCGGTGTCATGCACGTCCCATGCACCGTCGAAGGCGCTGAAGGTACGCGCCTTGTCCGTGGAGAACATCTTCTCGGCGCCCACCGCGAGCACGATGTCGGCAGCGCCGGCTTTCACGTAGTTCACGGCGAGGTGAAACGCGGTGCTGGCGCTCGCGCAGGCGTTCTCGACGTTGATCACCGCGACCTTGTCGATGCCCATCGCCCGCAGCGCAAGCTGGCCGCGAATCATGTGCTGGCCTTCCATGTGCCCCTGCGTGGAATTGCCGAAAAACGCGCCCTGCAACTGCGCCTTGTCACAGCCTGCGTCCGCGAGCGCGTCTTCGACTGCCGCGCGCGTGAGCTGCTTCATGCTGGTGTCCAGATGCTTGCCGAAGGGCGTCATGCCGACGCCCGCGATATACACTTCGTTACCCATATCGATTCTCCACCGCGAGGAGGCGCGCTACACGTCACAAACCACATGTCGCCAGCGCGAACCGTCCGATTCGTCGTCAAACACTCTTTACTTCGTAGGCGAGGTAACCTTCCTCGGCCTGCGCGGCGACCAGGTTGCGCGCACCGAACGCTTTCGCCGGCGAAACGAAACCGACTGCGTTCAACTGCCCGCGCAATACACGGCGCGCCGCCTCCGCACCCAGCACACCGGTTTGCGCATAGGGAGAATTGCCACGCAGAATCACGCTGACGGAATTCGTATTGCCGCGCCCCTGGCACGACAACGTGCAGCGATTCACGTCCGGGTTTTCGCGCGGGGGCTCGACCTGCGTCACGGCCTTGCCCCACTCATTGGTCACCTCTTCCTGTTTGGCGGGATCGAGATGGCGACACTCTTCCTCGAATTTCTTCAGCAGGCCGACCACCGCGAGAAAGCGCTCCTGATTTCTGAACGACACGAGCGTCTGGCAATTGCGTACGCGTGGATCGTCCTGGTACCAGACCGGCTCGCCGCCGCCGCTCCATGGCAACGCATTCAGCAACATGTGTTCACCCGGCACGTGAACCTGATACGGCGTGGCCCACGGCCACTGCACCAGCTGCTTGTTGCGCAGGTAGAACTGCGGCTGCGTGCACATCCGCAGAAACGACATCGTCGAGGCCACGCTCACTTCCGAGTCGCCGAGATAGAGCACGTCGAGCGTGTCGATGCCCGGGGTTTCCAGCGCGATCTCTGCTGCGAGATTGCCTTCGGCCCACATGTATGAATTGCCGGGGCACAGCGCCAGACCCCGGGCCGCGAAGGACTCGCCATACGTGCGCTTCAACAGCGACATCCAGTCGGTTTCGCCGGTGGTGTCGAAGTAGTTGCAACCGGCCGCGAGGCTCGCCTCGACAACCGGGCGACCGAGCTGCATGAACGGCCCGACGATATTGATCACCACCTTCTTGCCCTTGAAGAATTCGGTGAGCGCGTCTGTCTCGTGCTGAACCGCCACGCACTGATAGTCGTGTCCGGCGAGTTCCGGCACCTTCGCAAGTTCTTCTTCCAGCCGTTCCTTGCTGCGCCCGGCGGCAATGAACGGAATGCCGCGCTCAGCGAGCTTCCATGCCGTGAGCTTGCCCGTGTAGCCGCTCGCTCCATAGAGAACCACTTCGTATGTCGTTGCCATTTCGTCGTCTCCTTCAGGTTGTCATCGGATTGCGTGGACGCGCCGTGCCGTTCAAAGCAGCTCGGGGTCGATCAGGTAGTAGCCACCCTTGATCGCCAGCACTTCGTTGCAGCCGTCCTCGATCATTGACGCGCGTGCATCGCGCCAGATCTTTTCGATCGGATACTCGCGTGTGAGCCCGTTGCCGCAGAAGATCTGCAGCGCGTCGTTGGCGACTTCGAACGCGGTCTGGGTCGCGGTGACCTTCGCCGTCATTGCCGCGTGCAGCGAAGGCTGCGCCGCGGTGAAGTTGTAGTGCACGACACGTTGTGCAAGTGCGCGGGAAGCCTCGACTGTGCGGAACATGTGAAAGAGGCGTGACGCGACCGACTGATGACGGATGATCGGCAAACCACCCTGCTTGCGCTCATGCGCGTATGCGAGCGCGAGCTCGAACGCCGCGCGCGCGGTACCGGTAAAAACGGTCGCCATGATCGCGTTGGCGAACGTGTGGATCGCGTAGACCGCGTCGATATACTGGTCGGGGCCAGCGAGGAGATGCTCCTTCGACAACCTGACGTTCTCAAAGAACAGTTCGCCCTGGTTGAGCGCGCGCTGGCCGATCTTGTCGAGCGGCTTGCCGCGCGAGACGCCTTTGGCATCGAGCGGCACGATCACCACCACGCCGCGTTTCGTGTCGGCACCGCTGCCGCTGTCCGCCGCGCAATAAAGAATGCACACGTCGGCGGCGATACCGTTCGACACCCACGCCGACTTCTGCCCGTTGATGATCACCTCGTCGCCGCGCAACGTCGCCACGCAGTTAGGCCGTCCGTACGTACCCTGTGGATGAAACAGCATGCCGTTCACGTCGAGCATGTCGGAGCCGTGATCGGGTTCCGTGATGGCCCAGCAGCCGAGCTTCTCGTCCGGTGCGAGCGCACGGCAAAACGCGTTGCCGGACATCGCGCTCATCAGTGCGGGCAGCAGGCCTGCGCCGTACGTGATCGCGAGTCCCGCATCGCCCCAGCCGAGTTCTTCGAACAGAATGCTCATCGTCGTCGCCCGTTCGGCGGGTTCGAGTTCGAACAGCCCGTCGACGCCAAAGCCCAGCCCGACAAACTTTTCGCGAGCCTCCCAGTACGGCGAGCCCTTGGCGATCACCTCCTCGGGTGTCATGCGATCGAGCTTGACGCCGATCGGACGCATGACTTCTTCTGCGTAACGATGCACGCTCTGCTGGACCATCTGGTTCATCTCGGAGAGTCCGGGCTGCGCGCCGAGCGGACCGAGTTTGTGCGCTGCAATGTGATTCGTTGCGGTTGACATGTCTCCTCCTGCGAGGTGGTTGGGCGTATGATTTCTATGGAATCCATGGTGTCCCGGCGCGACGCTATGCAACATCCCCCTTACAGGGGAACGCGATTGCATGGAGGGGGAATGGCAGCCAGGGTCAACCCGAACGCCCGGAGCAACTAATGCACGTGATAGAAGCGCCGTCCCCCATCAGGCCGCCTCTCTTCCTCGCAACCAAGGTGTTTCCGCCGCGCCTGCCCGCTGGATTGATAGATCGCCCGCGCCTTCTCTCGCTCGCCGGAAAGGCGGAATACAAACGGCTCACGGTCATCAAGGCGCCCGCCGGTTTTGGCAAGACATCGCTGGCGCTCACGTGGCTCAACGGGCTGAATGCGAGCGGCGCCTATGTCGCGTGGCTCTCGCTCGACACGGACGACGACGAGCCCGCGCGCTTCTTCCATCACCTGGCGCAGGCCTTGCGCAACGCCTGCACAAGCGTCGGCATGTCCGCGGTCAGCCTGACTACCGAGGCGTCAC
>DASVNP010000198.1:0-1653 GCA_036383775.1 Paraburkholderia sp. | reverse complement strand
AAGGGCAGCCTTGCGAGTTCGGGCGGCGATCTTCCAGGTAGCCCTTGTAGTCGTTCTTGACGAAGGAGTGCGGCACGCGGATCGATGCGCCACGGTCAGCAACGCCGTAGGAGAACTTGTTCCACGGAGCAGTTTCGTGCTTGCCGGTCAGACGCTTGTCGTTGTCCGGACCGTAGACGGCGATATGAGCTTCAAGGTTCTTTTCGAACTGACCCATCAGAGCCTCGAAATAGGCCTTGCCGCCAACTTCGCGCATGAACTTGGTCGAGAAGTTGCAATGCATGCCCGAGCCGTTCCAGTCGGTGTCGCCGAGCGGCTTGCAGTGATATTCGATATCGATGCCGTACTGTTCAGTCAGGCGCTGCAGCAGGTAGCGAGCCATCCAGATCTGGTCAGCAGCGCGCTTGGAGCCCTTGCCGAAAATCTGGAATTCCCACTGGCCCTTGGCAACTTCAGCGTTGATGCCTTCATGGTTGATGCCGGCAGCAAGGCACTGGTCGAGATGCTCTTCGACGATTTCGCGAGCGACCGGGCCAACGTTGGACGAGCCGACGCCGCAGTAATACGGACCCTGCGGAGCCGGGTAGCCCTGTTCCGGGAAGCCGAGCGGACGGCCGTTTTCGTAGAAGAAATATTCCTGCTCGAAACCGAACCACGCATCTTCGTCGTCGAGAATGGTTGCGCGGCTGTTGGAAGGATGCGGGGTGACGCCGTCGGGCATCATGACTTCGCACATGACGAGGACGCCGTTGGTACGGGCCGGGTCAGGATAGATGGCGACCGGCTTCAGCACGCAATCCGAGCTGCGGCCTTCAGCCTGCATCGTCGAGGAGCCATCGAAGCCCCAGAGCGGAAGCTGTTCCAGGGTCGGAAATTCAGCAAATTCCTTGACCTGCGTCTTGCCGCGCAGATTCGGTACCGGAGTGTACCCATCGAGCCAGATGTACTCGAGCTTATACTTTGTCATTGGCCAGTCTCTCAAACGTGTGCGTGTCACAAATCCTGAGGGTGCGTTTCACCAGCGGATGCACAGTACCAAGCACGTGGCGTGCCAGTTTGGCGGACGCGCCTGAGGGTGCGTCAAAACGCGCAGGCAGGGAGACCGCGGCGCAAGACGTTAACTTTCAATAAAAGCTTGGGGTTAGACGGGAACCGGGCCGATAACGGCGCGTTTTTCTTTTGAAAGTGCAAACGCCTGAAAAAGATGCAGGAGCACCATCGTATTTCGCGCACTTTATCAATCGCTTACGAAGAGCACAGCAATTGACGATATTTTGTGCAATTTGCATAATTCATGTGCAATCTGCTATTGTGACAGTCCGACTAAACGACGAATGTCGATAAGGGAAGGCAAATAGGATGCCGACAAACGTTCATGGCGAAACCGCCAAGATCTACCAGTTTCCGGTGAAATTGCGCCGCGCCGGCGAACGCTTCGGCGCCCGTCAGCCGCTGGATATCGATCCGGATATTTGCGATGCCGCTTTCGACAGCTGGTATCATCAGGATGCGATCCGCGAGGACGAAGAGAATAACCGCAAACCGCAGGCTTAAACGAAGACCGCCTGATCAACTCGATCTTCGCTGCCGAAGATTTTGAGATACCGCTCAACCTCGCCCAGTTCACCCGTGGCTTTTTGAGGATTGTCGGAC
>DASVNP010000197.1:0-8862 GCA_036383775.1 Paraburkholderia sp. | reverse complement strand
GACGAATGACGAAGGAGGCAAAAACATGAGCGCGTCATGGATCGGCATTATCGTTGGCACCCTTGTACTGGCCATCGCAGCAATCGGGGTGGCTGGACATTATCGACGGGAACATCG
Organism: Paraburkholderia sp.; assembly: GCA_036383775.1. Lineage (GTDB taxonomy): Bacteria > Pseudomonadota > Gammaproteobacteria > Burkholderiales > Burkholderiaceae > Paraburkholderia. The sequence goes on along the minus strand of DASVNP010000197.1, from coordinate 8,745 downwards.
CCGCGAGCAGTTGCTAAAAAACCTGGACCATCACGACTGGTGTCACTGGGTCCGCACCCGCAGGTAATGTCGCTGCTATAACGAAATGCGGTGGTCTGTGGGAAGGAAACGACAGCGTGAATCATCGCCTGTTCGCGCTGTCGTGGCACTCAGTTCGCTGTATAAAAACAGAAAGATGAGCACGGGAGACAAAGGATGTGGTGGCGTGACCAGATTCAGCAGGAACTGGATCACATTGAGCTCGTCATTTGCCGGCTTGAGCATCCGGACAATATCGACACGACGGCGCAGCAGTGTGCCGTGATGCAACCGGCGTACTGGCGAAAACGCATACGCGCTGTGCTGGCACTTCCTGATACGTCACCTCAGGCCTCACGGCGAGGCGCGGCATTGCTAACCCGGCTCGACCGGATCTCCCGATCTGACGGCAAACGCTCCGAACAGGGATAGCGACGATGCCGTCCTTAAGGCTTTCACCGATTTGATCACCATCCAGGTGAGAACATGTGTCTTACTTCGGCGATGCCTCGAAATGTGGGTCAAGTTTCAGCTGACGTGGACATGTATCCTCCGTCGTCGGTCAGCGACCGGCAAGACCTAGCGATCGCAACTGGCCAAGGGCAACCTCGATTAACCGCCTTTGGGCACCTCGTCGGCTTCCCGCAGCCGAGCCAGTGCTCGAACGAAACCATCGGCCTTGGCCCTGTTTACCTCGGCGTCAAAACAGCTTAAGGCTCGTTGCAACTCAACCCAACCCAGCTCATTGTCGACATTGCCAGGGCCAGCCTCTGCCCTCACTTCTCGTGCGAGCCTGTGGGCAAAGCCGGCATCTAACGCTCCGCGCGCCACGAGATCGGTTAAATAGGCTGCCAATTCAGTCAACCCTTCAACACTTGCGCGCGACCCATGTGCTGCTCCGTCCGTGTTCATGTTCATGTTCATAGCATTTGCGACGAAAGCACGCCGTTAGATGGTAAGTTTGAACGACTGCACGATCCGTTCGGTTGCTCACAGCTTAACCAGGTCGAGGCGGTCTCCCATTGCTTTTAAACACGGCAGTTGCAGCAAAGAGAATCCACTGGCTTGCCTCGTGCCGGGGTCGGCTGGAGCGCTGTTTTAACGGTGCGAAATGAATAGCACGAGTGGCATAGTGATAGCCGCCAGCGCTGTTTGAACTGTAATTATTCCCGCCGACAACCGGTGATCCCCGCCTAGCAGCTTCGCCATGATGTACGCTGATGGGGTGCATGGCAGCGAGTTGAACAAAACGATTGTCGTCAATGCCGGGCCGTGAATTCCGAGACTCACGCCTATCCAAAGAGTAAGTAGCGGGACGAGCAATAACTTGATAAACGACGACTGTAGAACAGGTCCTCGTGCTTCCCTTGCTGCTCTCATATCAAGCCCGGCACCTACGGCGAGGAGACCCAAGGGTAACGATGCCGCTCCAAGAATTGAGAGAATGTTCGAAAGGGTAGTCGGCAGCGAAAGACCGCTCACATTGAAGAGCGCGCCGAGCAACACAGCCATAATCACAGGATTCTTTAGCAATGCGCTAATGATTTGCCGGCTGGTTGGGGCGCCGCCGCTCCCGTAATGCATCAGGATGATGATTGATGCCACGTTAAGCAAGGGAATTGCGACCGCAATACTGATCGACGTCAACGTCAAACCCACACTTCCATACATTGCCGCCGCCGCGGCCACACCCACGTAGGTGTTGGGTCGCAGTGCGCCTTGGATCACAGAGGAAAAAACTGCGCCTGATTGCTGGCTCCAGATACGCCAGGCGTACAGCACCAGAGCGCCTGCTCCGACCGCGCCGAGAATCGCAATGGCGATAGGGCGAATCGGAAACTGCGTCAGATTTGCTTTCGCGACCTGGCTGAACATCAACGCCGGGAACATATAGTAGTAGTTAAGCGTTTCGCATGGTAGCCAAAACTCGTCGGCTAACATTCGGCGCTGGCGAAGGACAAAACCCAGAAGAATCAGGGCAAAGATTGGAAGGAGAGCCGTAAAAACACTTTGCATGGCGCCCCCCTTAAATGAACGTCTTGGCCAACACTACCGCACCATAGGCACCAATGAACGCCGTCATGGCACGTTCGTATAACGGGGCACCGGCGCGTTTGAATAGCAGATTGCCGACGGAGAAGTAAACAACGACCGCAAGGGGCGCGATTGCCAGACCTTCCAGACTCAATGCAGATCGTCGCAGGACTGCGAGCGTACTCAGTTGGATTGCGCCAAACAACAGGTAGTAGCGCGCGATGGCTAAACGTACCTGATCCTTCTCGCTATAACCACTCACCGCGTAGACGGCGAGCAAAGCGCCGCCCATGTTGGTTAGCCCGTGGACGACGCCCATCACACTGACATACGCGCGGCCTTGGCTCTGCACGAAGCCTTGCAATCGCGTTTGCAGGCGTGGTGAGTAACGGATGATTGCGGCACTCAGCATCATGAGGCCGATAAGAATCTCGGCCCGCGCCTTAAGATTGGTGTACATGAGTATCGCCAGCGACGCGACGATGACAAGCGCGCAGACCTTCATGTTGGCCCTTTCCCGGGACGGCAACGGCAGACTACGTCCCGACCACACCTGAATCGATGAGATCGCCATCGACGAGGGAAGCAAGAGGCCGAGCACCGTCGTAAAGTCAAATCCGAGCAGTAACAAGGTAGGAGTGCCAAACACGAGGATGCCCATTCCAAAAATGGATTGAACGATTGCCAACAATGCAATGATTCCATAAAGCAGATATACATCGTGCATGCTATGCAGCCTCCAGGCTCTCAGCCAGTGGCCAGGACTGTTGCTCTGCCAGTTGGCCCACCCGCACTGTCTGGAGGAGACTAAGTGATACGTCAGCGTCGTTTCGGGTCGCAAGGACCACGAGGACAACATCGCTATGCGTGATGTGACCGGATATCCACAAGGCTTCGAGTGCGACGGTGCCCGCGCTGTCGTCAGCGATGATCACATGGGGCAAGTGAACACCAACTGTACCGGGCAATAGGTTCCAGGAGCGTACGAGAGCCGGGTCATTGCCAACAGCGATGATTGGCTGCTGAATCTGCGCCATGGAGACAAGCCGTGCGGCATAACCGGTTCGTGACAGCACCACGATCTTCGAGATGGGAAGAGTACGGGCCAGCGCTTGCGTTGCGGCTCGCAGGTCGCTTTGACTGACGGGTGTGTTCGCGAGCGCTGGAGCTGACGTGTGTCGGTGCACTTCGGCCAGGGTAACGATGCTGCGCAGGCGCGCAACAGCCTCCACAGGAAACTTGCCGACGGCCGTCTCACCAGAAAGCATCACGGCGGATGCACCATCGATCACCGAATTCGTCACGTCGCTGATCTCCGCCTTGGTCGGCAGTGGACTTTCGATCATGCTGTGAAGAAGTTCTGTCGCGACGATTACGGGTTTTCCGTATTGTTGCGCAGCTGAGATGATCTTCTTTTGATAGATCGACACATGGTCGATACTGGTTTCAACCGAAAGATCGCCACGATCGATCATGATTATGTCCGTTGCCTGGGCTATCTCATCAAGATGATCGAGGCCACCCTGGTTTTCGACTTTCGCGACGATTTGAGGTGTCACAGCATCGATCAGGTTGCGAATCGCTTCTACGTGACGCGAAGACTCGACAAAACTAATGCCAACGAAATCGACTCCGCTGCTCTTGGCGAATTCGATCATTTCCCGATCGCGTGGCGTTACTAACTCTTGCCCCAGGTCGATTTCCGGAACGTTGATCCCCTTCCGGCTCCTGAGTGTGCCAGCCGTTTCTGCGACGACGTGTACATCCGTTCCCCTGACCTCTTCGACCAGGAACGACAGCGTGCCGTCGTCCGCATAGATGCGTACACCTGCACGGAGCTTCAAATGAAACTGAGCATAGTTAACGGGTACTTTCTCAACGCCGTCGTGTGACAGATCGGTCGTGAGAATCACGCGATCACCAACGCGAAATGAGGGTTCCGTGCGCAATTGGATCGTTCGGATTTTGCGTCCGGGTATATCTAAAAGGATCGGCAGTTCGGGAAGGGTTTCCCGGATAAGAGCAATGGTGCCCTTGTGCCAGTCAAGACTGCTGTGTGACCCGTTTAACCGCGCGACAGTCATGCCAGCGCGGTGTAAGGCCAAAAGGGTTGAAGCGTTGTCTGACGCAGGCCCGATCGTTGCAACAATTGTTGTTTTAGCCATTTTTCTTCTGTCATTAGTTTGCCCTCAACAAATATGACAGTAATGTGTCATAACCGTAAATAATAAAAAATTGTTCGTTAAGGCTAAAAGGAGATAAAGCGCGAACGTGAATAAGGGCGTTGCAGCGTAAGCATTCGATCTGTACCGTTGCGAATTGCGTTGACGCACGAGAGGATCGGCGGCTAGCGAACGGGATCGATGTGTGAGGCGACGGGCAGCAGAGGAGCGACGTTCCAGGGTAGCAGTTCATCGATTCGATTCGCCGGATGATCGGCGATGCGCTCGATGACGTAGTGCAGGTAGGCTTCGGGATCAATGCCGTTCAGGCGGGCAGATCCGATCAGACTGTACATCGCAGCGGCACGTTCGCCGCCTGAGTCCGCACCGGCAAATAAAAAATTCCGTCGTCCGATTGCCACACCGCGCAATGCGCGCTCGGCAATCAGATTGTCAATCTCGGCCTGACCATCGCTGCAGTAGTAGACGAGCGCAGGCCAGCGATTCAACGAGTACTGGATCGCTTTGGTAGTGTCCGATTTCGCGGAGAGTGTAAGAAGCGTCGCCTCGAACCACCGCTTCATGTCTTCAAGCAGCGGCACAGCCCTCTCCTGACGAGCACGCTGTCGTTCTTCAGGCGGCTTGCCACGAATGTGCTCTTCGATGCGATAGAGCCCGCCGATGCGTTCGAGTGCCTCGCTGGTGATCGACGATGGCCGAATAGCGTGCAGATCGTGCAGCTTTCGGCGTGCATGGGCCATGCATGCAGCTTCGCGAATCTGGCCGCCCACATATAGCTCGGCATAGCCAGCAAACGCGTCTGCCTGCAGTACGCCCGTGAAGTTGGCAAGGTGTTGCTGCGGATGTTCGCCGCGACGATCTGGTGTATAGGCAAACCAGACCGCCGGCGCTTCGTCCGAACCACTGGACCGATCATCGCGCACATACACCCAGAGCCGGCCGGTCTTCGTTCTGCCATTGCCCGGCGCAAGCACCGGCAGCGGCGTGTCGTCGGCGTGAACCTTGGTGCCACCAAGCGCGTGGCGGCGCACCGCGTCGACCAGCGGGTTGAGTAGCCACGTCAGGCTGCCCAGCCAGTGGCCCATGGTGCCCGGTTCGATCTCGACGCCGTCGCGCGCGTACATGACGGACTGGCGATAGAACGGGATGTGGTACGCGAACTTCGATGTTGTGATGTGGGCAAGCAAAGCTGGACCGGGCAGGCCGCGATCGATCGGCCGGCTCGGCGCTGCGGCCTGCACGATACAGTCGCAGCACGAACAGGCGAATTTGGGACGACGATGACGGATGACGCGGAAGTGTGCGCGCACGTATTCGAGCTGCTCGGATACGTCTTCGCCCAGCTGTTTGAGCACGCCACCGCATCCCGGGCAGTGTTCCTCGATGGGTTGATACACACGCTCTTCGCGTTCGAGGTGATCGGGCAGCGGTTTGCGACAGGCACTCTCACGACGTTGCTGCGCCTTCTTCGAATCAGCCTGGGCGGCCGCACCTTCGTCGGCCTGCAGGTCCTCAAGTCGCAGTTCAAGCTGTTCGATCTGACGATCGAGTTTCTCTGACTTGCGACCGAACTGCATGCGGCGCAGTTTGGCGAGCATCAGCTTCAGATGTTCGATCTCGATCACGCGGGAGCTGAGCTGGTCCTGCAATTCAACGACCCGCTGCGCGTTTGCATGAGCCGACGCCGCATGCGCGCGCACCAGCGCCTTCAGCGCATCAACGTCGTCGGGCAGGTCGGCATCGGTCAGATCCATGGCCATAGTTTACGACCATCTGATGCACGCGGATCATCGGGTAACAGACGTTTACAAAGCGCTGCACGGGCGTGCCGCGTCGAGCGGTTGTCGCCAGTCAAACCCTTCGAGCAGGAGCGAGAGTTGAGCGGTGGTCAGCGCCACGACGCCAGCGTCGGCACGAGGCCATGCAAAACGCCCCTTCTCAAGACGCTTCGCAAATAAACATAGGCCACCATCGCTCCAGTACAACGCCTTCAGAAGATCACCACGACGTCCCCTGAAGATAAAAACATGCCCGCCGAAGGGATCCTTCTCAAGCACCGTCTGTACCTTTGCAGCAAGCGAATTGAAGCCGGAGCGCATGTCAGTCACGCCAGCTGCGATCCAGATCCGTGTGTTTGCAGGCATACCGATCATCGGAGAATCCGCTCGAGGACCAAACGCAATATCGTCGCGTCGGGCACGCCTTCTATCCGGACCGAAGTATTGCCATGCTGAAGCTGAATGCTGCCGTTTGTAGCCACCGGAGGTATCGGCACGTCTGTCGCCTCCAGCGCATGGCCGGCCGGTCGATCGGACTGACCATCTACAACGACCGGCAACATGGTCTCCGTCTGCGCATCTTCGACCAGCAGGCCCTGAGCGTACAGTTTGCGCCAGGCCCACACCTGATTGGCGTTGACGTGGTTGTCGCGGGCGACCCGGGCGACCGAGGCGCCGGATTCAAACGTCTGCTCGACGACCGATCGTTTCCATTCCAATGGATGCCGTCGGTTCTGGCGCCTCGCGGGTAACTCGACTGTCTGAGTCACTGTGTCCATTCTCGCTGTTTGTGGACAGAGTCGGTCACTCGTGTCCGTCGCAGCCGATGATTGCATCTTCTACGCATGGCGGGGAACGGTACAAATCAGATGCTTACGTTGCAGCATCGCCTTAAAGGCTTTCAAGGTCTGGAGTTAGGCGAAGTCGACTGATAATTTCGGGCCGCGCGAGATTGAGCCCGCCGAAACCGACCTGAACGCAAAACTATCGAAAGAATGGGGATAGCCGTACTGCCCCACGTCAGCGTGGATTCAACGAAAGCGAATAACCTGGTATCGACTGTTGCCGGTCTCATCCTGCGCTGGAGGCGGTCATCCACTGATTCGAGGCAAATGACACCTGTGGGTCGGGACATCGAGTCGATGCGGGCCGGCTCACTATCGTGCTTCGAACGCCTGACTCATCTGGCGAGCCCGTTTGACCTCGTCGCTCTGCAGGTAAATCGAGGTGGTCGCGATTGATGCATGGCGTAGGTTATCGCGCACTGTAGTCAGCTCGGCGCCGCGGGCGAGAGCATGTGTTGCGTGGGTGTGGCGAGTCCAATGCGGGCTGGCACGCCGCAATTTTTCAGCCACGACAGGATGGTCGGTGCGAATCACGTCGGCGGCCTGCCGGAAAAACCGCCGTAGTACGTGCCACAGGCGGGTACCCGTAATGCCCATTCTGCTGTCCTCGTCGAGGCTCGCGATGAGCGGTGTCCTGGGCTCCCAGCGCGGCGGCGAGACGGGCAGACGGCGCTGTGTGAGATACCGATCGAGCGCCGTGCGCGCCAGCGGCGGCAGCGCGACCTTGCCGGGGCGACTCCCCTTGCCAACGACGTGCAGCCAGTGATCGCCATGTTCGCTCACGCGGACGTCGCCAAGTGTTGCACCGACAAGCTCGCCCGCGCGCAGCCCGGTCGCATAGGCAAAGTCGAGCAGAAAGCGCAGACGCTGCGCCGCCGGCTCCGACCAGCCGTACGACCACTCGAGCCCCTCGGCGATCGCACGTATCAGCGCCCATTCACCTTCGGTGAAGCCGCGTGCCGTGTCGAGTGGTGTCACGCGCGTCCTGCCGCGCACTTTGATGCCGGCAAAGGGGTTCGCGAGCACATAGCGCTGCTCGATGAGCCACCGGAAGAGCGCCCCCAGTACCGACAGTGCGTAGGCGGTCGAGCGTGCCGAGAGATTGCCGGCAAATGGCCGCCAATCAGGCACGGTGCGTGGCCGCGGCGGCCCGACCCAGCGCTCGCGCGGCGTCGGCCGGCGCAGGAACGCCCGGTACGCGATCGCGTCTTCGGTCGTCAGTGACGACAAGGCCCGGCCGCGCTCGACGATCGCCCACAGGATCAGCCTCTCGGCCTCCTTGCGATAGGCGCGCTGGGTGGTCGGTGCCTCGTGCAGGGCAAGCCACGCCTGCACGGCGTCGTAGTCGTTGGCCGCGTCGAGCGTGCAGGCTTGGCGCGGCGCGCGGAACGTGCCGGCCGAGCCGTCAACCTGGTGCGGCAGCCGCAAGCGCTCCCACGGCACAACAACACCCGTCGTGGCTACGGCAATCAACGCGCGAGCCCGCGCCGTCAACTGCGGATGGGCTGCAAAAAACGCCTCGATCTGTCGGGCGCTTGTTTGCCCGAGACCGGCGATCGCGCGCCACCAGCCGCGCCGGCGCGGTACGCGCACGGTCAGGTCGGCGAGCGTCGCGATGCCGTGCTCGCGCAACACACGCGTCGCACGAGGCGTCAGCCACAGTCCGACGTCGTCCGTGATCTGCGGCTGCGGAGTCGGGAGTGCGCGCAAGAGCTCGATCGCGTGCGCGACCGCACTGGACCGCGCCATCCGTTCGGTGACACGGTGCTCGAGGAGTCCAACCAGATCGGCACGCTGGCGCTGTCGGGCGAATTCGATCAGCTGCCGCCGGATGCTGCCGATCAGACCGCGTGCCGACGCTCCGATCACCCGTGCATGCGGCAGGTA
>DASVNP010000196.1:0-2307 GCA_036383775.1 Paraburkholderia sp. | reverse complement strand
AGTATGCAGTGTCGGGCTGGGCAAGGACATGAGCGTATGAGTGTGTTGGTCAAGCACAGTGTGCGCAGAGTTTTCGAGCCGAGACGTCGCGAAAGGGGAGGTGCCAACTAGCTGCAGAAATCTTTGCGGAGATACGCAGTGACCGCCCCTGTCAGCGCGATGCTTTGCAATTCCTCAGGCGATGCCAGATGCGTGGCAACAATCTCACGATTATCAAGCCGCAGCTCGGGTATGGAATCGAGGTGCAGTTCAAAGAAATGCACGCGGTCTCGTCGCCCGTCCCAGGTGCCATAGACACTGCCTGCGGGGAGTAGTGTGTATGACGGCAGACCAATCTCCTCTTCCATCTCGCGCTGCGCCGCGGCATCAGGCGCCTCACCGGGATGGACACTGCCGCCGGGAAAATTCCACTCGGCCCGGTACGATGACTTCACAAGCAGCAGCGCCTGCCCGACGTAGATTGCGACTAGCGCGCCCTCATGACGAGGTCGCCGAATATGCCACCAGGCGCGAGCGAGCGGGAATCCGAGGCGAAGCGCCATGCGCCAGACAGAGTCGATAAGCATAGCCGGTCGCACCCGTTACCGGAGGCAGTAGAAGTCTATGAATGTGGCATTGTCGCCAACTTCTGACCAACGGTCCAGCGACTGCAAGGTCGCTGCCGCAGATCACCCCGTCACACGAGGGGAATGTAGATGTCAGTTTGCCGCTGGTCCTGCGGCGTTTCCGAAAAGACGCTCAGGTAATGAGTTCTTGCTCAATCTTCGGACTACGGGGATTCGCAAAGATGCCTGCCTGTCACGGGTGATAGACTTTTCTACGCACCTCGGTGCGTAGCTAACCGAACAACGACATCACAATCAATTCGGAGCCGTCGCATGATCAATGAACGACATACGGTCACCCGTGCCAGCCCCTTGTCCGCAGACGGATTGTGGATTCCTGAAGGTCCGGGTAAGTGGTCGCGGCCGCTGCGCTTCCTGAAAGATGGTCGCGGCTGGGTGGAACTGATGCGTCTGGATCCAGGTACCAAGCTTGGTCTGCACCGTCATACCGGCGAAGTGCACGCTTTCAATCTTGAAGGGCAACGTCGCCTCTGTACGGGCGAAATTGTCGAACCCGGCGACTACGTGCATGAGTCTACCGGCAACGTCGACTGGTGGGAGGCGGTCGGTGACAAAGCACTGGTCGTGATGGTGGTGGTGATGGGCACTGTCGAGTATCTCGGCCACAATGGCGAGGTCAAACTCCGCATCACAACCGCCGATCGCCTGGCCGACTATCAGCGCTACTGCAGCGAGGCGGGCATCGAGCCTCAGGATCTGCTCGAGCGCTGAGCGCGGCGCCTCAGCGTGCAGTTGCAGGCGCTCACGTCCTCCCAGCGCCTGCGGTCTTCAGCCATCAGTTGAGACCGTGACCGACTCCCAGTCACGGATCTCATTTCCCAGCGCGGACAACTTGTCCCTCACGAGTCCGAGTGCATCGCTACCGAGCAGAAGATGCGCGGGAGGGTGGTCCGCGGCGATTGCTGCGAGCATCGCGCGTGCCGCCTTTTGGGGATCGCCTAATTGCTTGCCGCTCTTCTCCTCACGCGCTTTCCGGATGGGTTCGAAGATCGGGTCGTAATCCGCAATCGAACGGGGCGTTCGCGTCATCGAGCGACCCGCCCAGTCGGTGCGGAACGAGCCTGGCGCGACGGCTGTTACGGCGATGCCGAAAGACTTAACCTCTTTGCCAAGCGCCTCGGAGATGCCCTCCAACGCGAATTTGCTCCCGCAGTAGTAGGTGATTCCAGGCATGGTGATATGGCCACCCATCGACGTGATATTCAGAATGTGGCCACGTCTGCGCTCGCGCATGAAGGGCAGCACGGCTTTCATCATGGCGACAGCGCCAAACACGTTCACATCGAACTGTCGTCGCATTTCGGACAAAGGCGATTCTTCCATGACGCCTTCGTGCCCGTAGCCGGCGTTGTTGACCAGAACGTCCACAGGTCCGACGGCGGCTTCAATTTCCGCCACGATGCCGTCGATGGCATCGAAATCGGTCACGTCAAGCACACGTCCAAAAGCAGCGTTCGCGGACAGAGACTCGAAATCACCCTTTGCCTGCGCGCTTCTCACCGTACCGACGACTTTGTGTCCTGCCGCTAACGCCTCTTCTGCGAGCGCACGGCCGAAGCCGCTGCTGACGCCCGTGATGAGCAGAATTTTGCTGGATGCCATTGAAGCTTCTCCCAAATGGTGTCTGGAGAATGCATACTAGTCTGACGGACGAGGCTGGCTAAGCCATATTCCGCTATTT
>DASVNP010000195.1:0-40682 GCA_036383775.1 Paraburkholderia sp. | reverse complement strand
CGGAAAGATTGAGCTCTTTGTATTCGGCTTCAGTGTCGCGCATCATTTCTCGGACTGGGCAGCCTAGTTGCGCGTTGAGTTGTTTGAGTTGCGCGACGGTGAGCGGCTGCTTCAAATATTCGACGATTTCCGTTGCTTCGTTGGCGCTGTTATAGGTGCCGGTGATCAGCTCGCAAGTGGCGCGGGATTTTGAGCAGCGGGGATTGTGGTAGATCGTGATCATGGTTTGTTTGCGATGGTGGTGGGTGGGCGCGCAGACTGTTGGGCCATGCCTGGCGATTGCGGGATTTTAGCGGGTGCGGCGGTTGGCGGACGGTGCGTGGGCTGAGTGCGTGGGCTGAGTGCGTGGGCTGAGTGATGGTTGTTGGCTGTCAGGCTTCGGGGGTAGCGTGGCTGGGCGCCACCTAATTGTGCGTCGGCCGTTCCTCGATGTACGGACAGGCGCCAGGACTTTATGCGCATAAATCGGCCAGCGACTCCGGTTTGATTGCCCGGATCAACGAATGTCGCTGGTCACGCTGCTTCGCATACGGACCGCAATTTCCCTGTCTAACCAGATGCCAGCATTCCGCTCGCGTGTGCCTCTGGGCGCAGTGATGTCGTGCCCATCTGCGATGCTAACTCGCGCCCAATTACCGATACGCGCACAGCACAGTCCTTCGGGAAGACTTTATGCGCATAAAGTCCTGACCCTCCCCTGATCGCCCGGCTCACCTTGCCCTTAGCGCGCAACGACATCGCCGACATCTGAACGAGTTCGTGCTCGGGCAGTAGAGCATGCATGGACATTCGCTCGAGTCCGCGTGGGCCATATAAGGCATGCGGGATATCAGCAGCGGCGCCGCCCAGATCCCTCCGCCGATAGATCTTCTGGCACGCCTCGATGGGCCACCTATTCGCGTTAATCCCTCGCCACTTTGGAAGCACCAGCCTTCAAACCTGGCTCGCCCACAGATGGCTTCGCCTTCATCCCCAACCTTTATGCGCATAAACCTATCCCGAACGGCTAATCATTCTCGTGTTTACACAAAAACGATTGAAATACAAATTCATCCAGGTAAAATCCATTTGCGTCTAAAAAGAGGAGGTGAAGATTGGCAGCAGAAATCATCGCGGTAACTCAGCAGAAGGGCGGGGTCGGGAAGAGCACAATCGCGATGCACCTCGGCGCTGCGTTTCATGAGAAAGGCAAACGCGTCCTCGTCGTAGACGCAGACGGTCAAAACACACTGATCCACTGGGCCAGTGCCTCATCAGATGGCGACACCGGTATTCCCTTTCCAGTCGTCAACCTATCCGAAGCGGGCAGCCAGATTCACCGCGAGATCAAGAAGTTCGTGGCCGACTACGACATCATTGTGGTCGACTGCCCTCCCTCTATTACCGAGAAGGTCTCCGGCGTTGTCCTGCTGGCAGCGAGTGTGGCGGTCATCCCGACATCGTCGTCGCCTGCTGATTACTGGTCGAGTATTGGTTTGGTGAAGCTCGTCCAGCAGGCGCAGGTCATGAACGAAGACTTGCGTGCGGTCTTTCTGCTCAACAAGACCGAAGAGAAGCGAATGCTGACGCGCGAACTGAAGCGTGCGTTGGAAGAGCTCGGATTCCCGCTGCTCAAAACCCAGATCCCAACACGTGAAGCCTACAAACAGGCCATGGCGTTGGGACAGACAGTGCTTCAGATGAGCGATCGCGGCGCCAAGCTTGCCGCCATCGAAGTACGGGCGTGCGCGAATGAGATCGCCGCCTTGCTCCCGTGAAATTTATGCGCATAAAGGACCCTGAATGAAACCCTCCCAATTCGCCAAAGGCTTTCAAGCACGTCCTGATTCGACCAGCAGCGAAAAGCGGACCGCGCTCGATCGCCTGAATGCGATCGACGGGCTGGTCAAGAATGGCCCCAAGAGTACCGAGGCGGCAGCACGCACTATTGCAGCCGTCTTGCCGCAGCAGTCCATGATGGAAGCCGACGCCACCGACGCAGCCAACGAATCGGCGGCCTACCGTGCGTGGCGGATGGAGCACGGTTATCGGCCGGGACAGGTTATCGAGCTCGCGCTCAAAACCATCAAGCCAAGCCCCTTCAACCCGCGACACTTCTATCTGAAGTCGTCGATTGCCGAACTCGCAGTCAACCTGGCAAAGCAGGGACAGCAGCAAGCCATTCACGTCATTCCTGATTACGACAACCCCGGCAGCTACTTCGTCAGCGACGGCGGACGGCGCGTGCGGGCGTTGAAGGAAGCGAACAAGGAATCGGTCAAGGCGATCGTTATCGATCTGCCGATCGGCATTCAGAGCTACAAGCTCGGCTACGACCTCAACGTCCAGCGCGATTCGCAGACAGTCTTCGACAATGCGGTGGTCTGGAAACGCTTTCTCGACGATCGGCATTTCCAGAGTCAGAAAGAGCTTGCCGAGCATCTCGGCCTGGACGAGTCGACCGTGGCGGTCGCGTTGTCGATCGCCAAATTGCCTGAGGTCGTCATGCATGAGATGGTCGCGCGACCGGACCGTTTTGGTTCGAATATGGCGTATCAGGTGGGCCGTTATCACACCGCGCGCGGTGCCGACGCGACGCTGCGCCTGATCAACAAGATCCTCTCCGACGACCTGAGCACGCGGCAAGTCGCGGACATCGTCAAAGGCAGGGTGAGCCCCCAGGAAAGCGCCAAACCCGCGGGCCGGCAACGCTACGCTCAGCGCTTGGAGATCAAGCTCGACGGCGTGTCGGTCGGCGACCTCAAATCGTACGGGGATGATCGGATCGAGCTGCGACTGAAAGGACTCACGCGTGAAAAGCGCGACGACATCCTGCAGCAGATTGAAAAGATGTTGAAGTAAGGCAGACTGAAGCAGCAGTGAGGGCGGGGCCGCGCGGCAAGGGTTTTAGCCGCCGCCCCGCCAGATAATTACGCTGCGCGCGATTGGCTCAGCGTGAAGGCGAGCAGGTCACCGTCGGTCGGCTCGCCCCAGGTCTTGCGAGCCAGCCAGTCGAAGAAGGCCGTCTCGACGATCTTCGAATCCAACCCGCGGCGGCGCCAGTCGTCGCGCATGTGCGTGCCGAGTCCCGGCAATTCAGCCTCTTCAAACGACTGCCGCGCGATCTCCCGCTCGGACTCACCTTGTTCGTCGTACAGCTCGCGCGCTTCCTTGCGGCGATACGCCGAGTATTCTCCCAGCAGGCGTGCCTTGAGGTCGTCGGCAGGCGCGGCAATCGCGGCCTTGCCGCCAGCTGCGGGCAGTGCTTCGACCGGTGGCGCGTAGCCTTTTTTCAACGCGTCCTTGAACAGGGCCGGCGCGCTACGCACCGGCGGCAACGAAGTGCTGCGCATGCGCTGCTCGGTCATCTGCAAAGCGGCGCGAATGCGATTTTCTTCGCTGTCCGCGTAAAGCGTTTGGGCTTCCTTCAACGGGATGCCGATCTTCACCATCCGGTCGACCAGCGTGCTGTCGAACACGTTCGGATGTTCGTCGAGTGCGAGCATGGGCTGCTTGCGCTCGGTCACGCGGAACTGGATCTCAGCGACGCGCCGGCCTTCCCGATGTTCGATCAACTCGACGAAGATGTTGGTGACGGCGTTGACCTCGGCGATGGCCGGGCGCAAATAATCACGCTTGAAGTACTTGTACTCGCGCTTCGCCTCATCCCCGGCTTCCGTGTCAGGCGTGCCGGAGAGGATAGGGCGCCACCACTCCCACGTCTCGCGCATCGTCAGATGGCTCGGGTTGGTCAGATAGCGCACGCAAATCTCGTAAAGCGCGAGCCCCGCGCTACTGCGCAGCTGGCTCTGGAACTGGAGACTCAGGCGGGCGTACTGAACCGGATCGAGCAGCTTCTTCTTGATCTTCGGCGCAAACGAGAATTCCACCCAGACGCGGCGGGTGCTGGGATCTTCGAGAATTTCCGCATCGGCGATCAGCGTGGAAATACCCCATTTCCGTCCGGGCTTCTGACTGGACGTGCCACTGCTCCATTCGACCTGCACCGAAACCATGCGCCGCAAGTGTTCCTTGACGAGCGCGGTGTCGTTGGAGTCGAACGCGGAATTTGCAACGATGTCGGACAGCAACGCCCGATAGGTGTCGCCGGACTCGTCAGCTTGCTGCGCCACGGCGAGCAGCACGTTGAACAGCTTGCGCGTGAGGAGCGTAATTTTGCCGCTTTTGGGCTGAATCGCGATCGCCTCGACGGCTTTGCGTAATTCGGCCGAGCTCGGGCTAACTACATCGGTCTTCTTCGCGCGCTTCGTGGCCATGCGTCTGGTCGAGGAGGGATTTGGCGAGAGCATACCGACTGTGGTGATAGGCGTCTATAGCGTGGGTCTCACCGTTCGCGGTGAAGTGAGTTTACGAGGCATAACTCACCTCGAGCCACTCCCGAAAATCCTCACCTCTATGGCTTGGCGCCAGGTTCAGAGCACCCTTGCAGGTCGCGGGCCAGGCAAAATCAGACCCATTCCGCTTCACGCCCGAACGGAAGACAACCCATCCCGAATATTCTCACCTCAAAAAAATTCCTGGATTCTTTGGTTCCGCACCTGGCGTCCGCGGTGCGCTCGCGCCGGATCAGGTCAGAAGAGGCACGTCGCGCGTTTTTGAGCCGGCGCGCAGGAATTAAGCCGAGGCTCAGCATTTAGCATCGGTACGCGGGCAATGGAATCGGGATCGCCACGCCTGTCAGCCCCCCCACTTCGCAGGCTTTGCCAGCAGAGCATAGCGCCCGCCAGCCCGCTCCAACCGAGAACACCATGCGGCAAGAGGGGCTTGACATGGTCCGGGCCGCAGCGAGAGCTGTGAGCGGGCACGCAACGCGCCCACCACAGCGTAGCCAAATCGGAAGCACGAGCGGACGACGGCAGATCGCCGGCACCTGAGCGCGCAATCCAGACCCTAGTGAGCGTATTCCCATTGCGTCGAGGCCGCGCCCCCTCTCCTAACGTTCGCCGTAGATAGACAATCAAAGTCTCCCGACTCAATAAGTCCGGCCGGATTCTCGAATGCCCCCCCGAAAAAGCTCCCCTTAATGCGGGCGGAACGCTTGAAATAGTGCGGTCTCCAGACAAGTTGGCGCCAAAAGCCATCGATACATACTCCCGAAAGTCCTCACCTTTGAGCTTCCTGACGGTTTCCACGCCCCCCAAAACACACCTCCCGAAAAGCCTCACCCTTGCATCACAGGCAAAAATTATTCATTATTTTCAACATCTTACGCACACACCTGTGGTGATCTTCCGCAAAACAGCTCCCGTAAATCCTCACCTCAACCTGCATTAAGGTGAAATTCTGCGCTTCCGATCGCCGCGACAAAGGTCCCGAAAAGCCTCACCTTTTGAATTCGGCGGGCACAGAAGCGAAACTGGCACGGTGGCGTCAGTAGGGCTTTTCCAGACCGAAATTGCCGATCTGATCCTGTATTTCCTCACCTTAGTGATCACAAGCCCCTAAAAAGTCTCCTGAAAAAGCTCACTTTGGGTGCAAACCGGTGGATTTCGTGCTTCGCTTATCGAGTCGGCTCGTCGCTCCCGAATTTCCTCACCTTTCCCAGCCTGGGACCGACCAACCGTGACCGTCGACAGCCGAATTGGCGATCGCTCGCACTTTGGCTCCCGCAAAGTCTCACCTTAAGCACCTGAATGCACAGAAATAAGGCAAAAACGCCCGCTCAGCCCTGTAAAGTCTCACCCTCGGTACGCGTTTTCTCCCGAATTGGCTCACCCATGGGGTTTACGCGCCCCCAATAAGGCCAAAAACGATGCCGCAAGCCGGTCCCGAAAACCCTCACCTTAAGCAGCGCCGGCCTCGGAACCGAGTGTCGAGCGCTGCCGGGCGATCTCGCGAGCTGGAGTCCTGCAAAATCTCACCTTTGGCCAAACCACACTTTGGGAGGGGTTCCTGAACCCGCTCACGTTCTGTCCCGGACCCGCTCACCGAGGCCCCCGAACCCCGTCACCGAACATTCCCGAAAGACCTCACCACGCCTCCCGAAAAGCTTCACCTTCCCCCGCTGAAACGCCCGCCAGATAAGGCTTTGCCGTGGCGTTAACGTTTTTAACATGGGTTCAAAGGTGTTTACTTTTATTACTCTCTAGAATTTCCACCCGTGCGTCCTTCGGAGAAAGCCTTACCACCCAAGGTGCCAACACCCTGCGCCCGTGAAACAGTGCACGATCGCTGCAAAACATCTAAAAACTCTTTCAGCACAAGAACTTATTGGCTATTCTTCGTTTTGTTTCACGGAAAAAACCGTGGAACGCAGATCTGCAGACGCTACTCAGGCACGTAAACACGCCGATCCACCCATTTCCATCTCATCGCAACATTTGCGTAGCAAACACTACGTAAATTGTTATGATTAATCCAATTCAAGCGACATCGAGGTATACATGAATCTGGATCAGGAACGGCAAGCCATTCGAAATGAGCTTGAAGCGCTGCGCGCCAACGGGGCCCGGCGGCAAGAGCTTTCGCTGCACGCATGCAAGCGGCTCTTTTTTGATTTGGGCATCCGTCCGTCCATGGCGACCGTCCGGGATCTGACTCAGACTGGCAGCGCGAGCGACATTCCGAAAGACATCGACCACTTCTGGGAACGCATCCGCCATGTGTCGCGGGTAAAAGTCGGCGCCGGCGCTATTCCAAAAGTGTTGGAAGATCGCGCCGGCGAACTGCTTGGCGCACTTTTCGAAGAAGCCGTCGTCCACGCCCGCACTACGCTCGAGGACGAACGCGAGGAAGTTCGCGCCCAAATCTCCGCTGCGGATCAACGCGCACGCGACGCGGAGATTCGCCAGCAAGCATCAGAAGATGCAATCCGGCGTAGTGAACTGCGAGCCGAGGCCGCGTGGGAACGCGTTCGCGCGCTCGAATCCGAGCTGTCGAACTTCACCACGCATGGCAATGCCCATCAGGAAAGTCTGCAGGCAACGGTGCGCCGGCTCGATCACGAAAACGAGGCGCTTCGACTGCGTCTCGACAACGAACTGGCGAACAACGCAACGCTGCGAGACCGGATCGACGCATTGCACGTCGAAATGCGCCAAAGTACGGAACACTATGCGCAACAGATCAAGGACGCCATCACCGAAGCCGAGCGGCGTGTGAAGCCTATGCTCGTCGAACTCGATTCCTTGCGCAGCATGGCCGCCACGTATCAGTCGGGCGTGCGCGACGCGAGTCGCAAAGAGTTCGAGTTCATTCAGCAAATCGCTGCGGCCAAGGCCCGCGGCGACCGGCTCGACGCGCAATTGCGCGAGCAATCAGATGAAGTGGACGCACTGGCGAAACAGGTCGCTGTGCTGCGCGGCCAGCAAGGCATCGATCCGGCGATCGCGAATCTGCTCTGCGCACTGGTCGAAGCTGGCCGGCTGACAGGGGACGAAATGAAGGTGATCGGCACGACGGCGGACGGTCATGTCACGTTGCCGCCGCGGTGCCCCAAATGCCAGGAAGGTGAACCCGAGCTGTCGCAAGTGGATCACCGTTTCGAATTGCAATGCCCGGAGTGCGATCATTCGTCGGGGCTTGGTGAATCAAGGTTGGAGGCGGTTAGCCGCTTCCTGTCGAACGACCCGGTTGCGGCGTCCGCATAGCGGATTGGTGCGATGCAATAGCGGACAAAGTGCCAAAGGTGAGGAAATACGGGACTCTAAAGGTGAGGGAATTCAGGGCTCGCCGGCTCCCGTTTTCCTCCTCAAACTCCCGTCGCGCCTAGGTGAAGGCAACGGCGCGGCGGCCGGATCCGGTACATCTGCGGCAGGAGAATCCTGCTGATCCATCCAGTTTTGCCATGCACGGTACAGACGGTTCGCCGAGACGGCCTGTACAAATCCCAGCCATTGGCCGACCAGCTCGGCCTCGACCCCACTCTCGAACAAATCCGCGGCGAACGTATTGCGCAATGTTTGCGGACTGGCGCGCGACGCACGCGATGCGGCGATTCCAGCGCCGTCGGTCAAGGCGTCGACCGCGCGCAGCATGGTGGCTTTGTGCATCGGACGGCCAGAGGGGGATGCGGGGAAAACCAGATTGCCCGCCAGTTCCGCCAGACGCCGTTCCGCAAGCCACGCGTCGAGAATGGCCGCCGCGAAAGGTGCGAGTCGGGTGCGCCGCGTTAGCATCGGATTGGCCGACTCGATTGTCACCCAGGGCGATCCTGCATGCACGCAACTAACCGAAAGTGCTGCGGCCTCACCCGTTTTCAGGCCGCCGCCTAAAAACACAGCTATTAACGCGCGGTCACGCCGCTCTCTCCAGCGCTGTGCCACGGACAGGGTCGGCAAAGGCGAAAACAGATGCGCGATCAACGCGGTTCGTTCGGCATGGTTGAGAAAGCCGGTCGGTTCGTTGTCGCGTGCGTTTCGCCACGCTGCTTCGCCATCCTGAGCAATGAAGCGCGCCGGATTGGTCGGCGCGGATTCGATTTCACGCACGTGATCGAGTACGCGCTCGATCAGCCGCAAATACCGCACCCGCTGCGTTTTTCGAACATCGAGTCCGGCGACGAAGTCGGCAATGGTTTGAGCATCGACGGTGACCAGACTCTTCTGGCGCATGCCGAGCCAATCGAGGAACAACCCCCACTGTGCCTGGTAGACTTCAGCGGACGAGCGTCGGAAATGCTGTTTGGCAAGCCAGGCGTCGAAAGCGATTTGAGGGTCGCGACGCCAGTATTCTCGTTGCTGATCGAAAAGATCCGTGGATGGCGTGGGGCGTGGGACAGGGTCGGTCAGATGGGGAGGCGACATGGGCTATTTTTCCGTTAGTTGCAACTATTGTAAGTGGCAACCGCCGGAAATACAGCCCTCAGCCGCCCCACGCTCGCGTGCGTTTCGCAGGCGGGCTCGCCGACGACTGTTGTGCAGCGCGGCGAGCCGCCGCTTCGTAGGCGATGACCGCGAACGCGAACACCGCCGGCAAAGCGTTGGACGTGCCGAAGTCCACTGTCTCATCAGTTTCCGGATAAGGCAGATCGGACGGCCGTTGGAACAGCCCCAACATGAGCGCGTCGTTCCGGCTCGCGAATCCGAGATCCGCCAGCGCTTCAGCTTCGATCGCGTGGAGCAGGCGCCACGTGAGCGGCACCTGTTGCACGATGTAGCGCGTAGCAATATTGCGCACGATGCGTTCGAGATCTCGCGCGGCGGTTTGGTAGCGCAACGCGGCCAGAGCATGCTCGGTTGAGTGGGTTGTCAGGTCAGTCATGATCGGCTCCAGTCGATACCCTGTACTGTACAAATATACAGTGCCTGGCGCAACCTCGGCCGTCGTGCTGAATCTGCCAACTGCCGGTTAAGGTGCGCTTCGATCCGCGCCGCAAATCACCCGTGAATCACCACCAGCAAGGCTTTCGCCTCGCTTTTTCCTGCGTTGCGGATCGCGTGCGGTTCGTCGGCGACATAGCGCGCGGTGTCCGCGGCCTTGAGCCGTTTCGTCGTGCCGGCCGCCTCGATTTCGATCGATCCTTGCAGCACCGTCAAATGCTCGCGCGTGCCGGGCTCGTGCGCGTTCGACACCAGCGCCCCGCCCGGCTGCAGCGTCAATTCGTACCACTCGAACTTGCCGGCCAGTTCGATCGGCCCCCACACGCGCAACTGGTACTTGGCGTCGTGTCCGCTTAATGTAGGAATCTCGTGGGGACCGGAGACGGCGATCGCCTCCGGCGTCTTTTGCGGCGCGAACAGCGAATCGAGGCTGACGCCGAGCGCGTTGGTCAGGCGCCAGGCAACCGCGATCGTGGGATTGGCCTTGTCGCGTTCTATTTCCGACAGCATCGATTTCGACACGCCGGCCGCGCGCGAAAGATCGTCGAGTGTCATGCGCCGTTCGGCGCGCAGACGCTGAATCTGCTCGCCGACACGCGGCGGCGCAGCGATTGCGGGGGCCGCAGTCGCGCCTGGGGTGGGCGCCGCGTTGACCGCGGCACGGCGGATACCCGAACTTGCCATTTCCTGACCCATCGTTTAGAGTTGTTCGACATACCGGATTTTAGTTCGAAAAAACGAAAATATCCGATAAAACTGACAGCCGACTATAACAGGCCGCCTCGTGGCCGCGCATGCGGAACATGCTGACACGGGCGCTTTTACCCATTTCAGGAGTCTGGTTCATGCGCGACCAATACCTTGCCCATCTGCGCGGCACCCTCGAGCAGATCCGTGCCGACGGCTTTTACAAGAACGAACGCGTGATCGCCAGCCCGCAGTCGGCTGACGTGCGCCTCGCCAACGGCACGAACGTGCTGAATTTCTGCGCGAACAATTATCTGGGTCTCGCCGGCGACGCACGGCTGATCGAAGCCGCGAAGCAAGGTCTGGATACCGACGGCTTCGGCATGGCGTCCGTGCGTTTCATTTGCGGCACGCAAACCGTGCACAAGGATCTGGAACAGGCGCTCGCCACGTTCCTGCAAACCGACGATTGCATCCTCTACTCGAGCTGTTTCGACGCGAACGGCGGCTTGTTCGAAACCCTGCTCGACGAGAACGACGCGATCATTAGCGACGAGCTGAACCACGCCAGCATCATCGACGGCGTGCGGCTTTCTAAGGCCAAGCGCTTTCGCTACAAGAACAACGATCTTGCCGATCTCGAAGCGAAACTGAAAGAGGCGCAGGCGGCCGGCGCGCGTTTCACGCTGATCGCGACCGACGGCGTGTTCTCCATGGACGGCATCATCGCCGACCTCGCCGGCATCTGCGACCTGGCTGACCGCTACGGCGCGCTGGTGATGGTCGACGATTCGCACGCGGTGGGTTTTGTCGGCGAACACGGGCGCGGCACGCCGGAACATTGCGGGGTGCTGTCGCGCGTCGACATCATTACAGGCACGCTGGGTAAAGCACTGGGCGGTGCATCGGGCGGTTACGTGGCCGCGCGCAAGGAGATCGTGGAGTTGCTGCGCCAGCGCTCGCGTCCCTATCTGTTCTCGAACACGCTCACGCCGAGCATTGCCGCGGCCTCGCTGAAAGTTCTCGAGTTGCTGGCGAGTGACGAAGGCGCGCAGTTACGCGCACGGGTGCGTGAAAACGGCGCGCATTTCCGCAGCAAGATGAGTGCACTCGGCTTTACGCTCGTGCCGGGCGAACACCCTATCATCCCAGTCATGCTCGGCGACGCGCAACTCGCCTCGAAAATGGCGGATGCGCTCCTGAAGGAAGGCGTCTACGTGATTGGCTTCTCGTTCCCGGTGGTGCCCAAAGGCCGCGCGCGCATCCGCACGCAGATGAGCGCCGCGCATACGCCCGAACAGATCGACCGCGCGGTGGATGCATTCGCGCGCGTCGGCCGTGAACTTGGTGTGATCTGATCCAGAGGCGCATATGAAAGCATTGGCAAAACTCGAACGCGCGGCCGGGCTCACGCTCACGGACGTCAAGAAACCCGAAGTCGGCCACAACGACGTGATGATCCGCATCACGCGCACCGCGATTTGCGGCACCGATATTCATATCTGGAAGTGGGACGATTGGGCGCAAAAAACGATCCCGGTCCCGATGCATGTCGGCCACGAATATGTCGGTGAAATCGTCGAGATGGGTCAGGAAGTGCGTGGCTTCGCGATCGGCGACCGCGTGTCGGGCGAAGGACATATCACGTGCGGCTTCTGCCGCAATTGCCGCGCGGGGCGCCGGCATTTGTGCCGCAATACGGTGGGCGTCGGCGTGAATCGCGAAGGCGCGTTCGCCGAATACCTGGTGATTCCCGCCTTCAACGCGTTCAAGATTCCGCCGGAAATCTCCGACGACCTCGCCGCGATTTTCGACCCGTTCGGCAATGCCACGCATACGGCGCTGTCGTTCAATCTGGTCGGCGAAGATGTGTTGATCACTGGTGCCGGACCAATCGGCATCATGGCGGTGGCGATCGCGAAACACGTCGGCGCGCGCAATGTCGTGATTACCGACGTCAATGACTATCGCCTCGAACTCGCGCGCAAGATGGGCGCGACGCGCGCGGTGAACGTCTCGCGCGAATCGTTACGCGACGTGATGACCGATCTGCACATGACCGAAGGTTTCGACGTCGGGCTGGAAATGTCCGGCGTGCCGAGCGCGTTCACCAGCATGCTCGAAGCGATGAACCATGGCGGCAAGGTCGCCTTGCTAGGCATTCCGCCCGCGCAGACCGCGATCGACTGGAATCAGGTGATTTTCAAGGGCCTCGAAATCAAGGGCATTTACGGCCGCGAGATGTTCGAGACCTGGTACAAGATGGTCGCGATGCTGCAAAGCGGCCTGGACCTTTCGCCGATTCTCACGCACCGTTTCAAGGTCGACGACTATCAGGAAGCGTTCGCTACGATGCTCTCCGGCGAGAGCGGCAAAGTGATTCTCGATTGGACGGCCGCTTGAGCTGATTCGGTAACGCGCGCTGTCGCGGATCGCAATTCACGGTCCGCCTTCGCAGCAGAAATCGCCTGACATCGCCCCACCCGACGCCCGCATCGCGCTCACGCGCCTGCGGGCGTTTTGACAAACTCGGCCTGAATGTGCACGTGAACATCGTCGCCCACGGCCGGATACCACGTCGCGAGACCAAACTTCGCACGGCTGAAACGCCCTTCCGCCGAAAAACCGAGCGTGTCTTGTTTCGTGAGCGGATCGGGAGCAAAACCGTTGAAGGTGACATCGAGCGTCACCGGCTGCGTGACTCCGTGTACCGTCAGATCGCCGGTCAGCGTGCCACGCGCGTCGCCGGTGCGCTCGAAACGGGTGCTGACGAAGCGGATCTCCGGATAGCGCTCCACGTCGAGCATGCTGGCGCTCTTCACCATCTTGTCGAGCAAAGGCACATTCGTATCGATGCTTGCGGCGTCGATCGTGATCGCCGTCGTGCTCTTCTCCATACCGCCTTCATTCCAGTCGAGCTGCCCGTGCTTGCGGTCGAAGCGCATCGCGAAGCGCGAATACCTGAAGTGGTCGATGTCGAAGGTAATGCTGCAATGATCCGGATCGAGGTCGTAACGGCCGGCCGGCACGCGCGCCTCGTTCTGGCTCACCGTATGCGTGAGTACCTGAATCGGCGTGCAGGCCGCCGCCGTCAGCAAGGCTGTGCAGAGCAATGCGCGCGCGAACGCGGCGCGCAGAATGGGTGAGTTCATGGAGTTCGTTCCTGTTGATCCATGTGATCACGATAGCAGTTTGCGTACTTCGCTCGCAAAGTGCGGAAGCTACTTGACGAGTGAGAATGACCGTTCTAGCTTTCTCTTATGGACACGGACATTCACGTCGTAGCCGTAACACCCGGCAGCGCGCGCGAGCGGCTGCTGGACGCGGCTGAAGCATTGATTTACGCCGACGGCATTCATGCCACCGGCGTGGACGCGATCGTCAAGCAATCCGGCGCGGCGCGCAAAAGCTTTTACACGCATTTCGAATCGAAAGACGCGCTGGTCGCGGCCGTACTCGACCGGCGCGGCGAACGCTGGATGAACTGGTTTATCGCGGGCACGCAACGGCACGGCAAGACTGCGCGCAAACGTCTGCTCGGCATGTTCGACGTACTGCGCGAATGGTTTATGTCAGACGACTTCCACGGCTGCGCGTTCCTGAATGCGTCCGGTGAAATCGCCTCCGCGGACGACCCGATCCGCGTGATCGCGCGCAACCACACAGAGCATCTGCTTGCCTTCGTGCGATCCCTATGCAATGAATTTGCGGCAGAGTGCCATATGGACGCCCGTCGCACCGCGCGTCTGTCGAGCCAGTGGCTGATCCTGCTCGACGGTGCGATCTCCGTGGCGCTGGTGAGCGGCAAGGCCAATGCCGCGCTCGACGCGCAGGCCGCGGCCCAGGTCCTGCTCGACGCGGGGCGCGCGAGCGGCCAGGTACGTTCGCTTATCATGCAGGCCGGCGCGCATACACACAAACGCCATTCCGGCGAACCGCAATCTGAATGAGGAAACTTCATGTCTGATCCGATCGAAACCCGCCCGCCGCTGCCGCCGTTCACGCGCGAAAGCGCGATCCTGAAAGTGCGCGCCGCGGAAGACGGCTGGAATACCCGCGACCCCGAGCGCGTCTCGCTTGCCTATACGCCGGACAGCGTATGGCGCAACCGTGCCGAGTTCGCGTGTGGCCGCGAGGAGATTGTCGGCTTTCTGCGCCGCAAGTGGGCCAAGGAACTCGACTACCGGCTGATCAAGGAATTGTGGGCGTTTACAGACAACCGTATCGCCGTGCGCTTTGCTTACGAATGGCACGACGATTCCAATAACTGGTTCCGCTCGTACGGCAACGAGAACTGGGAATTCGACGAACACGGGCTCATGGCTTACCGTCACGCCAGCATTAACGATCTGCCCATCCGTGAAGCCGACCGCTTGTATCGCTGGCCGCTCGGCCGCCGTCCCGACGACCATCCGGGCCTCTCCGATCTCGGACTCTAGCCTCTCCCGGTGAACGCAAACCGCGCGTTCATCGCTCCCCCACCGTTGTTTGCGTCGAAGCTGCCCGGCACGTCTTGTGCCCGGGCACCTGAGCGTGTCTTCAACATCGTGTATGCGGGTTGAGGTACAGTGCGCGACGGACGACAAGCAAGCCACCCAGACCACAAATGACGCCGGCGCTCGACCGGTGGCGGAGAAGACATGCATTTTCGGCAGATCAACAAGAATATCCGGCGTACCGCAGTGGCGCTCGTGGCCAGCCTGGCCGCGGCGTCCGCCGCTCATGCGGGCAATTGGTGCGAGGGGGGAATTTGGGTCGACGCCATGCTGGGTTCGTATCACATCAACCCCGACCCCAATACTCATTTTGAGCAATTCAATCCAGGCCTTGGCGTCGAATGCTGGCTCAACAATCAATGGATGCTGACTGCCGGCGGCTTTCGCAACTCATTGCGCCGGCCTTCCTACTACGGCGGCGGTGTCTGGGCGCCGGAATTCGCGCATTGGGGTATCGTGCGGATCGCGGCGATCGGCGGGATCATCTCGGGCTATAACTACGGCAACTGGGGCCTGGGTCACGACCATACGATCGGGCCGGTGGTCGCGCCGATCGTGATGGTGGAGTACAAGCGCGTTGGCGCGAACTTCATTGTGATTCCGCCGATTCCGTCAGATCACCTTCCGTTCACTATCGGGTTTCAGGCGAAGGTGAAGTTCTGAGACCAGTGTCAATCGGGAATAAGGTTCTAACCCGCGTCTCCAATCGGACTTCTATCTCGCCAGATTGCCTGGTTATCCGAATTGAAGGCTCTTACCCGCCCTTCCACTACGTTCATATCCTGTTCAATCCGGAATGTGCAGGTTGCTTCGCCAAAGGACCCGCAACAGCGTAATCGATGAAGACGACGACCGGCTAGGCTTGGCGATCACCTCCTGGATCTCCTCACCATACTTGAAAGTGAGGCCCAGATTCGGGTGGATCTCACCGGTCGTGGTTGGTGGGGGCCTCCTGAATCTGCTCACCGTAACAAACTCAGCGAGCCGAACGGCTCAGAGTTGGTCTGCCTTGACGAGCGCCATCAGCTTGTCCCGCTCGGTAGCAACGCTTTCCTTATCGTCCAACGGCCAGTCGAGAACAACTCCATCGTCGAGTGATTCCCGTACCAGCGACGAATAATCCCACTTGCTTAGCTTGCCCGATTGCAGCGCTTGCCCAATATCACGCCGGAGATGCACCGGAAAGCTCGCATAGGCGCGCGACAATGCCGCGTACTGTCGGGCGTCGATTTCAGCGGATGAGTGAAATGAGGCCCACGACACGACGGCGACGATCGCCATGAACGGCACTGCCGTATAGCGGAGAATGAACTTGATGGGAGTCATTGCACGATATTGGGAGGACGCTCGAGCCACGAACGTGCTGACCTGCCCGGCTTATGCGGCCGGCCCCGGGCAGGACGTCGAGACGATGTGTCACGGCTCGCGATCATGGCGCGAGCATCGTGCGTTTCACACGAAGCGCGGCGAGAATGCCTCTCAGGATATCGATCGGCGGCGGTGGACAACCCGGGACCGTGACGTCGACGGGAAGAAGATTCGAGAGCGGTCCGCACACGGCATAACTGTCCTTGAAGATGCCGCCCGTGCAGGCGCACTCGCCGGCGGCGACCAGCAGCTTCGGGTGCGGCGTTGCCTCGTAGGCCCGCAATACCGCTGCCTTCATGTTCAGCGTGAGCGGGCCGGTGACGAGCAGCATGTCGGCATGACGGGGACTCGCGACGAACCTGATACCCAGGCCTTCGATGTTGTAGTAGGGATTGTTGAGCGCATGGATTTCCAGTTCGCAGCCGTTGCAGGAGCCCGCATCGATCTCGCGAATGCACAACGCCCGGCCGAGCACGTCGAGGATTTCCTGCTGGATCCGGTGGCCTTCAGTCCGCCATGCGTCATCGCCCTCTGGCACGCGCAGAGTCGGCGTGCCGGTTGTCGCGATCTGTTTGAGAAGTTGCCACATTACAGGTCGTGTCCCGCGTAGTTCAGATTGAACGACTTGTTGATCAGCGGGAAATCGGGAACGATGTTGCCGATGATCGCGTGTTCTAGGGCAGGCCAGTTCTGCCACGACGGGTCGTGGCAATGGCAGCGCGCAATGGTACCGTCGGCTCCAGTCTCGACGGTGACCAGCACATCGCCCCGCCAGCCTTCGATCCAGCCGACTCCACAGGATGGCAAGCCACTGGATTCAATCCGGGAGACGATTTCACCGCCTGGCAGATCGGCCAGAAGGGTCCGAATCAGCCGGATGGACTCGTAGATTTCGTTGAACCGGACCGCGACGCGAGCCGCCACGTCACCCCGTTCGTCGCTGACCATTTGCGCGCGCACCACGTGGTAGGGCGCGTAAGGATGATCAACCCGCACGTCGATTTTCCGCCCACTGGCACGCCCGACCAGTCCGCACACACTGAAGTGCTCAGCCACTTTTGCGGAGAGGATGCCAGCGCCCGCAAATCGATCCTGCAATCCCGACTGGTCGTCGTAGATGTTCTGCATGACACGAACCTGTGACTCAATCCGCTCGCACTGCGCCTGCATTGCCGTGATGAGTTGCGCGTCGAGGTCCGTTGCCACACCGCCAGGAGTGATCCGGTCCATCAGATAGCGATGCCCGAATGCCCGATCGTTCAGGCGCAGCCAGTCTTCCTTCAGGCGGGAAAACTGTGCGAGGCCATAGGCGAACCCCGCGTCGTTGCCGAGCGCTCCAAGATCACCCAGATGGTTGGCAATGCGCTCGCGCTCGAGCAGCAGCGCACGCAGCCACTGCGCGCGTGGCGGAATCCGCACGTTCAACGCGCGCTCGACCGCCATGCAATAGGCCCACGTAAAGGCGACCGTGGTGTCGCCGGCGATGCGTGCTGCGAGACGGTGTCCGTCGATCGCGGGCACGCGCTCGAACAGCCGCTCGATTCCCCGGTGCGCATAGCCGAGCCGCTCCTCGAGGCGCAACACCTTCTCGCCGACCACCGAGAAGCGGAAGTGTCCCGGCTCGATCACGCCTGCGTGGATGGGGCCGACGGCAATTTCGTGGACGCCGTCGCCATCGACGTGGACGAAGGGATAGTCCGCTTCCTGGGATTGAAACCGCTCGGTTCCGGAGGACAATTTTTGCAGGGGATGGTAATCGGCTGGCCAGTTGCCGTGGTTCAGCCACGGCCGTGTATCTTCGGCGCCGATCGCACGCAGCCCGACCAGGTCGTAGACGGCCCGTTGCATGCGCGCCGCGCACGGAAAGATCGCCGCTATATCCGGGTATCCGTCGCGGTCCGCACCATGCCCGTCGCCTGTCGGCAACTGAAGCCAAAGGATGCCGTCTTCCAGGGCGTAAGCAGCGGAGATCGCGAATGTGCCGGGAGCTTCTTCGGCCCCCCACAGGGAGATCAGCCGCCCACCTGCCTCACGTACCGTGCTCGCGGTACGGATCCACGTGTCACGGTCGACCCGCGCCAGAAAGGCCGAAGACCTGCCCGCAAACGCGGACAGACGAATCTGGTTGGGAAACCCGAATGCCTCGATGCGCACATGTCACCCCGCTATCATGGCCGCCGCCTGCCGATACCAGGTCGCAAGATACGGCGGAATATAGAGCCCCAACATCAGACCGATGCCGAGATGAACAAACACGGGCAACAGGGCTGGTGGGTGCTCGAGAACTTTGGCTGTCGTATCCCCGAACACCATGCCTTGTACGCGCACGAAGATGGCAGCGAACGCCGCGATCAGCCCGAGCAACAGGAACGGCGTAGCCCACGGCAGCGTACGCATCGCCGTAGTGAGAATGAGGAACTCGCTCGCGAACACACCGAATGGCGGCATGCCAAGGATGGCGAGCGTGCCGAGCATCATGCCCCACCCAACTGTCGGGCTGACGCTCAACAACCCGCGGATGTCGTCGATCGCCTGGGTGCGGGCCTTCTGGGCCGCATGCCCGACGGTGAAGAAAATGGCCGACTTCACCAGCGAATGCGCCGTCATATGGAGCAGGCCCGCGAAGGTGGCAATTGGGCCACCAAGCCCGAAGGCGAACGTCATCAGGCCCATGTGTTCGATCGACGAATACGAAAAGAGCCGCTTGACATCTATCTGCCGGAACAGCGAAAAGGTTGCGACCAGCACCGAGACCAGTCCGAAGCCGACCAGCAGGTATCCTGGCAAGCCATTCTGGAGTGCGCCATCGGCCAGTACCTTGCAGCGCAGCACGGCGTAGAGCGCGACGTTGAGCAGCAAGCCGGAGAGCACGGCCGAAATGGGGGTGGGACCTTCGGCATGCGCATCGGGCAGCCAGTTGTGCATGGGTACGAGTCCGACCTTGGTGCCATAGCCGACAAGCAGGAACACGAACGCGAGGGAAATGATGGTCGGGTCGAGACTGCTCTTGACCGCGCTCAGACTGGTCCAGAGCAGCGCATCGCCGCCGCCGAGTTGCCGGCTCGCGGCGAGATAGAGAAGGATCGTGCCGAATAGTGCCTGCGCGATGCCGACGCCGCACAGAATGAAGTACTTCCACGCGGCTTCGAGACTTGCCGCCGTGCGATAGACGCTGACCAGCAGCACCGTGGCGAGCGTGGCGGCTTCCATGGCTACCCAGAGGATGCCCATGTTGTTGGTGAGCAGCGCGAGCAGCATCGCGAAGATGAACAGCTGGTACATGCTGTGGTAAAGGCGCATGCGTGGGCCGGTCATCTTGCCGCGGTCGCGTTCGATACGCATGTAAGGCCTTGAAAAAATAGCTGTCGTCCATCCAACGAAAGCGGTCAACACAACGAGAAACACGTTGAGCGGATCGACGAAGAACAGCTTGCCCAGCGCGAACGCCGGCCCATGCGCCACGGTTTCGACGGCGAGCAGCGCGGCGGCCGCGAATGTAAGGAAACTGAAGCCGACGTTGAGCTCTGCCGCGACATGGTGCTGTCCCACGAGCGCGAGACCGACGCCGCCGACGAGCGGGATCCCGAAAACCAGCAGCAACATCCAGGCTTCAGTCATCTTTGAGTTTCTCAAGGTGATGAATGTCCAGACTGTCGAACTGCTCGCGGATCTGGAACATGAACACGCCAAGGATCAGGATGCCCACCAGCACATCGAGTCCGATGCCGAGTTCGACGATCATCGGCATGCCGTTGGTCGCCGCGGCAGCGGCAAAAAACAGTCCGTTTTCCATCGACAGGAAGCCGATCACCTGCGGTATCGCTTTCGCGCGCGTAATCATCATCATGAACGACAGCAGCACGCAGGCGAGTGCAATGCCGAGCGTGCCGCGCGCGACCGATGAGGCGAGCTGGCTGATCGGCGACGCGACGTTGAACGCGACGATCACGAGCACGATGCCGATCAGCAGCGTGGCGGGAATGTTGAGGAGCGACTCCACGTCTGTCTTGACGTTCAGGCGCTGCACGAGCCTATACAGTATCCAGGGGATCAGGCCGACCTTGAGCACGAGCGTGAGCGCGGCGGAAATATAGAGGTGTAGGTCGGATGTGACGTATCCCAGGATGACATTCGCCGACACGAGTGTCAGGCCCTGCAGCGTATAGAGGTGGATCAGCGACAGGATGCGGCGCTGGCTAAGCATCGCAAACGACAGCAGCAGCAGGATGGCGGCCAGGAAGTTGATGATCTGCGTCGCGAAGCCGTGCATTCACGCCCCCAGCAGAAAGTGGACGAGCATCCCGATGACAGCGAGCAGGAACGCTGTCGCGAGAAATTCCGGTACGCGGAAAATGCGCATCTTTGCGTTGGTCGTCTCAACGACCGCGAGTGCGGCGCCACCCATCAGCAACTTGACGAAGAGCGCTGGTATGGCGAGCAGCAGCGCCATCGGATTGCCGGCTTCGGCGATGCCCCACGGAATGAACAATGCGAGGCCGATGCAGGAGTACGCGAACAGCTTGAGGCTCGCGGCCCATTCCATCAGCGCGAGATGCCGGCCGGAAAACTCGAGGATAAGCGCCTCGTGGATCATCGTCAGTTCGAGATGAGTGGTCGGGTTGTCGACCGGCAGACGCGCGTTTTCGGCGAGCGACACCATCGTGAACGCGATCCCCGCGAACGCGAGGCTCGGATAGATGGCCAGTTCGCGATGACTGAGCGTAGAGACGATGCTGGTCAGCAGGGTGGACTGCGTGATCAGCGACGCCGAAAACAGCACCATCAGCAAGGCCGGCTCCGCGAGGAAGCCGACCAGCATCTCGCGGCGCGCGCCGAGCGTGCCGAACGCGGTCCCGACGTCCATCGCGGCCAGCGAGATCATCACGCGAGCCAGTGCGAAAAGCCCCACCAAGGCGATTGCGTCCGCGGCTGGCGAGAGTGGCAGATCGGTGGAAAGCGTGGGCACGATCGCACAAGCGAGCGTCATGCATGCCCAGACGACATACGGCGTGCCGCGGAAAATCGGGCTGGCATGGTCGGCGACGACGGACTCTTTGTTGAACAGCTTGTGGAGCATCCGGTAGGGCTGCCAGACGCTCGGTGCCCGGCGGTTTTGCAAGCGCGCGCGGCATATGTTGACCCACCCTGTCAGCAGCGGAGCCGCGGCCAGTGCGAGCACGATCTCCAGCCCCTGGGAGAGCAATCCGGAGAGTGTGATCATCGTCTCACCAGCATCAGCAATACGATCAGCACGAGAAAGCTGTACATCAGATAGACCGCGATGCGGCCTGTCTGGAGCAGGCCGGCTAGTGTCGCGACGCGCTTGACCAGCCGCTCAATCGGCTCGTAAATCAGCGGCCACGCGCGATCCGTCACGGTGACGCTGTACACCGGCAGGTTGTCGAAAGGTGAAGGAAGTCGACGCTCGATCCTGAACAGCGGCGCGAAGATTTCACGGATCGGTTGCCCGAAGCCTTCAGCCGTGTCCTGCATGCGCGCGTTCACGAACGGATAGCCACAGCCCCATGGCGCCGCACGCCGCAAACGCCCATGGTAGAAGCGGCGTACCAGCAGCCACGCGAGCCCGCAACAGGCGAAGAAGAACAGCAGGAACACCGCCGGCATGTAGCTGGCCCGGTCCACGCTCGTAGGGGCGAGCAGCAGCCAGCCATTCTTTGCGACGGCCTGGCCGATTCCGGCACCAACCAGCATCTGGGTGACGCGATCCAGCACGGCCACGAACTGCACCGGCAACAGCCCGAGCAGCACGCACATCGCCGCGAGCCATACGAAACCGACGCGCTCCCACGGACTTGCGTCCCGTGCCTCGCGAAGCTTTGCCTCGCGAGGCTGGCCGAGAAAGATGATGCCGAAGAACTTGACCATCGTGTAGCCCGCGAGCGCGGCGACAAGGGCGATCAATGCGGCGACGACGGGCACCACCATGTTCAGGAACGGGTCGGGCAAGCCAGGCGTGAACAGAAAGCTTTGCAGCAGCAGCCACTCGGAGACGAAACCGCTTAGCGGCGGCAGCCCCGCACTGGAGAGCGCGCCCACCAGGGCGGCCCACGCGGTCCACGGCGTGAAACGGATCAGACCGCCGAGACGCCCGAGATTGCGCTCGCCGGTCGCATGGAGTACGGAACCCGTTGCAAGAAACAGCAGGCTCTTGAATGCTGCATGGCTGGCGATCTGGTAGAGCAGAGCCGTCAACGACAACGCAGCCAGCGCGCTCATACCGTACGCGCGAAACAGAATCGCGAGTCCCAAGCTGACGAACATCAGGCCGATATTGTCGATCGACGAGTATGCAAGCAGCCGCTTCATGTCCGTCTGGATGGCACTGAACACGACGCCGAACAGGGCGGTGAAGAGTCCGAGTATCAGCATGAGCATGCCCCACCACGCAATCTGCACGTGCAGCAGATCGAACACCGTGCGCAGCACGCCGTAGAGGCCGGCTTTCAGCACAAAGCCGCTCATGAGCGCCGATACTGGCGACGGCGCGGCTGGATGGGCCTCGGGCAGCCAGACATGCAGCGGGAAAATGCCCGCTTTTGTGCCGAAACCGACCAGCGCAAGCACAAACGCGATGGACGCCCAGAATACGTCCAGATGCTGCTGACGCATGTTGGCAAACGTATAGTTGCCGGTATTGGCCTGCAGCAGGCCAAAGCACAGCAGGAGCGCGAGCGCGCCGACGTGAGAGATCAGGAAGTAGAGCCAGGCTGCCCGGCGGATTTCGGCGACGCGGTGATTGGTCATCACGAGGAAAGTGGCCGATACCGTCATCGTCTCCCACGCGACCATGAAGCAATACGCGTCGTCTGCCAACAGCAGTACCGCAATGCTTGCGAGGCACACGTGATACTCGAAGCACAACAGCCCGGGAGGGGTGCCCGCGCCCTTGCGGAAGTAACCAGCGGAGAACGCGCTTGCGCCCGTGCTTACCACGCCGAGTACAGAGAGGAAATAGGCCGACAGGCCGTCGAGCCTCAAATGAAACGGCAAGTCCGGCAGCCCGACAGGCAGGATCACTTGCTGGGGACCTGAGAAGCTGCCGGTCAGGCCCAGTCCGCACAGAAGCAGGCCAAATACCGCACCGATCGGAAACAGGCCATGCGCCACCGTGCGTGTGCGGCGCAGGCTAGCCAGTCCAAGAACGCCAACGGCCAGCCAGCCCACAATCACGAGCAGCACATAATGGACGACCAGCAGATGCTCCATCAGTGTTGTCTCCGATGCCGTCAGATGTCCTGTTCGACGGTCAGTGTGTTGAACGAAGGGTATCCCGGAGCGGCTTCTGCCCGGTGATGACGTTCCATTCTTTTGACATCTTGCCGCCGCGCGATCAACCGCGCGCTGAGTCTGCACCGTTGCCGCCGCGGATCCAGCCACCGCCTCTCACAGCATCACCCGCCACTCGGAGTGTATGTGAGCCAAGTGTATCAAGTTAGTAGATGATGATAATTGCGTTATCATCCTAGCAGCTTTATTAATCCGATTCCACAGCGGATGATCCAGCGGGGCGCACAACGAACATGCCAGCGTTGTTCGGGGCGCCGGGGCATGTGTATCAACCAAGCTGGATCTGAAAGACCATCTGCTGTACCAGTGCGTTGTTTCGTCGGCGCATGGTCAGAACACGCAATCCTGGAGTCATTTCCCGATGCCAGCACACTATTTCCGGAGCCTGACCGGGAAGGACCGGAGCGCCGAGGCGGACAGGCAACTTGGTTTTTCGCTCACGTTCGTGGCGGGCGCAACCAACGCGGGTGGCTTCCTGGCGGTGAAGCAGTACACGTCCCACATGAGCGGCGTGGTGTCCTCGATTGCCGATCAGGCGGCGCTGGGCGATCTCTCGCTGGTGCTGGCCGGCGCCGGATCGCTGATCTCGTTCCTGCTGGGCGCCGCCTGTTCCGCCGTGCTCGTCAACTGGGGGCGGCGCCGGCGGCTGCATAGCCAGTACGCTTCGCCGTTGCTGATCGAGGCCGTCCTGTTGCTGTGTTTCGGGCTGCTGGGTAGCCATCTGGCGCTGTGGGATACGCTATTCGTACCAGCGACCGTTGTGCTCCTGTGCTTCATCATGGGTCTGCAGAACGCCATGATCACCAAGCTGTCGGGCGCCGAAATCCGTACCACCCACATGACCGGAATCGTGACGGACATCGGCATCGAACTCGGAAAGCTCTGTTACAGGAATTCCGCGAGGTCCGACCCTGGGGCACCCTTCGTGATGGCGGATCGGGCGAGGCTGAAAGTGCACGCGGCGATGCTTGCCATGTTTTTGGTCGGTGGTTTTGCTGGTGCGATGGGATTCAAGCACATCGGCTACGCCTCGACGGTGCCGCTTGCAGGCGTGCTGATCGTGCTGGTTGTCGTGCCGCTGGTTGACGACCTGCGCGCGGCGGGGAGGTCGACGTGATTGATACAAATGTTCCGCTGCTGTCCCACGACTACACACACCTGCATCTACAGGACGTGATGGGGCGTCGCGGATTGATCGTCATCGGCGTGGGCAAGGCGGGCGAACGCGGTTTCCAGATGCTCTACCGTTTTTCGGATATCTGCGACCGCCTGGAAAAATGCGGAGTCAACGTCGTTTTCGTCTATCAGAAGGAATCGGCCCGCCATGTCCAGGATGCGACCTCCCTGCTCGGGGCGCGTTTTAGGCAGAAGCCGTTTCTGCTTCTGGACGACGATGGCCAGTTCTTTGTCGGTCCGCCGCACCCAAGGTCGCTTCGCGCTGTTTACCTCGATCCGGAAATGAAGCGGGTCGACTCGGCTGAGATCGCTTTGGAGGGTGAAAGGTGGGATTCGCTGTTGCGGACTTTCTTTGCCCAGGTCATCGCAGGTTCGATGCACTGAACGCGGTCGAGGGGTTCGGATTACCGTTTGTGCACAAGGGAGTGGATTGGTCGAAGCCTTGGTTCAGGTCGGCGATCCGTGGGGTATGAACGGTCCGGCATTGGCTTTGCCAAGGGGGAATCGCCTGTCGCCATGTGATTCTGGTGCCACGAAGATGACTCGGGCCACACGATGTATTATAATTTGATTAACATACTTCGACTTCGCCCCCGTCATGGAAACGAAAAGCGCGCGGCTCACGATTCTGATCGATCCTGTGAAGAAGGAAGCGTTCGAGAAACTGTGCGCGGCGCAGGACCTGACGCCCTCGCAGGTGGTGCGGCAACTGATCCGCGACTACCTTGATCAGCACGGTGTCAGCTATCGGACCAAAAGCGCAATTGGTGCGCGGCCGCGCCGCAAAACCGCCTGAGGTACGCCTGCGCAGGCCCCTCCAGCATGCGTCGGAAAGATAGCATGATGAGGGTAAGGTGACAATTCACGGCCGTCGCGGCCGCAACGATCATCATGCCGACTAGCGCCTGCGGGTTGATTTGAGCCGAATGGCCGCGAATCTTGCGCATCCCAGCCGTTTGTCAGCCGATCAGCTTCTCCCCAAATGTCCAGTTCGAAGCGAGCCCCACGCCTTGCTTCAACCTGCGTGCGGTGGCGCGCAGGTTCAGGGGATGTGTCATGGCCAGATCGCGTGCACGCGCGAGGAGCCTGTCCCGCGAGGGAAGTCCCAATGCCCCCTTCCAGGCAAACAGCGTGTAGTTGCAACTGTCGTCGGCCATGAAAATGGAAAGCGACTCGCCGAACACTGAACGCGCCTCTTCCAGGTAGTATGGAATATGAGGATCGTCATCGACGAAATTGGCGACCAGCACCCCATCGTCCGCAAGCCGCGCATGGCAAGCCGAGTAAAAAGCGGCGTTGCCCAATTGTGCGGGCATGCCGTGTGCCAGAAAACCATCTACCAGAATCACGTCCGGGCGCGCATCGTTGCTCCTGACGTATTCCGCACCGTCCGCACAGATGATTGCGAGTCGCTCATCATCGAGCGGAATGTGGAATTTGTCGCGCAACGCGATCACCTTGGGATCGATTTCGATGGCCACGATTCTCGTATCCGGAAGATGCCGGTAGCAGTACTTGGCCAGCGATCCACCGCCTAAACCGATCATGGAAATTCTGCCGGGCGACGGCTGTAGCAGCAGGAATCCCATCATCGTTCGGGTGTAGCCGAGCGCCAGCCTGTCAGGGTCACGCCTGGACATGAAACTCTGTGTGGCCAGTAGATCGAAGTGCAGCGAAAGGGCGTGTTCGGTTTCCAGCACCACGGGCGTACCGTCCGCGGATGGCCCGGCAAGAAAGTTCATATAGGCGTCGAACGACACGTGAGAGCGATCCATGCTGCGGTATGAATGACATTCCTGTTCGGTTTCGGTCCGCTCACCGCATGCGATGACGTCGCGCTTTCGGACTGACTTGCGGGCAGTGTTTGCCGTGCGGTTCCAGGCCGGCCGTTGAGAATGATAATACTATTATCATGGCATGCGCACCTCGTTTATCTGAAAGGGTAAGGTTTTCCTGACACCTGCCGTTATTTCTGAAAGACTGCCAGAGCGGCAACTTCGGTTTGACGTGTCGGCAGTCCACCAAAACCAGAATCGGACATCCGATCAGCCTTCCGAGGGCCACAATATGCGTAACAACCAACCCGTCACTCAACGGGAATTCGAGTTCCCTGACAACGCGACACTGATGTCGACCACCGACACAGAGAGCTACGTCACCTATGCCAACGCCGCGTTCATGCAGGTCAGCGGCTTTTCTCACGAGGAAATTCAAGGCCAGCCTCACAACGTCGTACGGCATCCGGACATGCCCAAAGAGGCGTTTGCCGACATGTGGCAGACGCTCAAGGGCGGCGAACCGTGGACCGCGCTGGTAAAGAACCGGCGTAAGAACGGCGATCACTACTGGGTCCGTGCCAACGCAACGCCGGTGGTACGCAACGGCCAACCGGCGGGCTACATGTCAGTGCGGACCAAGGCCTCACGCGAGGAGATCGCAGCGGCGGAGGCGCTGTACCGGGATTTTCGCGAGGGCAAAGCTGGTAACCGTCGTTTCCACAAGGGGCTGATTGTTCGGACTGGCCTGCTGGCCTGGACCTCGATGTTTCAGACCATGCCGGTGCGCTGGCGGATCCGTTCGGCTTTGCTGTCGGTTGCACCGACGGTCGCTCTGGCCGCGTGGCTGCTGGGATTGAAGGGGGGCGTACTCGCGGGCGTTGCCGGCGTGAGCTTCGCGGTTTCCATGTTCGCGTCGTTCTGGTTGGAAGCACAGATATCGCGGCCGCTCGAGCAGGTGCTCGAACAGGCTCTGCGTGTTGCGTCTGGCGAGAGCCAGAAGGCCGTCCACATGAATCGCGTCGACGAGATCGGCATGACGCTACGCACGATCAGTCAGCTCGGGTTGATGTTCCGTTGGCTGATAGACGATGTCAGCGAACAGGTGATCAATGTGCAGACCGCAAGCAACGAGATCGCGCAGGGCAACCATGACCTTAGCGTTCGCACCGAGCAGGCCGCCTCCAGCGTGCAGCAAACAGCGGCGTCAATGACCCAGATGACCGCGACCGTCAAGAGCAACGCCGAGACGGCACTCCAGGCCAATCAACTCTCGGGCACCGCGAGCGATGCGGCGGAAAGAGGCGGACGGGCAGTCTCGGAAGTGGTCAACACAATGAACCAGATCACGGAGAGTTCGAGAAAAATTGCAGACATTATTGGCGTAATCGACGGAATCGCGTTCCAGACGAACATTCTCGCGCTCAATGCGGCCGTTGAGGCTGCGCGCGCGGGTGATCAGGGACGCGGTTTCGCTGTGGTTGCTGGCGAGGTTCGGGCGCTGGCACAGCGTAGTGCCAACGCGGCCAAGGAGATCAAGAATCTGATTGGCGCGAGCGTCGAAAAGGTCGAGTCAGGTTCCAGACTGGTCGACGACGCCGGCAAGACGATGGACGACATCGTGGCGCAGGTAAAGCGGGTATCTGACCTGATCGCAGAGATCAGTTCGGCAACTGAGGAGCAGAGCAGCGGCGTTACCCAGGTGGATCAGGCCGTAGGCGACCTGGATCACATCACGCAACAGAACGCCGCCCTCGTTGAGCAGAGCACAGCAGCATCGGAAAGCCTGAAGCAGCAGGCGACCCGCCTCGTGGAAGCTGTGAGCGTTTTCCGCTGACCTGTCTGTCCGGATTGCCGCTTGTCGGGCAGTGTGCTGCCCGACAAGCCATCGCTGGTGACGGCTCCGGCACGAGGATTCATGTGGCACCGAACGGTGCCGGCATGGGCACCACGCGGGCGTTTCAGATTTTCTTCAGATAACAGGCCTTAAGCATAAAGTTGCCGGCGTCCATCTTGCAGTCAACTTCATGATCGCCGCCGACGAGGCGGATGCTCTTGACCTTCGTGCCCATTTTCAACGTGATCGACGAGCCCTTGACCTTCAGATCCTTGATCAGCGCGACTGAGTCACCATCGGCAAGCACATTGCCGTTGGCGTCCTTGACGACGGTGTCCGCGTCATTATCGTCGGGCTCGCCCGCCGCAACGGGCCATTCGTGGCCGCAGTCGGCGCAGATATAGTTGTCTCCGTCCGGGTACGTATTTTCCATCGCGCATTGCGGACAGGCTGGCACATTCGACATGGGTTTCTTCCAGAGCATCAGTGTTTGAAGATCGGCAGTATACCTGGCCGGCAACGGGTTGCCGGCGTGGCAATCACATGTCTGTGTTTAGCTGGGGACGTGAGTTTCCTGCACGACGACCGCATCGACTGAACGCAAGGCATCGACAGTTGCTTGTCGACTCGATACAAATTGCCACGAACTCGGCGCCGCCGCCGTCACCGTTCGCACTGACTCGAGAGCGTTCAGGAGACTGGCCTGGTCCGGTGTGTGAACGAAGAACCCTTCGCTGCTCAACGCCGTGCTGTTGATGCCGAGCGCTAGGCAGAGGGCGGCTTTGGCTTCTACTTCGGCAGCGTCCGTGTTGCGCGACTCCATGATCAGCTCCGCGATTTGCGAATTGACTATTTTTCCTTGTCTTAGCAGGGGAGAGCTGGCGCCCGTCCACGCCTCAGCCGGACATGCTTTCTGTTCCACGTCCAGAGAGATGAATGGGTTGATTTCTGCCGGGTAGATGCGGCAAACCAAAGGCCGGCTTTCATAAGTTCCGCATCGCATGTCGTCCAGCAGGTTCGGACACGGGCCGTCGAATGCCGCAACAATGATAACCACCACCCGTATCGGCAGAGAGCCGCTGGTGGCGGGAAATGAGCGGCGGCGCTTGTGCGCCGCGACCAGATTATCTGGCGGCGGCTCCTCCGGCCATGGAATAGCCTCGACAAATAGCTGAACCTTGTCGCCTCGCCTCAGCCACGCGATTGACTCAGACACCGTCAACGGCAACCGAAGGTTGTGACAACATTTGCCGCACATCGTGCAATCGAAGTTGACATCCATCCGTCAGAATCCTCAGCCTACCTGCCCATTTAAGTATCTCGCTGCTGTTTGGCCAGCCTGAGAACGGGCGAGCAGTCAAACAAGGCGAGGCGTTGGAGTTAGTCGGTGCCGGTGGAAAAAACTGACAGCATCTCCGAAATAAGTTTCTCGCGGCGCATTCTCTCCACGCGCGGATGGGAATGGTTTGATTGTGGCTCCGCTTGAGTTGATTCAGCTCTGTTCGGAGATTCCTGGGGAAAGCGTCATTACGATCATCGGTGAGGAATTCCAGGAGATAGCCTCGTTGCGATCAACGGTGAGGAATTCCAGGAGATAGCCTCGTTGCGATCAACGGTGAGGAATTCCAGGAGATAGCCTCGTTGCGATCATAGGTGAGGAATTCCAGGAGATAGCCTTGTTGCGATCATAGGTGAGGAATTCCAGGAGATGATCCTATCCCGTTCAACGGTGAAGTTTTCCAGGAGACGATTCAATCTCGCCGAGCGGTGAGCCGTTCCAGGAGCCGAACGGCACCTTAATTATCTATGAGAGCGCAGCACGGTGAGGAGTTCCAGGAGATCGCACGCAAAGGTGAGCGATTCCAGGAGGTGAGGCACCATCACACCGATTCCGCACCGGCCAAAAGGTGAGGATTTCCAGGGAATTCTCGTCATAGCCGTCGACGGTGAAGCATCAAGCGCTAAATCAACTCACCCTGATAAACCAATAGGTGAGAGCATTCGGGAGACGGCGAGGTGAGAATATGGCTACCTGTCCGCGCACTTTAAACTCAAAGGTGAGAGAATTCGGGAGCCAAGAGCCGGGACTTCATCAGCCTCTCCACGTCCGCCAAATTCAATGACACCGAAAGCCTCCGCGAAAGAAATCAAGGCGGCGCTCGCGCCGCACGGCGACCCCGATCGTGCGCTTGCGATGCGCGCCTACATGCGTGACCAGTTCGAGTTCATTGGCGTGCCGACGCCGCTGCGGCGCAAGGCTGTGCTACCGGTATTCAAACAACTGCCGGTGGACAACGCCGCTCAATTGCTGGCCTACGCCGATGTCTTATGGACCCTGCAGGCGCGCGAATACCAGTACGTCGCCGCGGATCTATTGGCGCGCAAATGGAAGACGCTTGCGATCGCGGATATCGCGCATCTATTAGAGATGGCGCAGCAGGCTTCGTGGTGGGATTCGATCGATCCGCTCGCGGGCGTGGTTGGCGACGTGGTGAAAGCGACCCGCGCCGACACGCCCGAGGCCCAGGCCACCATGGATGCCGCGCTTCCGCACGAATCGCTGTGGGTACGGCGTATCGCGATGATTCATCAACTCGGCTGGCGCGGGCACACTGATGAAGATCGCCTGTTCGGTTACGCCCGTGCACTTGCCGCGGAAAGCGACTTCTTTATCCGCAAGGCGATTGGCTGGGCGCTGCGGGACTACGCATGGCACGCGCCCGACGTGGTGAGCGGCTTTCTGTCGGCCTCACGCGATCTCATGTCGCCGCTCACCCTGCGCGAGGCATCGAAGCATCTGCCGCCCATACGCTGAACGCTTCGCCCGCATCCAGATCAATCCCCGCCGTGCGCAAGCGCAACGCGCGCCTTCTCCTCCGGGCTACCCGCAACGAAATACTTCTTCGCCCACGATCCATCCGGCGCGAGCATCAGGCGCTCGTGCGTGTTGTCGCTCTTTTGCAGGATGGCCAACGCGCGTGCCCGATAGTGCTCGTAAAGCCGCAGGAATTCCGCGAGATAGGTGCCGGCGATACGGCGGTCGCGAATTTCCAGCAGGTTCTCATCGTTGAAGTGTTCCGAGTTGTTGCTCATATTCGCCGAGCCCGTGTAGACGATCGGATTCGCGCCCTCCGCGTCGATCACCAGAAACTTGTGGTGAATGATGACGGGCGCGTAGCTCGGCGCGTTCTCCCCCGGGAACACGCGCAGCTCAGGTTCGAAACCTGCCGGCACGGTGGCCGGTGAAAAATACTCCGCGTCGATCACGTCGTGCTTGTCGCGGCCGCGGTGATACAACTCCATATTGGCGAGCGCCGTCGTCGTGACGATCTTTCCGCTTGCTTCGGCCTCTTCCGCTGCTTGCGCCGATTTCGGGCTGATGTGGTTGACCAGGCCGAACATCATCTGGCCTTTGTCGCCGGCCGCGAAACAGGCGTCGCGCAGCGGCGCGTCCGTCGGCATGAAGAGGCAGAATACGACCGAGTGCTTCGCGTTGTTGATCGCCTCGACGATCGTGTCGATCTGCAAACGCGAATTGCTCGCTTCCGGCGAAAAACAGACGCGCACTTTCGCGCTGCCGATCTGAATCGAGTCGGACCAACCCGGCGCGAGCTTCGCCGTCTCAGCAACGCTCGGATTGCCAGCGAGCGCCCTGGCGCGCTCGCTGTACAACGTGGCCAATTCCGGCGAGTCGAACAGATGGAGCACGTTGGCCTGTTCGGTGATGCCCTCGGTGGTGAAATTGGCCGACCCCGTCAGCACCCGCGCTGGCGCGGGCTGCCCATTGCCGTTGTCCACCACGATGAACTTGTCATGCATGATGTGCGTCTTGTCGCGCGGCGCGAAGGTCGCAACGTCGGCGAGCTGGTCGACGGCAGGCTGATTCGGCGACGGTGCGGGCGGCTTGCCCTTCTGCATCACCTCATGCGAGTCATACACAATAGCGAGCGACGCCTTGCCCTGCTTCTTGCCGAAGGCGTCGAAAGCGGGAATCGCCCACAGCGGATCGGTGAGGTGATACACCGCCGAAGCCGCACGGTGCGCGTGATCGAGCGTGAGCGCGAAAACCTGCTGCAAGTCGTTGGCGAGCCACGTGCGCAGTTGCAACGCCTGTTGCGTCGACGGCGCCGCGTGCGGCGCGAGATGCAGTGCGGCGACTTTGCGCGTGAACGCCTGCGAGCTGACCACCGCACGGTTGAACCACGAGCCGATGTTCGCCTCGATATGTGCGGGCAGAGTCAGTTTGCATTCGCCCTTTTGCGCGTCGAGCAATTGCGGCGCGTCCGCTGTGCCGACCACGGGGTAGACGACATAGGTGAACGACTTTTCGCGGTCCGCTTCGTCGATATGCGCGTCCCACCACATGAATTTCTGGATCGGCGCCTGATTCGACGGCGCGTCTTGCTGCGTGTCCGGCACCACCCCTTTGAATGTCAACCGGTTGGGCAGCCAACTGCTGGCTTCCCGCTCGTGCCCGTCGGCGGAGAGAAAGCCTGGTGTCCGTTTGATCGCGAACCCGAGAAAGTCTTTACGCGTGCCGCCTTCGGGCCAATCGAAAGCGAGCAGGACCAGTGTTGGGGACAGATAGCTGCGGACACTGACGTTCATCGGTAGGCTCCTCGGGGTCGAACGAGGCTTTAGTCTGGACGCGCAGTTTGTTGGAACAGTGACAATTCGTAAAAACAAAATGCCTTATTTAACGGCCGTTAAACAAAAAACTTGAGCAATAAATTTAACGCGTTAAATGCATTTAAAAAATCGACGGTCATCGCTTAGTAACATGC
This sequence comes from Paraburkholderia sp., assembly GCA_036383775.1. GTDB lineage: Bacteria > Pseudomonadota > Gammaproteobacteria > Burkholderiales > Burkholderiaceae > Paraburkholderia. The sequence continues at coordinate 7,991 of DASVNP010000195.1, read as the reverse complement.
ATCCGCAATACTCGGCGACGCTGCAAGTAGCACCATATTTCGCATAAAACGCGCTGCTCCCAACGAGGACTGACGCGAAGGCCAGACCCCGGGGGGTTCACATGACTATTCGTCATCGCATCACGCTATTGGTTGTATTGATGTTCGTCGCCCTGTCGGCGATTGGCGGCTACGCCGTCTATCAGACGCGCGGCAGCGCGGTCGAAGTACGCAAGGTCACGGAGGGCGTCGTGCCCAGTGCGCTCGCCTCTGCCGACCTCGTGTCGCAAGTCAAGGACGTGCAACTGGCGACGATGACGCTGGTCTACGCGCCCGACGCCAACATGGTCTCCCAGGCCCAGGACGATCTGAAGAAGAAGCGCGCCTCGCTGCAACAGGCGCTCGCCTTGCAGGCAAAGGATGCCGCGAGCCACGCCCAGAAGGGCCTCGTCTCGCAGGCTAACGACAGTCTCGAGAACTATTTTTCCGCCATTGCCGAGACGGCCAAGATGAAGGCCGACGGCAAGAACGAACTCGCGCAGGCGTATCTGTTTGCCAACGTCGCACAGTATCGTGACGAGCTGGAAGGAATCGTCGAAACCTTGCGCGTCGAGAAGAACCGCGAGAAGGACGACGCGATCACCACGCTGAATGCCCGGCTTGCCACGACGACTACAGCCATTGCCGTCGTTACCGGTATCGCCATTATTCTGCTGACTTCGATCGGTTCGCTGCTCTACCGCCAGATCACGCGCCCGCTCAGCCGCATGCAGGCCATGATGAGCGAGATCGCGTCGAGCCAGGACTTCACGCGCCGCGTGCCGGTAGGCCGGCTCGATGAGATCGGCCATTCGATCGTCGCCTTCAACGGCATGATCGAGAAGATTCAGGAAAGCTCCGCGCAGCTCAAGCAGAAAACCGCCGACATCCAGGCGATGTTGCAGAACATGCAGCAAGGTATTCTGACCGTGATCGACGGCGCCGTGATCCACTCGGAGTACTCGGCGTATCTGGAAGACATCTTCGAGACGAAGGACATTGCCGGTCGCGCTCTGATGGATCTGGTGTTCGCGGATACCGACCTCGGTTCGGACGCACTCTCGCAAGTCGATGCGGCCGCGCATGCGTGCCTTGGCGAAGACTGCATCAACTTCGCGTTCAATCAGCATCTGCTGGTGGGCGAGATTTCGAAGCGCATGCCCGATGGGCGCGTGAAGATTCTCGACCTGACATGGTCGGCGATTACCGATGAAAACGACGTGATCCTGCGCCTCATGCTGTGCGTGCGCGATGTCACCGAATTGCGTAAGCTCGCGGCGGAAGCCGGTGAACAGCGCCGCCGCCTCGATATGATCGGCGAGATTCTCGCGGTCAGTGAAGAGAAATTCCATCATTTCATTGAAAGCTCGTCGGGTTTTATCAGCGAGAACGAGCGGATCATTCGCAAGCATTCGGAAGCGGATCACGCGGTGATTGCCGAGCTGTTCCGCAACATGCACACCATCAAGGGCAATGCGCGCACTTACAACCTGCAGCATCTGACCGACGTCGTGCATGAAACCGAGCAGAGTTATCACGAACTGCGCCAGCCGGAAACGGATCGTTCGTGGGATCAGGAACATCTGATGGCCGAACTGATGCGTGTGCGCGAAGCGATCGACAGTTACGCGAAGATCAACGAACAGAGCCTGGGCCGCAAGAGCAAAGGCCAAGGCAATGACACCGGCAATTCGGGCCACTACGTGATGGTCGCGAAAGAGCATATCCAGCACACGCTGAGCATGCTGGATCAGACCAACGCCGGCGAACTCAACGAACTGCAATCGATGCGCGATAGCCTGCGCCGCACGCTGCGGGCTCTGGGCAGCCAGAGTGTGCGCGACGCGCTGTCCGGCGTGCTGGATTCGCTGCCTTCGCTCGCGAGCGAGTTGGACAAGCCCGCGCCGACCGTGCGGATCGACGACAACGGCTACCGTCTGCGTGGCGAAGCGGGCGGCACGCTGAACAACGTGTTCATGCATTTGCTGCGCAACTCGATGGACCACGGCATTGAAACGGCCGAGGCGCGCAGCGCCAATGGCAAGACGCCGGCAGGCACGATCGACATCGAAGTCGGCGTGGACAACGGCGCGTTGCAGATCACGCTCAGCGACGACGGCCGCGGCCTCGCGCTCGAACGGATTCGCGGGATTGCCATGGAGCGCGGCTGGATCGGCAGCAACGACACGCTGAGCGACGAGGCCATCGCCGATTTCATTTTCCGGCCGGGCTTCTCGACAGCGGAAACGGTCACGGAGCTGTCAGGCCGCGGAGTCGGCATGGACGCCGTGCGCGATTTTCTCAAGCGGGCGAACGGCAACATCGAACTGCGCTTTACCGATGATCACCGCGCCGCGGCGTTCCGTCAGTTCCAGACGATCGTCAGCCTGCCGGATAGCGTCGCCGTCGATACGCTCGGCGTAGCAGCGCGTGGCGAAGCCGGCGTACCGCAACTCGACGCGATGGCGGACTGAGCGCCGGATTTCGAAGGAAACGGTTGTGATTCAAGAGTATGTACTGGCAGCGGCAGCAGGCAGCGCGGTTACCGCGCTGCTGGCATTTGCGGCTCACAAGATGCACAGCACCAAGCTGGAGGCACGGTTGCGCGACGAAGCGCAAGCCCGGGTCGACGCGCTCAAGGCTGAGCAGACCGACCACGACGCAGCGATCCGCGAACGCGAAGAGGCGGCGCAGGATCTGCAATCGTTGACCGAGCAATTGCGCGACGAGTTGATGCAGCAATCGGCCAGTGCCGATGAGCTGCGCGCGGCGCTCAAAGCGGCCACCGAGGATAAGGACCAGTGGGCGTATCAGGCTCAACGGATCGCCGGTGAAGCCGAGCGTCTCAAGAGTCTCGGCGCGACGTTCGAGCGCTGGCACGAGCAGATGATTTCGCTGATGACGCAAAACCAGGACATGCACTCGAAGAATGAGGAGCTGTCCTCGATTGTGCGGCATGTGGTGATCGTGTCGCTCAATGCGTCGATCGAAGCGGCGCGCGCGGGTCCTGCCGGCCGTGGCTTCGCGGTCGTGGCGAGCGAAGTGCGCGCGCTTGCCGCGCGTTCCGAGGAGTTGTCGAAGAGCTATCGCGACAGCCTGCATCGCAACGACTTGACCACGACCTCGACGTTTCAGGACATTCAGGCCGGCGGCAAGATGATCTCGGCGTCGCTCGCCAGCGTCGAATCGCTGGCCAATCAGTTTCATTCGAAGCTGCAAGAGGTGGCGGTGTGATTTCTGCCCACGCCCGGGATAGCTTCGAACGCATTTTCCGCAAGGCCGCGCAGGCGCGTTTGCCGCTGGATTCGAACGACCAGTGCGAGATCGTGCCGCTTGCCGACGCCAGTGCCGGCACGAGCAAAGACACGCAAGTGGTCGTGCTGACCATTTCGTCGATGGTGTTCAGACTGCTGTTGATTCTGCATTTCGACGAAGACGACAGCACGCGCGCGTACTACCTGAAAGAGGCCGACGAGCGGCCCTTCCAGGAAGTCTTTCTGGAAATCTGCAATCTGTGCTGCGGCGCGATCAATCAGGAGTTGTTGCGCTACTTTCCCGACCTCGGCATGTCGACGCCTTATGTGTTGGAGGCCGGTTGCCTGCCCTATCTGCATGAGTTGAAGCCGGGTCTGCTGTCGTCGTATTCGGTCACGCTCAACGGGACGGTGCGGCTTGCCGCCACGTTGTGCGTGTGTACGCATGCGCCGATCGATTTTGTCGCGGACACGAGCGCTGTTGAGGAAACCAGCGGGGAGCTGGAGTTGTTTTGATTGTGTGTTGTATAGCCGCTGTGAGCAGGAACGCAAGATGAACATGAACAAACCGGTCAGCAAGGTGCTGGTGCTGGACGACTGCCCGGTGCACAAAGAAGTGCTGAAACGCTTTTGCGACGAGAACAATCTCGTCGGCGTGAAAGTCGGCAAGAATCGTTTGCAGTCCGTTTTGCGCTCGAATATCGATCTGGGCGCGGTGCTGTTCGCCGAGTGTTACGGCGGCTCGGCGGAAGCCAGCGCCGAGATCGCGATCAGAATCAACGCGGTGCGTCCCGAGTTGCCGATCATCATGCGCCGGGAGAGCGACGCGAGCATGGACGACTTGCCGGAGAGCTTGCGCCGCGTGATCTGTGCAGCGTACGTCGCGCATGACATGGCGCCGCTGCAGAAGGCAATCGACGAGTACATCTTCAGCCTGGATTATCCGAACGCACTGGTGCGCGGTATCGCCGACATGACGCAGGCGATTCTCGGCGACGTGTTCAAGGACCTGACCATCACGTGCGACACGCCGTATATCGTGCGCGACCGGATCATTTTCGGCGAGGTGTTCAGCCTGATTCCGCTGGAAAGCGCATGGTGCCGCGGCTACATGATGATGCAGGCCGAGGAGGCGCCGATTCTCGAGTTGCTCGACCGTTACAAGATGATCGACGGCGCGCAGCACGGCGAGGCGGATTTCCGCGATCTGAACGGCGTGCTCGGTGAAGTGACGAACCTCATCTGGGGCTCGTTCAAGAACCGGTATGTCGGCGACGCGGACGCCTGGCTGCGCAGCCAGGTGCAGGTGCCGCTGCTGGTGAATCACAAACACAAGTACATCTCGTTCGGCAGCGGCAATCCGCAACTGTGCTTCATGTACTGGCTGAAGGACCCGCAATCGGGTCGCGCGGTGAAGTTGCATCAACGGTTTGTGTTCAGCCTGGCCTGGTCGCCGGAAGACTTCAAGGAAGTCACGGACGACGTCGGCGCAATGGTCGAGGCAGGTGAGCTGGATCTGTTCTGAATGTTGTCAAAGGAAAAAACATGTCGAAAATTCTGGTGGTGGATGACTCGAGCACAGTGCGCGATGAAGTGGCCGGCTTTCTGAAGAAGAACGGCCTCGATGTCGACACGGCAGTGGACGGCAAGGACGGCCTCGCGAAGCTCAAGGCCAGCCCTGGTATCAAGCTGGTGATCAGTGACGTCAACATGCCGAACATGGACGGCCTGACGATGGTCGAGAAGATTCGCGGCGAACTCGCGAACAAGACGGTCAACGTCATCATGCTGACCACGGAAAGCAGCCCGGCGATGAAGGAGCGCGGCAAGGCAGCCGGAGTGAAAGGCTGGATCGTCAAGCCGTTCAAGGGCGACGCCGTGCTTGAAACGTTCCGCAAGCTGGCAAGCTAAGCCACTGCTAAAGCGGCCGGCTCGCCAAAGGTGAGCGTTTTCGGGAGCCGCGTACCGGCCGCTTATCGAGTCGGTCCAACAGCTACGGCGAACGACGAAACACGCTGGATTCGTGGATAAACCGGCTGGCGTGGTGATCGCGGCCGAGTGCTGCGCATGCGTCCGCTCGGTCAAAGGTGAGAGTATTCGGGACCTGCTTCTCCTGTATCGCGAGGCGCGTCGCCGCTTACCTGGGTATGCAGATTACTCCTACTTTCCTAAAGGTGAGGGTTTTCGGGAATAGCCTGTTCCAGGCTACCCGTGCCACGCCCAGTATGCCTTTGCCACCTGCTTCCAGGCTCGAAAGGTGAGCGTTTTCGGGAGCAGATTGGCGCACGTTGTGCGCGAAATCCCGAGCGCTGTTGGCGAAAGGTGAGATTTTTCGGGAGCACGCGAGCGGGTCGCGTGCTTCACCACACGTCATTCCATACGTACGCCGAATGCTCGTGCCGCACGGCGAATCTGACGCGAAGGGGCGCGTCCGGCACGTCTAACGGCGCCGGATCAGCCTCGAATCAGCGTAAAGGTGAGATTTTTCGGGAGCGTTGTTCGCGCCCGTTACGCAGGCTTCGCAATCTCGCGAATGTCGGCGACCGGCGTCTGTCCGAATGCATCGCTCAACGCGTAATCGAGCAACTGGGTGGCACATTGTTCAGGTGTCGATAGTTGGCCATTGCGTTTGAGGTCTTCGAATTTCTCGCGCAGAGGGAACTGATCCGCGCTGCTGCCGCGAATTTCCGCCTGCATATTCGTATCGATCACACCCGGCGCCAGGCTGCAGATACGCAGCGCGCGATTCGCGTCGAGTGCGACGGCACGCGCGTGATGATCGAGCGCGGCCTTCGTCGCGCAGTAGATACTCCAGCCGGGATACGCATTGCGGGCCGCGCCGCTGGAAATGTGCACAATGCGCCGGTCGGTTGCGTCGACGGTGGCTGTGGCGAGCGCGCTGGCCAGCATGAGTGGTGTGGCGACGTTGAGGCTCACAGCGTTCGCGATGGACGCCGCGTCCTGTCCTTCCATCGGGCCGACGGGCTGCACCGTGCCCGCGTTATTGATCAGAAGAACGGTTTGCGCGCCGCTGGCGAAGGCACGCAGTGCATCGGTCGCGATCCATTGCACAACGTGCGCGGGATTGGCGAGTTCGAGTTCGATTTCTTCGAGCAGCGCCGGAAAGCGCGCCTTGAGCGTGGCGTGACGCGAGCGGGACAAGCCCAGCACGGCGATGTTGCGTGCGAGCAGTTGTTCGGCCAGCGCAGCACCCAGGCCGCGTGTGTGGCCGGTGACGATCGCACGGGTCAGAGAGGAGGTCGTCATGTCGTTCCTTGAGATTTTTGGCGGGAGAGTGCCGACATTTTCTCACGCGGTGATTGACGCGCATCCGCATGGTGAGCGTGATCTGATGCGAGCGTTCACCCTTTGCCATGCACTGCCGCGATTTCCTGCAGATCCAGATCGTGTTCAAGAAGGGTCAGCAGCTCATCGTGAATCAACCCCGATCGGTGCAGATGTAATAACTCGACGCGTGCCGCGGAGACGGCGGCCAGCACCACGTCGTAGTGCGCGGCACGTGCTTCTGCGGGATAAGCAGGTTCGTTCTGGTGACTCTCGGTAATGCGTGCGCGATAGCTGTACTGCTCCAGCAAACGTGGATGAATCACGCTGCCATCCGGGCCGTGCACAAGCGGCCGGATGGCGGCAAGTTGCGCGGCTTCGAGCCGGGCCCACGCCTGAGGCTCGGTCAAATGCCGCGCGTTTTTCTCCGATCCGTGGTCCGGATTGATCCAGCGGATGAGCGGTCCGATCGTCGTGCCCTGACCGAGCACGGTCACCAGAATCACCGCGAATGAGGCGACCAGAATCAGATCGCGGCCGGGCATCGTGTCAGGCAAAGACAGCGCGACGGCTAGCGTGACCACGCCGCGCATCCCAGCCCAACTGGTCACCGTGGCCGAGCGCCAGTCAGGCGTGCCGCCCGCGCGCTGCGTCAATCGACACGCCCGTGCTTTCAACCATTCCATCGCAAAGACCCAGACGAAACGCGACAGCACGACTGCGGCGAGTACCGCGCCGACGGCGGGCGCGAGTGCGGTCAACGTGTCGCCGACGCCGCCCAGCCGCACGATCACGCCGCGCAGCGACAGGCCGATCAGAATGAAGACGAGTGCTTCCATCAGGAAGATCACGACCTGCCAGAACGCGGTGCCGCGTATGCGCACCGCCGCCGTAAAGACTTCGTGCTGATGCCAGCCGAGCACCATGCCGCAACTGACGGTCGCGATCACACCCGAGACGTCCAGTGCGTCGCCAGCGATGTAGCTGATCCACCCGGAGAGCGCCGCTGCGGTGATGATGAGGTAGGCGTCGTCGAGATAACACAGCAGCTTGACGACCACGACGCCGATGGCCACGCCCACCGCCACGCCACCTATTGCCAGCACCGCAAAGCGTCCCAATGCGTGCTGTGCGCTGAATGTGCCGGTCAGTGCCGCTGCCACGGCGAAGCGGAACAGCACGAGACCGGCGGCGTCGTTGAGGAGGCTCTCGCCTTCCAGCAGCACCATCAGGCGGCGCGGCAACTTCACACGTTCGAGCACGGCTTTCGCGGCGACGGCGTCGGGCGGCGAGACGATTGCGCCCAGTGCGAAGCATGCGCCCCAGGGCAGGGTCGGGACGATCCAATGGACAACCACGCCGACCGCGAGCGTGGTGAACGCGACGGCGCCGATCGCGAGCAGCAGGATGCCGCCGAGATCGCGCTTGAACTCG
>DASVNP010000194.1:0-1997 GCA_036383775.1 Paraburkholderia sp. | reverse complement strand
GGGCCGTTCACTTGCCTGAACAGCGCGCGCTACGGTATTGCATGGGGCGCGTTGGGCGCGGCGGAAGACTGCTGGCATCGTGCGCGCCAGTATGTTCTCGATCGCAAGCAGTTCGGCAGGCCGCTCGCGGCGAACCAGTTGGTCCAGAAGAAGCTCGCCGACATGCAGACGGAAATCACGCTGGGTTTGCAGGGGTGCTTGCGCCTCGGCCGCATGAAGGACGAAGGCACTGCGACAGTCGAGATCACCTCCATCATGAAGCGCAACTCTTGCGGCAAGGCACTCGATATTGCCCGTGTCGCGCGTGACATGCTCGGAGGCAATGGTATCAGCGACGAGTTCGGCGTTGCGCGCCATCTCGTGAATCTGGAAGTGGTCAACACTTATGAAGGCACGCACGATATTCATGCGCTGATCCTCGGTCGCGCCATCACCGGCATTGCAGCGTTCTGACCGCTCATGAACGAGACTTTCCAACAAGGGGCGCTCGAAGGTTTGCGAGTACTCGATCTTTCGCGCGTGCTGGCCGGTCCATGGGCGAGCCAATTGCTGGCCGACCTCGGCGCGGACGTGGTCAAGGTCGAACGGCCGGGCAAGGGTGACGATACGCGCGCCTGGGGGCCGCCGTGGCTGAACGATGCCGACGATGAGTCGACGGGCGAGTCCGCTTATTACCTGTGCGCGAATCGCAACAAGCGGTCCATCACAATCGATCTGAGCCAGCCGGATGGGCAGCGTCTCGTGAAGAAACTGGCCAGCAAGGCGGATGTGCTGATCGAGAACTTCAAGGTCGGCGGACTTAGTCAATACGGTCTGGATTACGCGAGCCTGAAGGACGTGAATCCGCGCCTGGTCTACTGCTCGATCACGGGATTTGGGCAGACCGGACCCTATGCGGAGCGTGCCGGCTATGACTTCCTGATCCAGGGCATGGGCGGGCTCATGAGCCTCACCGGGCGTGCAGACGGCACGGAAGGCGAAGGGCCGCTGAAGGTCGGCGTCGCGCTCACGGACGTCATGACGGGGCTGTATGCGACCGTGGCGATTCTCGCTGCACTTGCCCGGCGCGAGCGGTCCGGCGAAGGACAGCACATCGACCTTGCGCTGCTGGACGTTCAGATCGCCTGTCTGGCGAATCAGGCGGCGAATTACCTTGTCGGCGGCGTGATACCTCGACGTATTGGGAATGCGCATCCGAACATCGTCCCGTATCAGGAATTTCCAACGGCTGACGGCTACATGATCCTCGCGGTCGGCAACGACAGTCAGTTCGCGAGTCTGTGCGCTGTATTGGGCAAACCGGAATGGAGCAGGGACGAACGTTTCTCGAGCAATCCGCAGCGGGTGAAGAACAGGGAGGAACTCGTCGCAATGATCCACGCTGCCACGGTGAGCCGTCCGACGAAGGAATGGATTGCCGTGATGGAAGCGGCGGGCGTGCCATGCGGTCCGATCAACGATCTCGAAGATGTGTTCTCGGACCCGCATGTTCAGGCCCGCAACGTGCGTATTGACATGCCGCATCCGTTGGCGAAGCAGGTGGCGCTGGTCGCGAATCCTATCCGCATGTCGGAGTCGCCTGTGCAATACCGTCAATCTCCGCCGACGTTGGGGCAGCACACCGGCGAAGTGCTTCGCGACTGGCTCGAGATGGGCGACGCGGAGATCGATGGCTTACGCCGCACGAAGCTTCTGTAGTTGCGCGCGTGTTTCGCTTCTTAGTACAGCAGCGGCGTAGTCAGATTGGAACATTGATCAATGAATCTCCCCGAAATCAGCGGCCCGCGCGAGTCGATGGAATACGACGTGGTGATCGTCGGCGGCGGCCCGGCTGGCCTGTCCGCGGCGATCCGCCTGAAACAGCTGGCGGCCGAAAAAGGCGCCGAGATCGGCGTCTGCGTACTGGAAAAAGGCTCGGAGATCGGGGCGCATATCCTCTCGGGCGCGGTGATGGACCCGCGCGCCATCACCGAGCTGATTCCGGACTGGAAGGAAAA